>JAGWIC010000034.1 GCA_028866435.1 Lysobacteraceae bacterium | reverse complement strand
CGCGCCCGGCTGCGCGACCCGCTGAAGATGAAGGCGCTGCAGAAGGGCCTGGCCCAGCTGTCCGAGGAAGGCGCCACCCAGTTCTTCCGCCCGCTGATGTCGAACGACCTGATCCTGGGCGCGGTCGGCGTGCTGCAGTTCGACGTGGTCGCCTACCGGCTGAAGGACGAGTACAACGTCGACGCCACGTTCGAGCCGGTGTCCGTGACCACCGCGCGCTGGGTGCACTGCGACGACGAGAAGAAGCTGGAGGAGTTCAAGGAGAAGAACGCGATGAACCTGGCGCTGGACGCGGCTGGCGAGCTGGTCTACATCGCGCCGACCCGGGTCAATCTGCAACTGGCGCAGGAGCGCTGGCCGCAGCTGCGTTTCGCCAACACGCGCGAGCATGCGGCAGCGGTCGACGTGTGAGCCGCCGGATGAGCGCGTGCCGGCCACGGGTCGTTTCCAGCGGAATGGCAGCGCGCATGCCGCAACCCGCCATCGCATTTTCCACCCCGCCACGGGCCGCGCGCTGGCAGCGCCGGCTGTTGTTTTCGCCGCTGGCGCGGATGCTGATCTTCACCGCCTTGTTGTTCTCGGCCGCCTTCCTGCTCGGCTTCGTGGCGAACATGCTGGGCTGGCACACCCAGCCGACTTCGCCGCTGCAGCATCCGCTGGGTTTTTTCTCCGGTCGCGTGCTGCCGGCCGTGGCCGCCTACCTGCTGCTGGTCAGGCTGGTGGAACGGCGCCACCCGGCCGAACTGGCGCTGCGCAAGCTGTTGCCCGACGGCGCCGCCGGCCTGCTGCTCGGCGCCGGGCTGTTCAGCGTGGTGGTGGCGACCCTGTACCTGCTCGGCTGCTACCACGTCACCGCTTTCAACCCGTCCGCGCCGTGGCTGGCCGCCTTGCTGGTGTACGGCCTGGGCGCCGGCATCAGCGAGGAGATCCTGTTCCGCGGCGTGCTCTACCGCATCGTCGAGGAGGGCCTCGGCAGCTGGGCGGCGCTGTTGCTGTCGGCCTTGTTTTTCGGTTTCGCGCATGGCGCCAACCCCGGTGCGACAGCGTGGAGCTCGGCGGCGATCGCGATCGAGGCGGGCCTGCTGTTCGGCCTGCTCTATCACCTCACCCGCTCGCTCTACCTGTGCATGGGCGTGCACGCGGCCTGGAACTTCAGCCAGGGCACGGTGTACGGCATCCCGGTCTCGGGCCTGAAGGCCGACGGCTGGCTGGTGTCCACGCGCAGCGGGCCGGACTGGCTCAGCGGCGGCGTGTTCGGCGCGGAGGCGTCGGTGGTGGCGCTGCTCGCCTGCTCGCTGTGCACGCTGGGCCTGCTGATGGTTGCCGTACGCCGCGGCACGATCGTCAAGCCGGCGTGGCTGCGCTGAGGGCGGTCACGCCGCGTGCTGGCGCGGCGACACCCACATCGTCACCCAGGCACGGAACACGGTGTCGCCCACCGCGTCGGTGACCTGCACCGCCACCGGCCATTCCTGGCCGGCCGCGGCGGCCGGCGGGCCCTGCACCGGCACCGCCACGCCACGCAGGCCGCCCACCGCCTTCTTCAGGTATTCGACGCTCATGCCCTTGGGGATCCAGCGCATCTGCGCGGGAATGCTCGCATCCGTCATCATCCCGGCCGCAAGCTCGGCCAGGTTGCACAGCGCGATCGCATGCACCGTGCCGAGGTGGTTGTGCACGCGTCGTCGGTCACGGATGCGCACCTCGCAACGTCCGGGTTCCAGCGCCACGAAGCGTGGCGCGATGGTGGCGAAGTACGGTGCCTTGTGGCAGACCATGCGTGAAAACAGCCAGTGCCCGGCCGGCCAGCGGCTGACGCGGCGATACACCGACAGGATCGACGGACTCACGGCGCCGCTCCGCCGGCGGTGGCCGCCGGCGCCTTTTCGCGCGTCTTGAGCGCGCGCAACTCGTCGGCGTCGAAATCGTCCACCGAGATGAACTCGAATACCGCCTCGCGCACGCGCCTGAGCAGCGCCGCCTCGCTGGCATCGACCAGGCCGGCCGCCTCGGCCTCGGCCAGCTGGCCGAGGTAGTCGCGCGACTTGAAGCGGCCGCTCTTGAGCACCTTGGCGAACTTGCGCTCGACCGGTTCGGCCGCAATGACCTCCGGCAGCAAGGCGTTCATGCGGCCGACCGTGTTGTTCGCCGTCGGGGTCAGGTAGACACCCTCCATCAGGCGATCGCGCGCCTCGCCGGGGGCGGTGATCAGGGCGGCCACGCGGCGGCCCAGGCGGTCCGACGGCGGCACCTCGCGGCGGCCGAGCGGGAACACCAGCACGTGCAGCAGCCAGGACACCGGACGCACCGGAAAATTGCGGATCGCCCCGTCCAGCGCCACCTGCATCTGCCACACGCTGTTGTGGAAGGCCCAGGCCAGCAGCGGACGATCGGCCTCGGGGCGACCGCCGTCCTCGTAGCGCTTGAGCATGCTGCTGGCGATGTACAGGTGACTCAACACATCGCCGAGGCGCGCGGAGAGCTTCTCCTTGAACTTCAGCTTGCCGCCGAGCACGCCCATGAACACGTCGGCGCACAGCGCCAGCGCGGCCGAATAGCGACCGAGCTTGCGATAGTAGCGGCGCGTGTAGGCATCGCCTGCGGTGTCGCCGATACGCGAGCCGGTGAGCGCCATCGCGAAGCTACGCACGGCGTTGGACAAGCCGAAGCCGAGGTGGCCGAACAACAGCCGGTCGAACGTCTTCAGCCGCTCGTCGCGGTCGGCGATCGACAGCGACTGCATTTCCCTCAACACGTAGGGATGGCAGCGAATCGCACCCTGGCCGAAGATCATCAGGCTGCGGGTCATGATGTTGGCGCCCTCCACCGTGGTCGCGATCGGCACGCCCTGCCACGAGCGGCCGGCGTAGTTGCTCGGCCCGAGCTGCACGCCCTTGCCGCCGAGCACGTCCATCACGTCGCTGGCCACCTGGCGGCCCCACTCCGTGGCGTGGTATTTCGCGATCGCCGACGGCACCGCCGGCTTCTCGTCGCGGTCCACCGCCGCGGCGGTGGCACGGGACAGCGCGGTGGTCGCGTAGGTGAGGCCGCCGATGCGCGCCAGCGCCTCCTCCACGCCCTCGAAACGGGCGATCGCCAGGCCGAACTGCTTGCGCATGCGCGCGTAGGCACCGACCGAAGCCACCGCGCCGCGCAGTGCGCCGGTGGCATTGGACGGCAGCGAGATCGCCCGACCCACCGACAGGCACTCGACCAGCATGCGCCAGCCGTGACCGGCCATGTGCGGCCCGCCGATCAGGGTCGACATCGGCACGAACACGTCCTTGCCGTGGACCGGTCCGTTCTGGAACGGCACATTCAACGGAAGATGGCGCCGGCCGATCTGCAGGCCCGGCGTCGAACGCGGCAGCAACGCCAGGGTGATGCCCAGGTCCTCCTTGCCGCCCAGCAGCTGCTCCGGGTCATACAGCCGGAACGCCAGCCCAATCACGGTGGCCACCGGCGCCAGCGTGATGTAGCGCTTGTCGAAGGTGAGCCGGATGCCGAGCGTCTGCACGCCGTCGACAAGCTGCGTGCAGACGATGCCGATATCGGGAATCGAGGTGGCGTCGGAGCCGGCATACGGGCCGGTCAGCGCGAAACAGGGGATCTCCTCGCCCACCGCCAGGCGCGGCAGGTAATGCTCCTTCTGCGCCTCGCTGCCGTAGTGCAGCAGCAGTTCGGCCGGCCCCAGCGAATTGGGCACGGCCACCGTCGAGGCCACCGTGGCCGACATCGTGGCCAGCTTCTGCAGCACCGCCGAATGCGCCAGCGCGGAGAACCCCAGGCCGTTGTAGCGCTTGGGGATGATCATGCCGAAGAACCTGTTCTTCTTCAGGAACTCCCACACCTCCGGCGGCAGGTCGGCGAGCTCGTGGGTAATCTGCCAGTCGTCGATCATCCCGCACAGCGCTTCCACCGGGCCGTCGAGGAAGGCCTGCTCCTCCTCGCTCAGCGCGGGCTTCGGCTGCTTCAGCAGTTCGTGCCAATCGGGCTTGCCGGAGAACAGCTCGCCCTCGAAACCCACCGTGCCGGCCTCCAGCGCGGTCTGCTCGGTTTCCGAGAGCGTCGGCGTGACCCGGGCGAACAGCCTCAACAGCGGCGCGCTGATCCGCCGGCGGCGCAGGCCCAGCATCAGCAGCGGCAGCGCGATGGCGGCCTCGATCAGCAACAGCACCAGCATCGTCAGCGGCGCATGCGCGAGCAGGCCGACCACCATGGTGGTGGCCAGGGTCGCGATCGCCCAGGTCCGCAGGCTGCTGCGGTGGTAGGCGCAGGCGCCGGTGGCAATCAATGCCGCCAGCAGGGTCAGTATCACGGGCATCTCAGCACCTCATTGCGGTTGAACAGCGGCGTCGCGGCGGCCCGCAGCGGGCATGCCTTCGGGGTTCTGCACGAAGCGGATCACTTCGTGGGTAAAAGCGTCGTTGGCGTCGCCGGCGACCATGTGGGTGGCATCGGCCAGCTCCACGTGCCGCGCCTGCGGGACCAGGTTCAGGAACTCGTCGACGGTGGCGCGCGAGACCACGTCGCTGCGCGCGCCGGACAGCAGCAGCACAGGCACGTCGATGCACGCCGCCGCCGCCTGCAAGCGCGGCTGGTAGCGCTCGCTCTCGTGTACCAGGCCGGCCAGCAAGGCCGGGTCCCAATGCCAGCGCAGGCGGCCGTCATCGCCCTCGCGCAGCAGCGGCCGCAGCTGCTCCTCGCTCTTGCGCTCGCGCCGTTGCGGCAGGTAGGCGGCAATCTGTTCGGCCGCCTCGGCGTAGTCGGCAAAGCCGTCCGGATGCGCCTGCATGAAGGCCAGGATGCGTTCCACGCCCGCCGTCTCCCAGCGCGGCGTGATGTCGACCAGGACCAGTGCGCGGAACGGCTGGGGCCGCACCTCGCCGGCGACCACCATGCCCAGCAACCCACCCATCGAGGCGCCCACCAGGATCGGCGGCTGCGGCTGCGCCAGCGCCAGCGCCAGCCGCACCATGTCATCGCTGAACTGGTCCATGTGGTAGCCGCCGTCGGCGAGGCGGTCGCTTTCGCCATGGCCGCGCAAGTCGAACGTCACGCAGCGGCAGCCGGCCGCGGCCAGCGCCTGCGCCGCGCCGGTCCAGGCCCCGCGCGTCTGGCCAAAGCCATGCGCGAACAGCAGGGTCGGGGCGCCCGCAGGATGGCGCGTCTGCACCGCCAGGCTCAGGCCGGCGACGGGAAAGCGGACGATCGTGTCGGGCAATGTGTGCGGGGTGACCATACGGGTGAGTATGGGTTGCGCCAGCGGTCGCCGTCAACCCGCCGCCGCCCCGCCAAACCGCGAAACCGCCAGCCCGTGCCGCAGCATTACAAATGGCCGTCGTGTGGCTACCATACGGAAATGAATGTAAGCACCAAACCGGAGCGTACCCGCCTGTCGGCGGAAAATTGGGAAGTTGCCGCCCTGCAGCTGATCGCCGAACAAGGCGTTGGCGCGCTGGCCGTCGAGGCGCTCGCGCGCCAGCTTGGCGTGACCAAGGGCAGCTTCTACTGGCATTTCCGTACCCGCGAGGCGCTGCTCAACGCCGCCCTGGAGCGCTGGGAGCAATACGGCGAGCGCGAAGTCATCAACGAGATCGAGCAGATCACCGACCCGCGCAAGCGGTTGCCGGAGCTGTTCCGCCGGGTGGCGCACGAACTGCAGCCGCACCGGGTATACGCCGCGCTGCTGAAGGCGCTGGATCACCCGCAGGTGGTGCCGGTGATGGCCCGGGTGTCGCAACGGCGGATGGAATTCCTCACCACCGCCTACCGCGAAGCCGGCCTGGCGCCGCCGCAGGCGCTGAATCGGGCACGCCTGACCTACGCCGCCTACGTCGGTTTCCTGCAACTGAATTTCACGCTGGGGTTGCCGCGTATCAACCACGAGGAATTCGAGGCGTACGTGGAGCACATGATCGCGACGCTGATTCCCGCCTGATCCGCTTTGGCTTTGCCGAGTTGCAAGCACTGGCGCCTTCGGGCGCCTTTTTTGTTGCGTCGAACCTTGCAATACCAGTTCACGCAAACTAGCGTGCGCTCTCGTTTTTTCAAACGACCTTCAGAGGAATACGATGTCCAGCACACTGCAGTCACTGGAAAATTGGGTTGCTGAAGTCGCGGCGCTGACACGTCCGGCGAATATCCACTGGTGCGACGGCTCCGAGGCGGAATACGCGGCGCTGAAGCAGCAGATGCTCAGGGAAGGCACCCTGGTCGAACTGAACCAGCAGACCCATCCGGGCTGTTATCTGCACCGCTCGCATCCACTGGACGTGGCGCGGGTGGAGCACCTGACCTTCGTCTGCCCGCCGCAGCGGGAAGACGCCGGCCCGAACAACCACTGGATGGATCCGGCCGAGGCGCATCGCAAGATCGACGCCTTGTTCGACGGCTGCATGCAGGGCCGCACCATGTACGTGATCCCCTATTGCATGGGCCCGATCGACTCGCCGCTGGCCCGCTGCGGCGTGGAGATCACCGACAGTGCCTATGTGGTCGCCAACATGAAGATCATGACCCGCATGGGCGCGGCCGCGCAGGCGCGGATCGAGCGCGAGGGCAGCTTCGTCAAGGGCCTGCATTCCAGCGGCGAACTCGACCCCGAGCGCCGCTTCATCATGCACTTCCCGCACGAGCTGACCATCAAGTCGTACGGTTCCGGCTATGGCGGCAATGCGCTGCTGGGCAAGAAATGCCACGCCCTGCGCATCGCCAGCCACCAGGCACGCAGCGAAGGCTGGCTGGCCGAGCACATGCTGATCGTGGGCATCGAGAACCCGCAGGGCGAGACGCACTACGTGGCCGCCGCCTTCCCCTCCGCCTGCGGCAAGACCAACCTGGCGATGCTGATTCCGCCGCAGGGCTACCGCGAGGCCGGCTGGAAGGTATGGACGATCGGCGACGACATCTGCTGGATGCGCCCGGGCGCGGATGGACGCCTGTACGCGATCAACCCGGAGGCCGGCTTCTTTGGCGTGGCCCCCGGCACCAGCGCGTCCACCAACCCGAACGCGCTGAACAGCATCGCGCGCGACACCATCTTCACCAACGTGGCGGTGACCGCCGACAACCAGCCCTGGTGGGAGGGCCTGCCCGGCACCCCGGTCACCGACTGGCAGGGCCGCGCGTACGACCCGGCCAACGGCCCGGCCGCCCATCCGAATTCGCGCTTCACGGTAAGCGCCAGGCAATGCCCGACCTGGTCGGAACAGGCCGAGGCGGCACAGGGCGTGCCCCTGAGCGCGATCGTGTTCGGCGGCCGCCGCCCCTCCCTGCTGCCGCTGGTGATGGAGGCGCGCGACTGGAGCCACGGCGTACTGATGGGTGCGGCGATGGGCTCGGAGACCACCGCCGCGGCCACCGGCGCGGTTGGCGTGCTGCGCCGCGACTCGATGGCGATGAAGCCGTTCTGCGGCTATCACTACGGCGACTACTTCGCGCACTGGCTTTCGTTCGACCAGCCCCAGGCCAGGCTGCCCAAGCTGTTCCACGTGAACTGGTTCCGCAAGGGCAGCGATGGCAAGTTCCTGTGGCCCGGTTTCGGCGACAACCTGCGGGTGCTGGAATGGATGATCAAGCGGGTGCAGGGCCGGGTCGACGGTGTCGAGACGCCGATCGGCATCCTGCCCGCTCACGACGAGCTTGAACTGGACGGCAGCGGGATCGAACGCGCCCGGCTGGACGCCTTGCTCGCGGTCGACACCCCGGCATGGCAGGAGGAGCTGCATGCCATCGGCGCTTATCTCGACGAGTTCGGCAGCCGCCTGCCCGAACGCCTGCGGCAGGAGCACCGCCGGGTGGCCGCGGCGCTGGCCGATGCCGCCCGGCCACAGTGCGAGGCCGCCGGGGCCTGAGCCGCGGCGAGCGCGGGCAGGTTCCCGGGGAACCTGCCCGCCGCAAAAAACGCCACCGGCGCCTGGGTTCAAACCCTTGCCCGCCAGGAGGCATCCAAGCTGGCAAGATGACCGCCGCCTGCCCTGCCATTGGACGCTCCATGCCGCCTGTAGCCACAGGAGCCAGCGACACCGATGACGTGCGCGCCGCGGCCAACGGCGATCGCGAAGCCTTTCAACGCCTCTACCGGCTGCATGCCGGCCGCATCCACGGCGCGGTCTACCGGCTGGCCGGCAACGACCACGCCCGCGCCGAGGACCTGACCCAGGACGCGTTCATCCGCGCCTGGCAGCGACTGCCCGGCTTCCGCCATGAAAGCGCGTTCGGCACCTGGCTGTACCGCCTGGCGGTGAACGTGGCGCTGATGGACATTCGCGCCCGCGGCGCCGACCCGGTCAGCACGCGCGACGAAGCCGACCTGCCGGAAAACGCCGAGACGCCGTTCTGCGCCGCCGAACGCGACGAGCTGGAACGCTGCATCGGCCAGTTGCCGCCGCGTGCCCGCGCGGTGCTGGTGCTGCACGATATCGAAGGCTGGCGGCACGAGGAGATCGCCGGCGAGCTGGGCATGGCGGTGGGTACCTCCAAGGCACAGTTGCACCGCGCGCGGCAGCTGCTGCGCAGGCTGTTGGGAGCAAGGTCATGAACGAGTTCGAATGGCGTCGCCAACTGCGCGAGCTGCGCCGGCCGCTGGCCCCGCGGCGGGATCTGTGGACCTCGATCGAGGCCGCGCTCGATAAGGCCGGACGCATCGACGCCGCGCCCATGCCGCTGCGCGCCCGGCCGACGCATCGGTGGCCCCGCCTGCTCGGCGCCGGGCTGGCCGCCGCGCTGCTGCTGGGTGCCGGAACCCTGGCCTGGCACCGGCTGCGCCCGGCCGCGACGCCCGCCTTCGCCCAGGCCGGCGCGGCGCGCTGGAGGCCCGCCGACCCGCGCCTGGCCGGTGCCGCGATCGAGCTGGACGCGGCGCGCATGGAGTTGCAACTGGCGCTCCGGCAGGCACCCCACTCGGCCGCGCTGCAGCGGCTGCTCGAACATACCGAGCTGCAACAGGCGCAACTGCGCCAACTGGCCGACCGGGCCGGCTGAATCCACGGGAACGATCATGAAGACCGCACGCCATCTCCCCCTGCTGCTCTGCCTGTGCATCGGCCAGGCCCTGGCCGACACGCCGATCCAGCTGCAGCACGACGCCACGCCCACGGCCAGGATCCACGTCAGCGCCATCGCCGGCTCGGTCAGCGTGGTGGCCTGGGATCGCAACGAAGTGCTGGTGACCGGCCGGCTTGGCGACGGCGCCAAGCCGCTGGATATCCAGGGCAACAAGGACGACCTCACCATCAAGGTCGAGCCGCAGGTCGGCTCGGGCTGGTTCAACTGGCGCGGCGACAGCCGGATGGGCGCGACCACACTGGAACTGCATGTGCCGAGGGCCGCCTCGCTGGACGTCCATGTGATCAGCGCCCCGCTGGTGATCGATGGCCTTGACGGCGGCGACATCGCGGTGAACACCATCAGCGGCAAGGCGCGGATCAACGCGCGCACGCCGTCGCTCAAGGTCGACAGCGTCAGCGGCGGCATCAAACTGGCCGGGCACGCCGAACGCGCCGACCTGCAGAGCGTCAGTGGCGACATCCTCGCGCCGACCCTGGGCCGCAGCGTGACCCTGCAGACCATTTCCGGGCACATCCGGGCGGCCGGCGGGCCGTGGCAGGACCTTACCCTCAGCAGTGTCTCCGGCGACGTGCAGCTGAGCGGCGGACTGGCCGCGGACGGCAGCCTGCGGGTCGACAGCATGAGCGGCGACGTCCAGCTGCAGCTGCCCGCCGATACCTCGGCCCAGCTGCATGCCAGCAGCTTCAGTGGCGACCTGCGCAGCGATTTCGGCACGCCCCGGCAACCGGAGCATGGTCCCGGCAGTTCACTGGATGCGCGCCTGGGCGACGGCCGCGGAAAGATCAACCTGGAAACCTTCAGCGGCGACTTGCGCGTCCGCAAGCAGGATTGAGCCGCCGCGCCCGGCGCACAGCAAGACGCCGTCGCTTTGGCGACGGCGTCTTGCTGTGACGGGATGGCTCGGCAAGCAGCGCGCCGACGCCTCAGAGATCCTGGTGGTACTGCACGTAAGGTGTGCGCGACTGGTCCGGCTCCGGACCGACCGGCGTATTGGCTGGCGAGCCGGACGACCACAGGTTCTGCGCGCCGACGCTGACCGAACCACGCCACGGCAGGCGCCAGGTGACCCCCAGGTCGATGCTGTTCCAGCGTCGGTCGGCGCCGAAGTTCCCCGGCAGGCCGGCCTCCGGCTGCATCGTGCGGCCGGTCAGCACGCCACTCAACGGACCGTGATCCACGCCGAAACTCAGCGCCTTCTGGTCCAGCGTATCCACGCCGAGCAGGTTGCCCGGCAGCAGGTGGATGCGCGCGACGCTTGCGCCAAGATCGATGCCGCTGCGGATGCCCAGGGCAAGACGGCCCCGCGCCTTGAGCTGCGAGCTGCTGTCGAAACTGTACAGGCCGTCGATGCCCGGTGCAGCGCCCGGCAGCACGCGGGGCAGCGCCGCACTGTTGCCGATGTTGGGAGTAGTGGTCGAACCAACGCTCACGCCCACGCTGTAGTGGCCGGCGTCGTAGGTGGCGCCCACTTCGCTGCCGACCACCCGCCAGTCGCGGCTGTTGGCCCAGGAATACTGGCTGACCTCGGCATGCGCCTGCAGCCCCGGCTCGATCCCGTACTCCAGGCCGGTGGTCGCCCCCGCGCCCGCGCGCAGGCCCGTCAGCGAACCGTCGAAGAGGGCATCCCGGCCAGTGCCGTCGTCCAGCGTCAACGAAAGCCCGTGACCCTTGGCATCACGCCACAGCGGCACGGTCGCCGCCGAGGGCGCATGCGCCGGGCCCAGCGCTGGCTGCGCGAGCAGACGGCTCGCCATGGCATCCTCGGCGCCCACCGTCTGTCCTGCCGCCGCGAGCGGTAGCAGGAAAATCAGCAGGGCGGAAAATCGACGCATGGAAGTGAACCAGTCTCTCTCGGCCAAAATGAACTGTATGCGGGCGTCAGTATACCCCTTTTTTACGTTTTGCTAACACCCAAAACCCGCGCCAGCGCACAGAATCGCGCGGGTTTGTGGCAAGCTTCGACCCGTGAACGCGGGCTGCGGTTCCCGCCAGCCAGGATATTGACCCGGACCCGTGCGATTGAACATACGCCACCCGATGAAGGCATCCGATGCCGATTGCGCCCGATCGCCGCGGACCTGACCTCAGTCCCATGAGCGCCACGCCGACGATTCACCCCCCGCTGCCAAGGCCGTTGGTGCGGGATCTCGCGCCCATGCACGAGGCCGTCGAGCGTTTGTTCGACGCCGGCGACGCCGCCAGCGTGAAGGAACTGTGCGAGTGCGCGATGGAAAGCCTCGGCCTGCCCGGAACGCTGTGCTGGCGAACCGTGGGCGATCCGGGCGGCAGCGACGCCACGCCGTCGCCGCATGATCCGTCCGCATCCCGGCCGGGCAACAGCGTACTGGCGCTGGAGTGGACCGGGCAGGACTGGCCTGACGAGGCGCGCGCTCGCCTGGAATGGTTCGGCCGCCTGGCCAACGCGCGCCTGCGCCAGCTGGCTGACAGCAGCCGCCTGTACGAAGCCATTTCCCGCCTGGCCCTGGCCGAGCGCCTGCAGCGCGCACTGTATGCGATCGCCGAGCAGGCCGGCGCCGGACACAACATGCCCGAGATGATGCGTTCGCTGCACCTCATCGTCAGCAGCCTGATGTACGCGGAAAATTTCTACATCGTGCTTTACGACGCCGTCACCGACAGCGTGCGTTTCCCGTACTACGTCGACATCGCCGACACCGACCCGCCCGCGCCGGATCAGCACCTGCCGATGAGCAACATGCTGCACAGCCTCACCTGGAACCTGCTGCAGGGAGGCCGCCCGCTGATGGGTTCGGTGAAGGAGCTGAAACAGCAGCTGGGCGCGCGCTTCGCCCTGATCGGCCCGAGCTGCGAACATTGGCTGGGCGCGCCCTTGCTGCGTGGCGAGCGCGTGGTCGGCGGCATCGTGATCCAGAGCTATCGCCCGGACACCCACTATTCGCGGCAGGACCTGGAGCTGCTGAACTACGTGGCGCAGCACGTGCAGACGGCCATCGAGCGGCGCGAAGCGCACCTGGAACTCGGTCGCCGGGTCACCGACCGCACGGCGGCCCTGCGCGAAGCCAATCGCGTGCTGCGCCAGCAGGTGCTGCAGCGCCAGCGCGGGGAGCGCCTGCAGGCCGCCCTGTTCCGCATTGCCGAACTGGCCAATACGTCCGAAGCCCTGGACGAGTTCTATGCCGCCACCCACCAGGTGATCAGCGGCCTGCTCTACGCGCGCAATTTCTACATCGCGCTGCTGGACGAGGACAACGAGCAGCTGACCTTCCCCTATTCCGTGGACGAAGTGGAAAGCGTGCGACCGGCACGTGCGAACGGCCGCGGCGCCACCGAATACGTGCTCCGCCACGGCAAGCCGCTGCTCGCCACGCCGGCCGAAATCGATCGGCTGGGCGCGCTCGGCGAGATTAGCCACTCCGGCACGCGATCGGTGTGCTGGCTCGGCGTGCCGCTGCTGTGGAACGGCAAGACGACCGGCGTGCTGGCGCTGCAGAGCTATTCGCCCGAGCACACCTACAACGAGCGCGACCAGGAGCTGCTCACCTTCGTCAGCTACCACATCGCCAACGCCCTGCAGCGCAAGCAGGCCGCCACCTCCCTCAAGCAGGCCTATGCGGGGCTGGAGCGGCGCGTCACCGAGCGCACCCGCGCGCTGGCGCTAGCCAATCGCGACCTGCGCGAACAGATCGCCGAACGCGAACGCGTGGAACGGCGGCTGAAATACGAAACGCTGCACGACTCGCTGACCGGCCTGCCCAACCGCACGCTGCTGCTGCAACGGCTCGACCAGGCCATGCAGCGCTACGAAAGCAACCCGAACGAGCGCTTCGCCGTGCTCTTCATCGATCTCGATCGCTTCAAGGTGATCAACGATTCGGTCGGCCACCTGGTCGGTGACGACCTGCTGTTCCAGGTGGGCGGACGCATCCGCGCCTGCCTGAAAACCCGCGACGTGGTGGCCCGGCTCGGCGGCGACGAGTTCGCGGTCCTGCTCGAGGGCATCGCCGAGCACGGCAATGCACTGCAGATCGCCGAGCGCATCATCGGTGAACTGCAAACCCCGTTCCGGCTCGGCACCAAGGAGATCTTCACCTCCGCCTCGATCGGTGTCGCGCTGTCGGCGCCGCACTACCGCCAGCCCGAGGAACTGCTGCGGGACGCGGATGCGGCGATGTACAACGCCAAGGACGGGGGCCGCCATCGCGCGGCCATGTTCGACGACCGCCTGCGCCGCGAGGCGCTCTCGCTGCTGGACATGGAAAGCGACCTGCGCCATGCGCTCAGCCGCAACGAGTTCGAGCCGTTCTACCAGCCGATCGTCGAGCTGTCCGATGGTCGGGTGACCGGCTACGAGGCGCTGCTTCGCTGGCACCATCCCAAACGCGGCCTGCTGGCGCCGAACGACTTCCTGCTGATCGCCGAGGAGTGCGGCTGCGCCGAGGCCATCGACTGGCAGATATTCGAGCAGGTGTGCGCCCAGGCGGTGCGGCTGATCGGCACGGAGGGGTTCATCAGCATCAATGTCTCCGGCCGCCATTTCCGCTCGATCGACCTGGACCAGCGCCTGCTGGCACTGTTCCACCAGTACGCCGTGCCCACCCACTGCATCCGCGTCGAGGTCACCGAGCACGCGCTGCTGGAGAATCCGGAGCAGGTCAAGCAGATGCTGAAGAACCTGCGCAGCCGCGGCGTCGGCATCGCGCTCGACGACTTCGGCACCGGCTACTCCTCGCTCAGCTACCTGCACCAGTACCCGTTCGAGACGCTGAAGATCGATCGCTCGTTCATCACCGAGCTGCCGGTCGACGAGGAGGAAACCCAGGGGCTGGCCCTGGTCCGTGCCATCCAGGTACTGGCCGATTCGCTGCAGATGAAGGTCATCGCCGAAGGCATCGAGGAAGAGTCGCAGCGCCAGGCCCTGCTCCGGGTAGGCTGCCGCTATGGCCAGGGCTTCCTGTTCGCGGCGGCGAAGCCGGCCTCCGAATGGTTGCGCCGCAAGGGCGGGCCGCTGCTGCCGGCCTGAACCGGGGTGGCGGCGCCGCCGGGCGCCGGCTCACTGCTCGGTACGTGGCGCCGGTGGTGGCGCCTTGCCGCTGAGCAGGAGTTCGGCGTCGATGCGGTCGAAGTGGTAGCGCTGCGCGCAGAATTCGCAGATCACCTCGATCTCGTCATGGCGCGCGGCCAGCGCGGCCTCGACCTCCTCGCGACCGAGCGAGCGCAGCATGCCCGTCACGCGCTCGCGACTGCAGCTGCAACCAAACGCCAGCTCGCGCGCCTCGAACAGGCGCACCGTTTCTTCGTGGTAAAGCCGATACAGCAGCTGTTCCGGCGCCGTGGCCAGCAGCTCTTCCGCCCCCAGGGTCGCGGTGAGGTGGACGATGCGATTCCAGGCATCGGCATCGTCCACCGCGTCGCGGCCACCCTCGTGCGGCAGCTTCTGCAGCATCAGGCCCACCGCATGCTCGCCGTTGGCGGCCAGCACGATGCGCGCCGGCAATTGCTCGGACTGCACGAAATAGGCTTCCAGCGCGTCGGCGAGGCCGGCTTGCCCGAGCTCGACCAGGCCCTGGTAGCGTTGCCCGCGTTCGACATTGCCGATGGTGATGGCCATCACCGCATCCGGCAATTCGTTCAGCGCCCACGAACCGGGCAGCGGCTCGTTCCAGCGCGCCAGGCCGCGCAGGCGATCGCGGTCGGAGCACTCGGCGAACAGCAGGCGCAAGCTGCCGGAACTCTTCAACTCGATCGACAGGGCGCCATCGAGCTTGATGTTTCCCGTCAACAGCGCGCTCGCCGCCAGCGTCTCGCCCAGCAATGCCTGCAGCGCGGCCGGGTAGGCGGCGTGCGACGCCACCTCGCGCCAGCTGGCGCCGAGCCGCACCAGGGTACCGCGCACGCCGGCGCGTTCGAGCATGAAGCGGTGCATCACATCATTCAGGGGCAGGGTTTCCACGGCAGACGTACTCGTTCGGGACAGGCGATGCATATGGGGTCGCGGCGGCAACCATGCAACGCCGCTTATACTGCCCGCTTCCCCTGCCGCGGCCACCATGTCCCCTCTCCTCCACCCGTCCAAGCCGAATCGCCTGCTGCGTGCGGCGGGCATCCTGCTGCTGGGATGGGTCGCGTTGACCTGGCTGGTGGTGCTGGTGCTGCGCTTCATCCCGCCATGGACGTCGGCGGTGATGCTGGAGCGGCAACTCGGCGCCTGGGTGCACGGGCAGCGGGATTTCAGGCTGCACCAGCACTGGGTGCCGTGGCGCCAGGTATCGCCCTGGGTGCCGCTGGCCATGGTCGCCGGCGAGGACCAGAAATTCCCCTTCCACCACGGCTTCGACTTCGACTCCATCGACAAGGCGATCGATGCCGCCGACGAGGGCAGGCGCCTGCGCGGCGCCAGCACGATCAGCCAGCAGACGGCGAAAAACCTGTTCCTGTGGAATGGCCGCAGCTTCGTGCGCAAGGGGCTGGAGGCCTATTTCACGGTGCTGCTCGAACTGACCTGGCCGAAGCAGCGGATACTCGAGGTGTACATGAACATCGCCGAGCTCGGCGACGGCATCTACGGCGTGGGCGCGGCCAGCGAGGCCTACTTCCACACCACGCCCGCGCAACTGGGACCGGCCCAGGCCGCGCGCCTGGCCGCCGTGCTGCCGAGCCCCCGCCGCCTGCACGTCGACCGGCCCAGCGCCTACGTCCAGCGCCGCAGCCAGTGGATCGAGCGACAGATGGCGCAGCTGGGCGGTCCCGCCTACCTGCAGGCCCGCAAGCCGTTGCCGCCGCGGCGACGCTAGCATGGCAGGCGGCATCACGATTCCGCTACACGGGTGGCCACCGGCGGCGCTAAACTCGGCCCATACGGCCCGTCCGGGCCGGTGGGAGACCCAAGCATGAGCCAGGTCAAGCATCTGCTGGAAAGCAAGGGCAGCACGATCTTCAGCATCGCCCCCGACGTGCCGGTACTGGAAGCCATCAAGCGCATGGCCGAACACCGCATCGGCGCCCTGCTGGTGATGCGCGGCAGCGAACTCGTCGGCGTGCTGTCCGAACGCGACTACGCCCGCAAGGTGATATTGCAGGGGCGCCTGTCCGCGCAAACGGCGGTGGCGGACATCATGACCAGCACCCCGCTGACCGTCGGCCCGGACACCGACGTCTTCGACTGCATGCGCCTGTGCACCGACCGCCGCATCCGGCATCTGCCGGTGGTCGAGAACAGCAAGGTGATCGGCGTGATCTCGATCGGCGACCTGGTCAAGGCGGTGATCGACGCCCAGGCCGAACAGATCGAGCACCTGGAACGCTATATCACCGGCTGAGTCCGCACGGGCGCCCTGCCCGGCGCCCGCGCGTCAGCTGGCGGGATTCCCCGCGACGCCCGCCAGCGCCGGCCCTTCCGGGGCCAGGTCCGGCGACCAGCCGGCGCGCTGCGCCACCACCGCCGCCATCGCGGCGACCCCGGCCGCCACCAGGCTCATGCCGGCGACGCCCCAGCCCAGCGCTCCCAGTCCGCTTACCCCGCTGGTCACCACCAGGTCGCCGAAGCGCCATACCGTGGTCTCCACGAAATTCTTGCCCTTGTAGCGGGTCTCGCGCGGCACCCGCGTATACAGGGCATCGCTCGCCGGCTTGGTCATGCCGTAGCCGAAGCCCCGCGTCACGGCGAGCATCACGGCAAGCAGGGGCACGCTGGCACCGAACATCAGATAGCTGCCGCCGAGCAGGAAGACCCCCACCAGCAGGACCACGTTGACCACGGCCGGCAGCACCAGCCCCCAGCCGGCACCGCGGCGCACCAGCAGCCAGCGGGTCACCGTCAACTGCAACACGGCGCCAATGAGATTGGTGGCCAGATCCAGGTCGTTGTAGAACGACGTGCGGGCCACGGCGTTGGTGAAATGGGCCTCGGCGTAATCGGCCACCAGCGCATAGGCCAGCGTTCCGATGCCGTCGCCAAACAGCATCAGCAGCGCCATGCGTCGCAGAAAAGGGCTCGCCCACAGCTCCTTGACGCCCGCCCACAGCGAACCGCCAACGGCTTGCTGGACGACACTGCCGCCCGGCCTGCGCTCGTCCCGGATCGATATCCGCAGCAACAGCGACAGCGACACGCCGAGCGCCAGCGCAGATACCAGCAGCAGCGGCGCCACCCCGATCAGCTGCACCAGCAACTTGGTGACCAGCGGGCCGAAGATCGCGCCCGCCATGCCGCCCAGCGCGATCAGCGAAAACACCCGCCGCGCGTCGCCGCTCGAAAAAATGTCCGCCATGAAGCTCCAGAACAGCGACACCACGAACAGGTTGAACACGCTGACCCAGACAAAGAACGCCACGCCGAGCGCACGCGCGCCGATGCGGTCCTGGGCCATGAACGCCGGCACGAAGGCCAGCAGGCAGACGATGAAGAAACCGTAGGTCCAGGCGAGCAGCTGCTTGCGCGGAAAGCGCGCCACCAGCATGCCGAACACCGGGGTCAGCAGCAGCATCACCACGAAGACGGCAGCGTAGAACAGCGGCAGCTCGATCGAACCGACCGCGCCGCTGAGCTGGTCGCGGACCGGCCGCATGATGTAGTACGAGGTCATCACGAAAAAAAACGCCAGCGCGGAGAACATCGGCGCGGCGTCTTGTTCCGCAACGGCGGTACGGGGCAGACTCACAGGCACATCCAGTTGGGGACGCGCAGAGACTAGCATGGTCGCCGCGTCGTCCATCGCGAGGGGAACCACCTTGAACTCATACGACCATGTGATCGTGGGTGCCGGCTCCGCCGGCTGCGTGCTGGCCCATCGGCTCAGCGCCGATCCGGCCCGGCGGGTGTTGCTGCTGGAGGCCGGCCCGGGCGACTGGAACCCGCTGATCCACATGCCTGCCGGCCTGGCGCGCCTGGTCAAACACCGCAGCGTGAACTGGGACTACCACACCGAACCGGAGCCCGCGCTCAACCAGCGCCGCCTGTGGTGGCCGCGCGGCAAGACGCTCGGCGGTTCCAGCTCGATCAACGCGATGTGCTACGTCCGCGGCGCGGCCGCCGACTACGACGCCTGGGCGCAGGAAACCGGCGACCCGCGCTGGTCGTGGCCGCAGGTGCTGCCGTGGTTCCTGCGCAGCGAGGACAACGGTCGCGGCGCCAGCGCTCTCCATGGCACCGGCGGCCCGCTCGGGGTATCCGACCTGCGCCACCACAACCCGCTCTCGGCCACCTTCATCGAGGCCGCGGAGCGTGCCGGGTACGCGCCCAACGATGACTTCAACGGGCCGCACCAGGCCGGCTTCGGCCTGTACCAGGTGACCCAGCGCGACGGCCGCCGCTGCTCCACCGCCACCGGCTATCTGAAGCCCGTGCGTGGCCGCGGCAACCTGCACGTATGCACCCATGCGCTGGTGCAACGCGTGCTGGTGGAGCACGGTCGCGCGGTGGGCGTGCAGCTGCGCCGCGGCCGCCACCGCTCGCAGCGGATCGAGGCCGGCGAGGTGATCCTCGCCGGTGGCGCGATCAACTCGCCGCAATTGCTGATGCTGTCCGGACTGGGCCCGGCCGACCACCTGCGCGAGCATGCGATCGAGGTACTCGCCGACCTGCCCGACGTCGGCGGCCAGCTGCAGGACCATCTGGACATCTGCACCCTGGTCGACACGCCGCGAAAAAAACTCACCTACGACCACCTCAACGAACTGACCACCACCCTGCGCTGGCTGCGCAAGCACGACGGCCCGGGCAGTTCCAACATCGCCGAGGCCGGCGGCTTCGTGCGCAGCCGGCTGGCGGAGGACGCGCGCTGCGACATCCAGTTCCACTTCGTGCCGGCCCTGCTCGACGACCACGGCCGCCACCGCCTGCCCGGCGATGGCTACACCGTGCACGCCTGCTACCTGCATCCGCGCAGCCGTGGCCGCCTGCGCCTGCGCTCGGCCGACCCGTCCCAAGCCATCGCGATCCACGCCAACTACCTCGGCGACCCGGCCGGCCATGACCTCGAACGGATGATCGAGGCCGCGCGCCTGTCGCGCGAGATCCTCGCCCAGCCCCCCTTCGACCGCTACCGCGGCGCGGCGGTATTCCCCGAGCGTGAGTTGCGCAGCGACGCCGAATACGCCGACTTCATCCGGCGCAAGGCGGAATCCGTCTATCACCCGGTCGGCACCTGCCGCATGGGCAGGGACGACCGCGCGGTGGTCGACCCGGAGCTGCGCGTGCGCGGCGTGCAGGGGCTGCGCGTGGTCGACGCCTCGGTCATGCCGAGCCTGCCCAGCGGCAATACCAACGCACCGACGATCATGATTGCCGAGCGGGCCAGCGCGATGATCCTGGCCGGGGCCGGTTGACTGCCGCCGGCCCTCGCGGGCCAGGCACATCGCGCACAGGGTGCGCGCCTACGCGGCGGCCTGCGCGGGCACCGGGCAATGCAGGCTGGCGCAGATGACACGCAGCAACTCGGCTTCCTCCACGCTAACCACGCCATCGGCGCGAATCGCGCTGGCCAGGCACTGGACGAGCAGTTCCTTGGCCACCGGCATCAGCCCGTCCAGCTCGTCCAGTGCAGTCTCGAACGGCCGCTGCCATGCCCGCGGCGGCGGCACCCACGCGATCGCCTCGCCGGGAAACGCCTGCTGCATGGCCGCCAGCCAGGCGCGGCGCGCACCCGCCTCGTCCGAACAACCCGCCGCCGCGACGATCGTGCAGACCAGGATCACGCTGGCGCGACAGGCGGGGAGCTTCTTCAGGCCGTCTATCGGCGCGCTGCGTGGCTGGCGCGCCTCCAGCAGCTGCACGCGCAGCAACCTGGCCAGGCAATACTCGTTGATGTCGACCCGGCCATCGACCGTGACCAACGCATCGAGGGCGCCGAGCAGGGTCTGCTGCCGCCCTGCCGACAACTGCTTCAGCGCCGGGAACGCCAGTGCCGTCAGCGGCAGTCGCGCGATCGGCGGCAGCTCGGCCAGCTCGCCGACCAGCGCCTGCACGGCCTGCTGCACATCATCGCCGAAGGCATCGGCGACGATATGCCGCTGCGCCGGCTGCAACGCGTCCTGCAGCGACAACGCCAGCGCCAGCATCAGCGCCAGGGCCGACTCGGGCTGCTGCGCCGCTTCGCCCAATGCCGGCGGCATCGCCTGGTGCAGCGCCGCGGCATGCTGGAAAGGCGCGTTGGCCGAACCACCGCCGACCATCGCGGCGGGCAGCAGCGGCGGCAACACGGCAGCCGGCACGCCAGCGGCCCGGGGCGACTCGTCCGGCGCCGCCGCCGGCGCCCTCGCGGCGTCGGCCATCGATGCGGCAAGCTGGGCCAGTTGCTGCTCGCGAAAACCGGGCTCCAGCGCGCGGATGCGCTGCATCAGCGGCGGATGGGTGGCGAACAGGGCGTTGAACGACCCCACCTCGCCAAACAGCATGTGCGCCACCTCGTGCCGGTTGGCCACCTGCAGCCCGGAGCCTGCATTGAGGATCGCGATCTTTTTCAGGGCGCCGGCAATGCCATCGGTCTGGCGCGTGAACTGCACCGCCGAGGCGTCGGCCAGCGATTCGCGCGAGCGCGCCACCGCCGCCTGGATCAGGCGGGCGAAGAAATAGCCGATGTAGCCCACCGCGATCAACGCCAGCCCGATCATCCAGACCTGGCCACCGCCATCGCGGCGGTTGCTGCGACCGCTGCCGAACCAGATCACCTGGCGGCCCACGATCGCCAGCACCATGATGCCGAACAGCAGGCCCATCAGGCGGATGTTCAGACGCATGTCGCCGTTCAACACGTGGCTGAATTCGTGCGCGATCACCCCCTGCAGCTCGTCGCGGCTGAGGTGGTCGAGGCAGCCCTGGGTCACGCATATCGCGGCGTCGGATGCGCTGTAGCCGGCGGCGAAGGCGTTGATCCCGGGCTCGTCGGCCATCAGGTAGATATCCGGCACCGGTACGCCAGCCGCGATCGCCACCTCTTCGATCACGTTGCGCAGGCGGCGCAGCGCCGGGTCGCGGGTGTCCGGCGGCACCGGCACGGCGCCCACGCCTTCGGCCACGGCCTTGCCGCCACTGGCCAGGCTCATGATGCGGAACAGCGAACTGCCGCCGATCCCCGCCAGCACCAGCAGCGTGCTGCCCAGCAGCAACGGCAGGTTCGAACGAGCGGTCTCGCCAGCGGCGGCATGCTGTCCCAGGCTCAACCAGACCACCGCATCGATGACCAGCACGATGGCGACCACCGCCAGCACGAACAGCGCCACCAGCCGCCGGCTGCTGCCGCGTACGCGCGCCTGTTGCGCAAAGAAATCCATCGAAACTCCGGCGTTCGAGGTGCATCGCCGCCGCCGCGGCGATGCCACGGCGATCAGCTGAAGGAAACCTTCGGCGCCTCGCGCACCGCCGGATCCTCGATCTTCAGCGCTTCGGCGGCGACGAAACCGAAGCTGTTGGCCACGAACGAGGCCGGAAAGACCTCGCGCCGGTTGTTGTAGCCAAGCACCGAGTCGTTGTAGGCCTGGCGCGCGAAGGCGACCCGGTTCTCGGTCGATGTCAGCTCCTCGGAGAGCTGCATCATGGTCTGGTTCGCCTTCAGGTCCGGATAGGCCTCCTGCAAGGCGAACAGGTGCCCGAGGGTCTGGGTCAGCGCGTTCTCGCTGCTGGCCAGTTGCTGCATGGCGGCAGGGTCGCCCGGACGGGTCTTGGCGCCGGCCAACCCGCTGACCGCCGCGTTGCGCGCCTGCACCACCGCTTCCAGCGTGCCGCGTTCGTGGGCGAGATAGCCCTTGGCGGTTTCCACCAGGTTCGGGATCAGGTCGTGCCGGCGGGTTAGCTGCACGTCGATCTGCGCGAAGGCGTTCTTGTAACCGTTGCGCGAGGTGACCAGTCCGTTGTAGATGGCCACGAAGTACAAGACAATCAGAACGACAACCACCAGAAATATGATCAGACCCATCGTCACGTCCTCCCTCCTGAGGCGCTTGCCCACGCCGGAATAGCCGCACCATACCATGCCGTTTCGAACGATCTTCCTGGCGCTGGCGCTCGCACTCGCGCCCGCCTGTACGGCAGCCGGCGCCGCGCCCTCCACGTCGGCCGCCAGTGCCAGAAGTGCGTCGCGTGCCGGCGACAAGCTGCCGCCGGCGCGCGTGAAGCAGACCATCGCCGACTACCGACGCTGGCTTGCCGACCTGCGCGAACGCAACGCCGTCGCCGGGCTGGCGACCGCCATCGTGATCGGCGACAAGGTGGTATTCGAAGGGACCGTCGGCTATGCCGACGCCGCCACCGGGCAACCCGTCACGCCGCAGACGGTGTTTCGACTGGCGTCGCTGTCCAAGGCCTTCGCCACCGCGCTGACCGGCCTGCTGGTCGACGATGGCCGGCTGAGCTGGAACACCCGGCTGGTCAACGTGCTGCCGTACTTCCGGCTGAAGAACATGCTGGACGCCGAGCAGGCGACCGTGGCCGACATCCTGGGACAGAAGATCGGCCTGCCACGCAACACCTACGACAGCCTGCTCGAGGACGACGTCCCCTACGAGGAGCTGGTGCGCAAGCTCGACGAGGTCGACATGACCTGCGCCGTGGGCAAGTGCTACGGCTACCAGAACATCGCCTTCGGCATCATCGGCGACGTGGTGCTTGCCCGCACCGGCGACTTCTTCTACCACCAGGTCGACAAGCGCATCTTCTATCCGCTCGGCATGACGACCGCGAGCTACGGCCGGGCGGCACTCGAGTCCAGCGCCAGCTGGGCACGCCCGCATCGGGGCTCCCGCCAGGGCTGGGTTCCGTTCGAACCAAACAGCACCTATTACCGCGTGGCGCCGGCCGCCGGCGTCAACGCGAGCCTGCGCGACATGGAGAAGTGGCTGATCGCGCAGATGGGCGGCCGCCCGGACGTGCTGCCGCGGTCGCTGCTGAAGGTATTGCACACGCCCGGCGTCGCCACCCCGGGCGAACTGCGCGCCACGCCGTGGCGCCGCGGCCGGCTCACCAATGCCCACTACGCGCTGGGCTGGCGGGTCTACACCTACGCCGGCGAGACCCTGATCTACCATGCCGGCGCCGTGGCCGGCTACCGCTCGATGATCGGCTTCTTCCCGAAATACCACGCCGGCGTCGTGACCCTGTGGAATTCCACCGACCCCACCCCGAGTGGGCTGATGCCGATGGTGTTCGACGACCTGCTCGGCCTGCCGCATGTGGACTGGGCCGGCATCGAGGGCAACCCGCCGGCCCCGTCGCAGGCCGCCGACAACCGCTGGCAGCGCACGCCGGGCCCGCACCGGAGCCCGTCCTCGGCCCGCCGTAGCAGCGCCTCGCGCTGAACCGGCGCCGTCGGCCCGTCGGCAGCCGACGGGCCGAGCGGCGACTAGAGCTTGAACTCCAGGCGCTGTTCGCGGGTGGCCGTGACCGCGACACCGTTCTTCATCGCGGGAGTGAAGCGATAGCGGCTGACCGCCTCGAGCGCGGCCCGGTCGAACACGCGCCGGGGTTGTGAATCGAGGATCTTCACGTCCTCCGGCTTGCCCTCGGTATCGATCGTGAAGGACACCACCACCCAGCCCTCCTGGCGCGATCGCAACGCCGACGGCGGGTAATGCGGCGCGACCGCCTTGATCAGCACCGCGGGCGTGGTCTCCCCGGACGGGGCCGCGCCTTGCGCCGCCGCGGTCGCGCCGCCGGCTGCCGCCGCGGCGGTGGCGGGGGTCGTGGCCTGCTGCGCCGGCTCCCTGGCCTGGGCCGCCTTCTGCTTGTCCGTCGCCGCGACCCGCTGCTGTTCGGCGAGCTGGTCAGCCACCAACTTCTCCGTCGCCGCCTTCTCGGCCTGTTGCTGCTGGGTTTTCTTCTGGTCGAGCGCGAGCTGCTGTTGCTGGTCCAGCGTCTTGCGCTGGGCATCCAGCTTGGAGCGCAGAATCGTCAGGGTGTAGTTGGTCGGGTCGGCCTTGGCCAGCAAGTCGATCTCGCGCTGCGCCTCGCCGAAATCCCGCGAATTGATCGCCTGCTCCGCCGCGGTCGCGGCGAAGGGGAAGGTCTCGCGCAAGGCATCCGATGCGATCTTGTTGCCCGGATCCTTTTCCAGCACGCGCAGGTAGAACTCGAACGCGTTGTTGCCCGCGGGCGCCAGGTAACGCTGCTCGCCCATCGCGGTGCGCGCCTCGCTGATCAGCTCGTTGACGTCCATCCCCTCCACGTCGACAGGCGCCGTGGCCGCGGCGCGCGTCGCCGTCGAGGCGGAAGCGGAAAGATGCGCGGCGGCGGCATCTTCCCTCATCAGTTCCTGGTGCGGCCTGATGATCAGCACCCACGCCGCCGCCGCGAGCGCGGCGAAGATCGCGACAATGGCTACGGCCACGGGCCTGATGGCGCCACGCGCATGGTGGCGTGAATGAAGCACGAATCGGGTATCCATGGGCTCTCACTGAGTTGCGACAGATACCCGCGCCTTTTCCCCCTGTAGGAGCGGCCAGCCCCCCGGACTTGCCGCAGCGCGGATATGCAGAAGGTAACGCCAATGATTCGGCACGGCAATGCCGGCATGCGGCGGCGGGAGTCCCGCGCGATCACGCAACGGTGCGGCCCGCCGCAATCGGCGACGGCACACCTGGGGCATCGCCCGGAGTGGCGGGACGACGGCCGCTCACGCGGGCCGATTTTCCGGCCCCGCAAACGAAGCGTCCCGGCCAGGCCGGGACGAAGCTTCTCGAAGTGCTCTCCCCGCGCTGGGCACCACGGGGAGAGAAATCGACAACGTGTCTTATTGGATATGTCGCTAGCGACGGTGTTGCTTACTTCTTGGCCTTGGCAGCCTTCGGCTTGGCCGTCTTGGTGGCCTTGACCACCTTGGCCGGCGCGGCCTTGTTCACGGCGACCTTCTTCGGTGCAGCTTTCTTCGCGACCTTCTTGACCGCGACCTTCTTCACGGCGGCCTTCTTGGCGGCAGCCGGCTTCTTGGCGGCAACCTTCTTGGCGGCCGGCTTCTTGGCGGCAACCTTCTTCACGGCAGCCTTCTTGGCCGCCGGCTTCTTGGCTGCCGGCTTCTTGGCGGCAACCTTCTTCACGGTGGACTTCTTGGCGGCGGCCTTTTTGGCGGCCGGTTTCTTTGCAGCAGGTTTCTTGGCAGTGGCCATGGTTCGTCTCAGCTCCTCATCAGTTGGCAGTGGTTGCCCAGTAAAAGCATGCAGGAACGCTTCAACCAACAAATCGCTGTTGGTAGCGTGCCGAAGATTGTTCACTTGACGGTGGGTGCGCAAATCAGAAAGTCGCCGCAGAACATGAAGCGGAATCGAGACGGTGATCTTGCGTACCGCGTTCGCCTTTTCACCGTGTTCGACATAAGGCTTGATGAATTTTGCTGTTGCCATAAAACGCATTCCCCGTTATCTGATGCGAAAGCTATCCCCGAAGATTTCCGCTGTCAATTGATTTCAGACACGCACGGCACGCACCCGAATCGAAGCAATTGGCCGCAACGACCGCCCGGCAGGCCAAAGGCCATTTCGCGATAAAATGATTTCAGACGTCCATACGTCCAAACGAATTTCAATGAAAATATCCAAACCGCATTGAAACAGCAGAGCCGTCGCCATTTTCATGAAATACGGCCCGCGGCGGCATTTGCGCGGCGGTCGGAAAAATTTCCCGCGCAGCGCGCTTTCGAGGGCGAACCCGCCTCCCCCGCGTAGATGAATCAATCGCAACCGGAAATCGTCGACGGACTCCGCGGGGCGTCCGCGAAAAACGGTCGGCGGCGCCTCGATGAGGCTGGCGCAGGCAGCCTGCGTGGATCAGCCACGGCTCGTCGTGATACCGCACATCCGAAACGTCGCCGGCCGCACAAGGCGGCCGGCAATGTCTCGGATGTGCGGTCGGGGACTCAGTGGTCCTCGTCCTCGACCAGCGCCTCGTAGTCCTTCGCGTCGAGCAGTTCGTCCAGCTCGGCACGATCGCTCGGGCGAACCAGGAAGATCCAGCCCTCGCCGAACGCATCCTCGTTGATGATCTCCGGCTTGTCGTTGAGCAGCTCATTGACCTCGACGATCTCGCCGGACACCGGCGCATAGATGTCAGAGGCGGCCTTCACCGACTCGACCACGGCGACGCCGGAGCCGGCCGTCACCGCCGCACCAAGTTCCGGCAGCTCGACATAGACCAGGTCGCCGAGCTGCCCCTGCGCGTGGTCGGAGATGCCGACACGAACCAGGCCGTCGTCTTCGACGCGGGCCCACTCGTGGGACTTGAGGAATTTCAGATCGCCAGGAATCTCGCTCATGATCGGGTCCAGTCGTTGGTTTTTGGAGGGGTACGGGCGGCAATTCTAGCCGCTTCCGCGGTGATGAAAAATGCGCCGCGCCGTTCACACACCGTCGCAGGCCTTGCCGTCGCGCACGAACGGGTACTTGACCAGCCGCACCGGCACCTCGCGGCCGCGGATGTCCACCCGCAGTTCGCCAGGCTCGCCGGCCGGAATGCGCGCGAACGCGATCGCCTTGCCCAGGGTGGGCGCGAAACTGCCGGACAGGATCTCGCCTTCGCCGCGGGCGGTCAGCACCTTCTGGCCGTGGCGCAGCACGCCTTTCTCATCCAGCACCAGGCCCACCATGACGCGCGGCGCGCCGGCCGCCTTCTGCTGTTCCAGCGCGCCGCGACCGATAAAGTCGCGGCCCTGGTCCAACGCCACGGTCCAGCCGAGATTCGCCTCCCACGGGGTGACGCTCTCGTCCATGTCCTGGCCGTACAGGTTCATGCCGGCCTCCAGCCGCAGCGTGTCGCGCGCGCCCAGCCCGGCCGGCGCCACGCCCGCGGCGGCCAGGGCCTGCCACAGCGCCACCGCGTCCGCTTCGGGCACGATGATCTCGAAACCATCCTCGCCGGTGTAGCCGGTGCGCGCCACGAACAGCGGCATGCCGTGCGGCCCCTGCGCGGCGGCGGCAGCGAACTTGCCGAGCTGCTCGATGCGCGGGCGGTCCACCTCGTGCAGCAGGCCCAGCACTTTGGCGCGCGCGTTGGGGCCCTGCACCGCGATCATCGCGAACTCCGGACGCTCCTTCACGTCGACGTCGAAGGCCTTCGCCTGTCGCTCGATCCAGGCCAGGTCCTTGGCGCGGGTGCCGGCATTGACCACCAGCCGGAAGAATTCCTCGCCGAGGAAGTACACGATCAGGTCGTCGATGACGCCACCACGCTCGTCGAGCATGCACGAGTAGAGCGCCTTGCCCGCCACCTTGAGCTTGTCGACGTTGTTGGCCAGCAGGTGGCGCAGGAATTCGCGCGTGCGGGCGCCGTGCAGGTCGACCACGGTCATGTGCGACACGTCGAACATGCCGGCGTCGCGGCGAACGGCATGGTGTTCCTCGATCTGCGAACCGTAGTTGATCGGCATGTCCCAGCCGCCGAAATCGACCATCCGCGCACCAAGGGCACGATGGGTGGCGTTGAGTACGGTTTTGTCGGTCATGGCGGCTGAGCCTGCAAGGGAAAGTCCCGCATTATCGCCGCCGCTCCCCGCCAATCCAAGCCGGGGTGGTGGATGGGCTAATCCGGCACGCTGCCGGACTCGACCTGGCCGAGCAACTGGGTCGTCAGCTGCTCGGCCAGCTGCTCGGCCCGCTGGCCGCCGCTGAGCAGGTGGATATCCGGCGCCTCGGGGCGCTCGTAGGGGGCGTCGATGCCGGTGAAGTTGCGGATCTCGCCCGCGCGCGCCTTGCGATACAGGCCCTTGGGATCGCGCCGCTCGCACTCCGCCAGCGGCGCATCGACGAAGACCTCGAGGAATTCGCCGTCGCCGAACAGCTCCCGGGCGGA
Organism: Lysobacteraceae bacterium; assembly: GCA_028866435.1. Lineage (GTDB taxonomy): Bacteria > Pseudomonadota > Gammaproteobacteria > Xanthomonadales > Rhodanobacteraceae > Rhodanobacter. The sequence goes on along the minus strand of JAGWIC010000034.1, from coordinate 3,746 downwards.
ACGCCGCTCGCTGCGGTAGGGGGAGATCGCGCTGACCAGCACGATCAGGCCGGCATCCACCATCAGGTGCGCCACCTCGGCGATGCGACGGATATTCTCGACCCGGTCCTCGGGGGTGAAGCCCAGGTCCTTGTTGATGCCGTGGCGCACGTTGTCGCCATCGAGCAGGTAGGTGTGGTAGCCCAGCGCGTGCAGCTTGCGCTCGACCAGGTTGGCGATGGTCGACTTGCCCGCCCCGGAAAGGCCGGTGAACCACAGGCACAGCGGGTGCTGGCCCTTGCTGGCGCCGCGCACCGACTTGTCGATGTCGACATGCTGCCAGTGCACGTTGGAGGAGCGGCCGAGGGCGAAATCCAGCATGCCGCAGGCCACCGTGGCGTTGCTGTGGCGATCGACCAGGATGAAGCCACCGAGGGTGCGGTTGCTGGCATAGGGCTCGAACGCGATCTCGTCGTCCAGCCCGATCGTGCAGTAGCCGACCTCGTTCAATTCGAGGTGCCGCGCGGCCAGCTTGGCCTGGCTGTTCACGTCCACCTTGTGCTTGATCGACATCACCCGCGCGTTCACCGTGCGGGTACCGACCTTGAGCAGGTAGGTGCGGTTGGGCAGCAGGGCGGCATCGCCCAGCCACAGCACATGGCAGGTGAACTGGTCGGCCACCGGCGCCGGCCGCAGCGCGTCGGCGATCACGTCGCCGCGGCTGGCATCGACCTCGCGGCTGAGGCACAGCGTCACCGCCTGGCCGGCCTGCGCCCGCTGCAGTTCGCCGGCCGCGCCGAGGATGCGCTCGACGCGGGCCTGCTGCAGGCCCGGCTGCACCACGATCTCGTCGCCGCAGGCCACGCTGCCGCCGCTGATGGTGCCGGCGTAGCCGCGGAAGGACTGGTCCGGCCGATTGACCCATTGCACCGGCATGCGGAAGTCCTGCGCACGGAACGGCGCCGCGTCGATCGTCTCCAGCAGCTCGAGCAGGCTGGCGCCGGTGTACCAGGGCATGCGCGCCGAACGCGCGCCGACATTCTCGCCGGTCGGCGCCGCCACCGGCAGGCAATGCACCTGGCCGATGCCGAGGCTGTCGGCCAGGGCTCGGTATTCGCCGGTGATGGCGTCGTAGGTGGCCTGGTCGAAGTCGACCAGATCCATCTTGTTGACGGCCAGCACCACCTGGCGGATGCCCAGCAGCCCGCATATATAGGTGTGCCGCCGCGTCTGCGGCAGCAGGCCCTTGCGCGCATCGACCAGCACCACCGCCAGTTCGGCGTTGGAGGCACCGGTGGCCATGTTGCGCGTGTACTGCTCGTGGCCGGGGCAGTCGGCGACGATGAAGCTGCGCCGGGCCGTATGGAAGTAGCGGTAGGCGACGTCGATGGTGATGCCCTGCTGGCGCTCGGCATCGAGGCCGTCGGTCAGCAGCGAAAAGTCGAGCGCGTCGGTGTCGCCGGCCTCGGCATGCTGGCGCCGGCTGTCGCGGGCGAGCGCGGCCAGCTGGTCGTCGGGCACCATGCCGGCGTCGTACAGCAGGCGCCCGAGCAGGGTGCTCTTGCCGTCGTCGACGCTGCCGCAGGTGATGAAACGCAGCAGGCTCTTGGCGGCCGCGGCGGCCTGGGGCGGGTTCGGCGTGGTCATCAGAAATAGCCCTCCTGCTTCTTGCGCTCCATCGAGGCGGTCGGGTCCTGGTCGATCACCCGCCCCTGCCGCTCCGAACTGCGCGAACGCGCCATCTCGTCGATCACCTTCGCCAGCGTGTCGGCCGAGGATTCCACCGCGCCGGTCAGCGGGTAGCAGCCCAGCGTGCGGAAGCGCACTTCGCGCAGTTGCACCCGCTCGCCCTCGTTCAGGGTGAAACGCTCGTCGTCGACCATGATCAGCGCGCCGTCGCGCTCGACCACCGGGCGAGGCTTGGCAAAGTACAGCGGCACCACCGGGATGTTCTCGCGCTGGATGTACAGCCACACGTCCATCTCGGTCCAGTTGGACAGCGGAAACACCCGCACGCTCTCGCCCTTGCGGATATGCGTGTTGTAGGTGTTCCAGAATTCCGGGCGCTGGCTCTTCGGGTCCCAGCGGTGCTGCGCATTGCGGAACGAGAAGACGCGCTCCTTCGCGCGCGACTTCTCCTCGTCGCGGCGGGCACCGCCGATCGCCGCGTCGAAGCCGTACTTGTCCAGCGCCTGCTTCAGCCCCGCGGTCTTCATCACGTCGGTATGCACGGTGGAACCGTGGGTCAGCGGCGAGATGCCCTGGCGCACGCCGTCCTCGTTGATGTGCACCAGCACCTCGACGTCGCCGGCGGCGGCCACCTGCTCGCGGAAGGCGATCATCTCGCGGAACTTCCAGGTGGTGTCCACGTGCAGCAGCGGGATCGGCGAACGCGCCGGACGGAACGCCTTGCGCAGCAGGTGCAGCAGCACCGAGGAGTCCTTGCCGATCGAGTACAGCATCACCGGCCGCTGGAAGCCGGCCATCACCTCGCGGAAGATGTGGATGCTCTCGGACTCGAGATCGTCGAGGTGCGAGTGCGGGGCGGAAGACAGGGTCATGGCATCAGGAACTCGGCATCGATGGCGGAACCGGCCGCCGCTACCGGCAGCCGGCAACGCGCGGGAGGTGACATTCTAGGGCCTGCAGCCCCGTTTCCACGGAATGGCCGTCCAAATGATTTTCCATATCGACATGAGCGCATGCGATAACAAAGGCAGCGGCAAAGCGGAAGAACAGCCACGCTGGTCGGGATCTTGTAGGAGCGCACCCTGTGCGCGATGCTTTTCGCCCGCGTCAACAATGGAGCATCGCGCACAGGGTGCGCTCCTACAGACAGAGGCGAGGGGTTCAGGCCATCACCGGGTACGTCGGTTCGGCGTCCAGCGTGGCGGCGCAGGCCGCGGCCAGCTCCAGCAGGCGCAGATCCGAGCCGCGCGGCCCGACCAGTTGCAGCCCCACCGGCAAGCCGCTCGCCAGCGTGCCCATCGGCAGGCTCACCGCCGGGCAACCGGCCAGGCTGGCGAAGGCGGTCAGGTCGGCGACCGAATCGGGCACCGGGCCTTCCAGCGCAAAGGCGGCCTGCGGCGTGGTGGGCAGCACCAGCACGTCGACCTGGGCGAACAGGCGCCGCATCTTCAGCGTCGCCGCGTCGAGTACGCGATCGGCCACCGCATAGTCCGCCGCGCTCTTGCCCGCGGCGAAGCCCAGCATCCGGCGGAAGTGCGCCGACACCGGATGCGCCGCATCGGCCAGGTCGCCGGCAAAGGTGCCCAGCATCTCCGCCTCCATCAGCAACAGGCCGGCGTGGCGGGTGCGGGTGAAATCCCAGTCGCTGAAATCGACGGTGCGCCGCTGGCCCAGCGCGTGCGCCAGCCTGGCCATCGCCGCCTCGAACACTTCGATGACTTCCGCCTGCACGCCGACGGCGGCCAGGTCCGGCAACAGGCCGGCGCGCAGTTGGCCCGGCTCCCAGTCCGGCAGGGCAAACGCGACCCGGCGCCGGCGCGAGCGGGCGTCGTCGGCGTCATAGCCGGCCAGCACCTGCAACAGCACGGTAAGGTCGTCCACGCTGCGCGCCAGCAGGCCGACCGCATCCAGCCGGCGTGCCGCGGGCACCATGCCGCGGGTCGAGATTTCGCCATGGGTGGGCTTCAATGCATACAGGCCGCAATAGCTGGCCGGGATGCGGATCGAGCCGAGGCTGTCCGAACCCACCGCGGCCACCGCCAGCCCGGCCGCCACCGCCGCCGCCGCGCCGCCGGACG
>JAGWIC010000033.1 GCA_028866435.1 Lysobacteraceae bacterium | reverse complement strand
TTCGGCTATCGCGCCGACCCGGCGGTTTCCCGCTACCAGGGCTGGCGCCCGGCCAGCCTGGCCGAGGTGCGCGACTTCATCGAACGCCAGGCGCACGCGCCGCCGGAGGCGCCCGGCCGCTGGGTGCAGCGGGCGATACGCCGGCGTGACGGCGGCGCCCTGATCGGCGACCTGGGCCTGCACCTGCCGGCGGATGCCGACGGTGCGGTCGAGTTCGGCATCACCATCGCGCCGGCCTGGCAGGGGCGCGGTTACGCCGGCGAAGCGCTGCGCGAGGTCTTTGGGCAGTTGTTCGGCCCGCTGGGGCATCGGCGCGTCCTCGCTTCGGTGGACCCGCGCAATGCGGCCAGCATGGCCTTGTTGCGTTCGCTCGGCATGCGGCAGGAGGCGCACCATCGTGAAAGCCTGCGCCTGCATGGCGAATGGGTCGACGATGTGGTCTTCGCGCTGCTGGCCCGTGAATGGCCCGGACAGCGGTTGGCCCACTGAGCGCCGCATCGCGTTAAGCTGTGGCGATTTCCTTCGGACGTCCAAACCACGTGTCCAGCAACTCGTTCGGCAAGCTTTTCACTGTCACCACGTTCGGCGAGAGCCACGGGCCGGCCATCGGTTGCGTCATCGACGGCTGCCCGCCGGGGCTAGCGCTCGACGCCGCGGAATTCCGCGCCGACCTGGAGCGGCGCGCCACCGGCCGCAGCCGCTTCACCTCGCAGCGGCACGAGGCCGACGAGGTGGAGATCCTCTCCGGCGTCTATCAGGGCAGCACCACCGGCACCCCGATCGCGTTGCTGATCCGCAACCTCGACCAGCGCAGCAAGGACTACGGCGACATCGTGTCGACCTTCCGCCCCGGGCATGCCGACTACACCTATTGGCAGAAATACGGCATTCGCGACCCGCGCGGCGGCGGCCGCTCATCGGCGCGCGAGACCACCATGCGGGTGGCGGCGGGCGTGGTCGCGAAAAAATGGCTGGCCGCGCGGCATGGCGTGACCGTCCGCGGCTATCTGGCGCAAATGGGCGAGATCACCCCCGACGGCTTCGACTGGTCGGCGGTGGAGCAGAACCCGTTCTTCTGGCCCGATGCCGCCCAGGTGCCGGCGCTGGAGACGTATATCAACGCCTTGCGCAAATCCGGCGACTCGGTCGGCGCGCGGGTCAACGTGGTGGCCGATGGCGTGCCGCCGGGCTGGGGCGAGCCGATCTACGGCAAGCTCGATGGCGAGCTTGCCGGCGCGCTGATGTCGATCAACGCGGTCAAGGGCGTGGAAATCGGCGACGGCTTCGCCGCGGTCGGCCAGCGCGGCAGCCAGCACCGCGACGAGATGAGCATGGATGGCTTCGCTTCCAATCATGCCGGCGGCATCCTCGGTGGCATCAGCAGTGGTCAGCCGGTTACCGCCTCGATCGTGCTCAAGCCCACCTCGAGCATCCTGATCCCGGGGCGCAGCGTGAACCTCGCCGGCGAGCCTGCCGAGGTGGTGACCAAGGGGCGTCACGACCCCTGCGTGGGCATTCGCGCCACCCCGATCGCCGAAGCGATGGTGGCCCTGGTGCTGATCGACCAGGCGCTGCGCCACCGTGCCCAGTGCGGCGACGTGGGCGCGGTCGCGCCGCGGATCGGCTGAGGTGACGATGCGCCGGGGAGCACGCCGATGAGTGGCAAGCCGCGGGTGTGGGTTTCGCGTCCCACCTTTGCCGATATCGTGGCCCGGCTGGAGCCGTACTTCGAGGTCACCGAGGAGCCCGTCGAACAGGTGTTCAGCGGCGCCGAGCTCGCCGCCAGGCTGGCCGGCCAGGATGCGGCCATCGTGGGCCTGAAGGAACGCATCGGCGCGGCGGAGGTGGCGGCGGCGACGCGCCTGCGCATCGTCGCCAACCTCGGCGTCGGCTACGACAATCTCGACCTGGCGGCCCTGAGCGCGGCCGGCATCGCCGCCTCCAATACGGCCGACGTGCTCAACGAGAGCGTGGCCGATTACGCCTGGGCCATGATGCTCGGGGTGGCGCGCCGGATGAATGCCGCCGAGCGCTGGTTGCGCGAAGGCCATTGGCATGCCACCGAGTTCACTGCCTGGCTGGGGCTGGACATGCGCGGCCGCACGCTGGGCATCCTGGGCATGGGCCGGATCGGCCAGGCGATCGCCCGTCGCGCCGCCGGTTTCGGCATGCCGGTGATCTACCACAACCGTTCGCGCCTGCCCGCGGGGGACGAACGCGAATGCCACGCCGGCTACGTCGACAAGGAGCGGCTGCTGCGCGAATCGGACTTCCTGATGCTGGCGTTGCCGCTGACCGCGCAGACGCGACACGCCATCGGCGCGGCCGAGCTGGCGCTGATGAAGCCGTCGGCGGTGCTGGTCAACGTCGCCCGCGGCGGTGTCGTGGACGACGCGGCGCTGGCGTCGGCGCTGCGCCAGCAGCGGCTGGCCGCCGCCGCGCTGGACGTGTTCGAAGGCGAGCCGCTGGTGCACCCGGACCTGCTGCGGCAGGATAATGTGCTGCTCAGCCCGCATATCGCCAGCGCCAGCCGGGATACCCGCCGGGCGATGACTGCGCTGGCGGTCGACAATGTGCTGGCGCTGTTCGGCCATGGCCCGCACGCGGGGCGGCCACCCACCATCCTCAACCCCCATGTGCTGGCGTCGTGACCGGCGCAGCCACCCACAACTGGACAAAGAAGCTTACCCATGAGTCAGAAGAGCAGTTACAAAGTTGCCATGGTCGGTGCGACCGGTGCCGTTGGCGAGACCTTGCTGTCGATCCTTGCCGAGCGCAATTTCCCGGTCAGTGAGCTGGTGCCGCTGGCCAGCGAGCGCTCGGCCGGCGGCAAGGTCCGCTTCGCCGGCGGGGAGGTTACCGTGCAGTTGCTCGACACCTACGATTTCAGCGGGGTCGACATCGCGTTTTTCTCCGCCGGAGGTTCGGTCAGCCGCGAGCATGCGCCGCGCGCCGCGGCGGCCGGCGCGGTGGTGATCGACAACACCTCCGAATTCCGCTACCAGGACGATATCCCGCTGGTGGTCAGCGAGGTCAATCCGCACGCGATCGCGCAGTACACCACGCGCGGCATCATCGCCAACCCCAATTGCTCGACCATGCAGATGCTGGTGGCGCTGGCGCCGATCCATCGGGCCGTGCAGATCGAGCGCATCAACGTGGCCACCTACCAGTCCGTGTCCGGTGCCGGCCGCAGCGGCATGGAAGAGCTCGGACGGCAGACGGCGGCGCTGCTGAACTTCCAAAGCGTGGAGCCGGGCAAGAAATTCGCCGCCCAGATCGCGTTCAATGTGATCCCGCAGATCGACGATTTCCTGCCCAACGGCTACACCAAGGAAGAGATGAAGCTGGTGTGGGAGACCCGCAAGATCCTCGAGGACGAGTCGATCCAGGTGAATCCGACGGCCGTGCGCGTGCCGGTTTTCTATGGCCACTCCGAGGCTGTGCATATCGAAACCAGCGACAAGATCACGGTCGAACAGGCGCGCGACCTGCTGCGCCAGGCGCCTGGCGTGGTACTGGTCGACGAGCGCAAGCCCGGTGGCTACCCGACCCCGGTGGGCGAGGCGGCCGGCAAGGATGCGGTGTTCGTCGGGCGCATTCGCGAAGACATCTCGCACGAGCGTGGGCTGGACTTGTGGGTCGTCTCGGACAATATCCGCAAGGGCGCGGCCCTGAATGCGGTGCAGATTGCCGAAATCCTTGTCGAGAACTATCTTTAGAAGAAAAAATGACCAGAGCGCAACTTATTGTTTATCCGGCATTCTTCATGACGCTTGTGGTGGCGGCACACGCCTCCGCGCCGCCGCCCCATCCACAGTTGCCGGCCCGGACCGCCGCGCGGCCCCTGCACACGATGGACCGGCGGCTGGCACGCAACCGCTCGGAGGTGCTGCGCCTGCGACAGGACGTGGCCGCGCAGGAGGCCCGCAGCAGGCAGGCGGCGGAGCGCCTGCAGCGGCAGGACCAGGCGATCAGCGCATTGCGCAGGCAATTGGAGGCGCTGCAGGGGAGTCAGGCCGCCGACCCGCGCTGACCCTGGCCAGTCCGCGCAGGCGGGGCGGCGCCGGTGAGAAGAAGTGGGAACAATGTCTTGCAAGTATTCGCCGCGGCTATTGTTGATTGCCCTGCATATAACTAAAGTGGCGGCAGATTGCCACCGTAGCCGCCACCGCGGTCGTGTCCAATAGCCGCTTTGCGCCAGAGATCGTTCGGGGGAACACGCATGAATCGTTCGTTGAAATTGTCGATGTTGCTGGCATTGGTGCTTGGCAGTAGCCCTGCCTTCGCGCTGGATCTGGGGCAGGTCCAGGTCAAGTCGGCGCTCGGGCAACCCTTGCTGGCGGAGATTCCGCTGCATCCCGCCGACGCCGCAGAGCTGAAGAACCTGACGGTGAAGCTGGCTTCCGGCGACGAGTTCCAGCGGGCGGGCATTGTCGGCGGCCGCACCACCATTCCCTTGCATTTCGCCGTGGCGAGCACCGCCGCGGGGACCAAGGTGATCCGCATCACCAGCACCGAGGCAGTGGATGACCCGTATCTGGACCTGCTGATCGAAGTCAACGGCAGCGCCGGCAAGAGTGTGCGCGAGTTCGCGATCCTGCTCGATCCGCCGGGCACCGGCCCGGCACCGGTCGCAGCCGTCGCGGCGGCGGCCACCAGGCCCGCCGCGCCGCGGGTGGCGCCCCCGGCGCCTGCGGCGAAGCCGGCGACGGCCAGGATAGCCAGGCCCGCCGTGATGCCACCGGCCGTGGTCGCCGGGAATGGGCAGTATGGCCCGGTCGCCGCGGGGCAGACATTGTCCGGCATCGCCCGCAGCACGGCACCGGCAGGGGTCGATGTGCAGCAGATGATGCTGGCCCTGAAGCAGGCCAACCCCGATGCGTTCTACCGCGACAACATCAATGCATTGAAGCGCGGCGCGGTATTGCGGGTGCCGACCGCGGCGCAGGCGCAGGCGATGTCGCTGGCCGCGGCGATCGCCGAAGTCAGGCGGCAGAACAGCGACTGGCGTGCGAGTGCCACGCGCAAGCCGGCGGTGGTGGCTGACGCCGCGACCCGCGCCAAGGCCTCGAGCTCCCCCGGCGGCCACGCCGGCACGGTCGAGGACCGCCTTGCGCTGGTGCCGCCGAAGGAAGGCGGTGCCGGCAGCCAGGGCAACAACGTCGGCGGCAAGGGCAAGCAGTCGGTCGCCGGCCTGCGCCAGGATCTGCTGCGCGCGCAGGAGTCGGTGGCCAGCCTGCAGCAGCAGAGCAATGACCTGAAATCGCGTCTCAAGGACCTCACCGACATCAACGGCAAGAACGAACGCCTGCTGTCGCTGAAGGACAATGAAATCGCCGCGTTGCAGAACAAGCTGGCCGAAGCGCGCAAGGCGGCGAGCACGCAGGCCGCTGCCGCGGCGGCAAAGGCCGTGGTGCCGACCGTGGTCACGCGGCCGGAAGCCTCGCCGGCAAAAGCCGCCAGCGCGGCCCCGGCGGCTTCGGGCAGCGCGGCGACGACGAACGCGCCGGCCGTGGCCGCCACGGCACCCAAGCCGGCCGCTGCGGCCACGGCGTCCGCGCCGGCGGTCGCCAGCACGGCGGCAGCACCCGCGCCGGCGGTGGCCAAGGTGGCCACGCCGCCGGTGCGCAAGCCGGCCGCGAAGCCGGTCGTCAAGCCGGCGCCGCGACAGACGGCCGAGACGCCGTGGTACATGCAGCCCTGGGCGTGGGCCGCTGGCGCTGCCGCCTTGTTGCTGCTGATCTTGCTGGGCCTGCGCGGGCGCAAGGGCAAGTCACCGGCCAAGGCCGCCGCGGCGAGGACGGCCCCGTCGCTGGCCGACCGCTTCAGTCCCGCCGCGCTGCCGGAAGGCGACGACGCGAGCCATGCGGACATCGATCAGGACGAATTGCTCGACCAGCTCGCCGAACACCCGGACGACATCGACCTGCACCTGGAGCTGGTGGCGCTGTACTACTCGCGCCGCGACGTCGAGCGCTTCGAGGCCGCCGCCGAGGCCATGCACGCGCATATCACCGACCCCAACCAGGACGAGTGGCAGGACGTGGTGCACATGGGCGAGGACCTCGTTCCAGGTCATCCGCTGTTCGATCACCATACCGAGGCGGCCGTGCCCGAGGGGGCGCAGGCACACCATGCGTTCGACATCGACGACTACGGCCACGAACATGACGCGCCTACGGTGGTGTCGTCCGTGCCGCCGCCGTCCAGCGGGCCGAAGAAAGTCAGCGAGTACAGTTTCAACTTCGACCTGACCCAGCCTGCGCCTGGCGATTCGGCGCAGGCCCATCATGCGACGGCCGCGGACGAGGCCGCGACGGCGGTGCCGCATCCGCTGGCCGGTCACGCCGAGCCGGCGTCGGGCGATGGCGCAAGCCGGCCGGCGGCATCCGCCAGCCACGGCTTCGCGGAGGACGACCACAGTTTCGACATCACCGAGTTCAGCGACGATCCGGTCGATACCAAGCTCGACCTGGCGCGCGCCTATGTCGACATGGGCGATGCCGATGGCGCGCGCGCGATGCTGGGCGAGGTGATCAAGGAAGGCTCCCAGACCCAGCAGGACGTCGCCAGGCGCCTGCTCGATACGCTGCGGTAGGCGCGCACCGCCGGCGCTGGATTCCTGTCGGGCCGGCTTGCCGGCCCGACTTCGTCATGGCCTGGTCCATCGGCGGCGCGTGGCGGGTTTCCGCGCCGACCGCCAGGGGCGGCGGGCTGCTAACCTTTGCCGTCTTCCACATGTCTTCCGTATCCATCCATGCGTATCGCCCTGGGCGTCGAATACGACGGCACTGACTTTTTCGGCTGGCAGCGACTCAGCGCCGGGCCCAGCGTGCAGGCTCGGCTGGAGCAGGCGTTGTCGAAGGTTGCGGCCCACCCGGTCGAGGTTACCTGTGCCGGGCGCACCGATGCGGGCGTGCATGGTCGCTGCCAGGTCGTCCACTTCGACAGCGAAGCCGGACGGCAGATGCGCGGGTGGGTGCTGGGGGCGTGCTCCAACCTGCCGGCCAGCGTCGCGGTGTTGTGGGCACGACCGGTGCCGGGCAGCTTCCACGCACGCTTCGCGGCGCGCAGCCGGCGCTACCGCTACCACATCCTCAACCGGCCGGTGCGTGCCGCGCTGGATGCGCGCCGTGTCAGCTGGGAGCGCCTGCCGCTGGACGCCGGGCGCATGCATGCCGCCGCACAGGCGCTGCTGGGGGAGCACGACTTCAGCGCGTTCCGCGCGCTTTCCTGCCAGGCGGCGCATCCGCGCCGGTCGGTGCTGGCGGTGAGCGTGTGGCGCGAGGGCGAACAGGTGTTCGTCGACATCGAGGCCAATGCCTTCCTGCACCACATGGTGCGCAATATCGTGGGCTCGCTGCTGCTGATCGGCCGCGGCGAGCAGCCGGTGGAATGGATGGCCCGGCTGCTGGCCGGGTGCGACCGCCAGGTGGCCGGGCCGACCGCGCCGGCCACCGGCCTGACCTTCATCGGGCCGCGCTACGAGCGGCACTGGGGCCTGCCTGAAGAAGTTTCCCAGCCGGAGTTGCCCGCATGACCCGCATCAAATGCTGTGGCATGACCCGCGCCGAAGACGCGTTGCTGGCGGCTCGCCTGGGCGCGGATGCGATCGGCCTGGTCTTCACGGCGCGCAGCAAACGGCGGGTGTCGATCGCGCAGGCGCGGGCCATCCGCCGCGCGCTGCCGCCGTTCGTGTCCAGCGTCGCGTTGTTCATGGACGACGAGGCGGCGCTGGTCGAGGAGGTGCTGGCGGCGGTGCAGCCGGATCTGCTGCAGTTCCATGGCGGCGAGTCCGACCAGTGGTGCGCGCGGTTCGGCCATCCGTATCTGAAGGTGGTGGCGATGGGCGCCGGGGCCGCGGCCCTGCCCTTGCTGCAGGCGTACCCGGGTGCGGCCGGGCTGCTGCTGGACGGCCATGCCGCCGGCGAGGCGGGCGGCAGCGGCAAGGCTTTCGACTGGTCGCAGATGCCGCGCGACCTCACCCAGCCGCTGATCCTCGCCGGTGGCCTGCATGCGGCGAACGTGGGCGCGGCGATCCGCATGGCACGGCCGTGGGCGGTGGACGTGGCCAGTGGCGTGGAGTCCGCGCCGGGGATCAAGGACCCGCTCAAGCTGGTCGCCTTCATGGCCGCAGTGCATGCGGCCGACCGCGCGCAGGAGCCGTCATGAGCGAAGCTTCCGGGGCCACTTCCGCGCCCGCCGGCATCGAGGAATGCCACGCCGACGGTGCCGCTGCGTTCCGCGTCGACGACATCGTCAAGCGCGATCGCCCGCTGGTGATCCGCGGCCTGGTGCGTGACTGGCCGGTGGTGAAGCTGGCGCGGCAATCGGACACCGCCTTTGCGCAGCGGCTGGCCGAGCTGGACAGCGGTGCCGACGTGACCACCTTGATGGTGGCGCCGGAGGCGGACGGCGTCATCGGCTACACGTCCGACATGAGCGGCTTCAACTACCGGCATTTCAAGGTGCCGCTGACCCTCGGCCTGCAGCGACTGGCCAGCTACAGCCGCCGCGAGCGCGCGCCGGGCGTGGTGATCCAGAGCGCGTTGATCCGCGAGTGCCTGCCGGGGTTTCTGGCCGAGCACGCGCCGCCCCTGCTCGGCCCCGGCGTGGAGCCGCGCCTGTGGCTGGGCAACCGGGTCACCACGCCCACGCACTTCGATTCGCAGCACAACATCGCCTGCGTGGTGTGCGGCACGCGCCGTTTCACCCTGTTCCCGCCGGAGCAACTGCCCAACCTGTACATCGGTCCGCTGGATTTCGCCCCCACCGGCGCGGCCATCAGCATGGCGCGGCTCGACCGGCCGGACGACCCGCGCTACCCGCGCCTGAAGCTCGCGCTGGCGGCCGCGCAGGTGGCGGAGCTGCATCCGGGCGACGCGATCTACATGCCGCCCCTGTGGTGGCACAACGTCGAGTCGCTGCAGCCACTCAACGCGCTGGTGAACTACTGGTGGAATCCGCTGCAGGCGGCCGGCGGCCACGGCGGCCATGCGCGGGCGGCGCTGTACCACTGCCTGCTTGCGTTCCACGCGCTGCCTCCGGCCGAGCGGGCCGGCTGGAAGAACCTGCTGGATCATTTCGTTTTCGGCGACGAGGATCTGCTCGCCCACATTCCCGAACAGCGTCGCGGCGTGCTCGGCCCGCTCACGCCCGAATGCGTGGAGCAGTTGAAGCAGGGCGCGCGCCAGCATCTTTGAACGCTTGCCTGCGTCAGTCGGCGGTGGATGTCGTCAGCTCCCGTCGCAGCCACTCCGCCAGCGCCGTCAGGCGCGGGTCGCTGGCACGCTTCGGTGCGCACAGCGTCCAGCTCGCCCGGGTGCGGCGAAAGCCCCAGGGCGCCGCCAGCCGACCGGCGGCGAGATCGTCGGCGACCAGCGGCTGCGGGGCGATCGCGACGCCGAGCCCGGCCACCGCCGCCTCCAGCAGGTAGTACAGGTGCTCGAAGGACTGGCCGTACCGCAGCGGGGCGCCGGCGATCCCTTGCGCGCGCGCCCAGTCCGGCCAGGCCTGCGGGCGCGAGGTGGTGTGCAGCAGCGGCTCCTGGCACAGCGCGCTCACGCTGGCCTGGCGCAGCGCGGGGTAGCGCGGATGCTGCGGGCTGAGCACGGGTCCGATCCGTTCCGGCGACAGCACCTGCGCCTGCCACTCGGCGGGCCAGGGTGGTTCGCCCAGCAGCAGCAGGGCGTCCAGGCCGGGCCGGGTGGCGGCGGGCGCGCCTTCGACGGCCGACAGGTGCAGCCTCAGTTCCGGCAGCTCGCGGCCCAGCCGCTCCAGCCGGGGGATCACCCAGCGTGCCAGCACGCTGCCGCTGCAGCCGAGCACGAATGGCGCCTGGCTCGCCTCGCGGCGCAGCTGGTCGCAGGTCTGCCGCAGCTGCGCGAAGGCCGCGGCGGCGCCGTCGCGCAACTGGCGGCCGGCCGGGGTCAGCACCAGCCCGCGTCCCTCGCGACCGAACAGGGGCAGCTCCAGCTCGGCCTCCAGCGCACGGATCTGCCGGCTCACCGCGCCATGCGTCACGTGCAGCTCGGTGGCCGCGCGGCTCACGCTTTCCAGTCGCGCGGCCGCTTCGAAGGCGCGCAAGGCATTCAGCGACGGCAGTTCACGGGGCATGGAATATGTGAGTTTTCCTGACAAGTCGTGCCGATCTTATCGCTTTTTCCCCCGCTGCCGCTGCGCTAGGCTGCTTCTCTCGCGGCTGCCCGGCGCCGCAGCACTTTCCTTTACCCGAGCGACGGCCATGCCCACGATTGACGACTTCCATGCCTGGCCCGATGCACACGGACGCTTCGGCAACTATGGCGGCAGCTATGTCGCCGAGACCCTGATGGCCCCATTGGCCGAGCTGGCCGAGGCCTACGAGCGCCTGCGCAAGGACCCCGCCTTCCTGGCCGAACTCGATCGCGACCTGAAGCACTATGTCGGCCGGCCCAGCCCGATCTATCACGCCGAGCGGCTTTCGAGCCACGTCGGCGGCGCACGGATCCTGCTCAAGCGCGAGGATCTGAACCACACCGGTGCGCACAAGATCAACAACACCATCGGCCAGGCGCTGGTCGCCCGGCACATGGGCAAGAAGCGCGTGATCGCCGAGACCGGCGCCGGCCAGCACGGCGTGGCCAGCGCCACGGTCGCCGCCCGCTTCGGCATGCAGTGCGTGGTCTACATGGGCGCGGTCGACATCGAGCGGCAGAAGATCAACGTCTATCGCATGAAGCTGCTCGGTGCCGAGGTGGTGCCGGTGACGTCGGGCTCGAAGACGCTGAAGGACGCCTTGAACGAGGCCATGCGCGACTGGGTCACCAACGTTGCCGACACCTTCTACATCATCGGCACGGTGGCCGGCCCGCACCCGTACCCGAAGATGGTGCGCGACTTCAACGCCATCGTCGGGCGCGAGGCGCGGGCGCAGATGCTGGAACAGTACGGTCGCCTGCCGGATGTGCTCACCGCCTGCGTGGGCGGCGGCTCCAACGCGATCGGCCTGTTTCATGAATTTCTGAACGACGCCGACGTGCGCATCGTCGGGGCCGAGGCGGCGGGCGAGGGCATCGCCACCGGCCATCACGCCGCGTCGCTGGCCGCCGGTCGGCCTGGCGTGCTGCATGGCAACCGCACCTATGTGCTGTGCGACGACAACGGCCAGATCACCGAGACCCATTCGGTCTCCGCCGGGCTGGATTATCCCGGCGTCGGCCCCGAGCACGCCTTCCTCAAGGACGCCGGCCGTGCCGACTACGTGGGCGTCACCGACGACGAAGCGCTGGAGGCCTTCCACTTGCTGGCGCGCACCGAAGGCATCCTGGCGGCGCTGGAATCGAGCCACGCGGTGGCGCAGGCGATCAAGCTGGCGCGCGAACTGCCGCGGGACGGCATCGTCCTGTGCAATCTTTCAGGGCGCGGCGACAAGGACGTGCATACGATCGCCGCGCGCGAGGGAATTTTGCTGTGACGCGCGAGGCACCTCTCGTGTTGTTCGTGATCGGGCCACCGGCCGTGGGCAAGATGACGGTAGGCGAAGCGGTTGCGGGACGGACGGGCCTGCGGCTGTTCCACAACCACCAGAGCATCGAGCTCGCCCTCGCATTTTTTTCATTTGGGACCGCGCCTTTCGAGCGCCTCGTGAGGGGGATCCGCGAGCGGGTGTTTGAGGAGGTCGCGCAGAGCGACCTGCCGGGGCTGGTGTTCACTTACGTCTGGGCGTTCGATCAGCCGGCAGATGCCTGTGTCGTCGAGCAACTGGCGGAAATTTTCCGGGTGCGAGGTGGCCGGGTTCTGTTCCTCGATCTGCAGGCATCCCAGAACGAACGTCTTCGCCGCAACGAGACCGAATTTCGCCTTGCGCAGAAACCATCCAAGCGTGATGTGGTGGCATCGCGCCGACGCCTTTTGGCGGCTGATGCGCGCCACAGTTTCGATGCCAGCGGCCATTTTGGCGATCGCAAGGATTACCTGCGTATCGACAACACGGCGCTGTCGCCGGAAGAGGTCGCGGATCGCGCGATCAATGCTTTCCAGTTGCCGCTTGCCATGCCGGTCGGGTCAAGGGAGTCCGTTTCATGAATCGCATCGATCGGCGTTTTGCCGAACTCAAGGCCGCCGGCCGCAGCGGGCTGATCCCGTTCGTCACCGGCGGCGATCCATCGCCCGAACATACGGTGGCGTTGATGCACGCGCTGGTGGCGTCCGGCGCCGACCTGATCGAGCTGGGCGTGCCGTTTTCCGACCCGATGGCCGACGGTCCGGTGATCCAGCACGCCAGCGAGCGGGCCATCGGCCGGGGAGTGGGCCTGGGCGACGTGCTGCGCTGGGTGGCCGAGTTCCGCCAGCGCGATGCGGACACGCCGGTGCTGCTGATGGGCTACCTCAATCCGATCGAAATCCACGGCTACGCGCGCTTCGCCAGCGAGGCCGTGGCCGCCGGCGTGGACGGCGTGCTGCTGGTCGATTGCCCGCTGGAGGAGGCGGCGGTGCTGGCGCCGTTGCGCGATGCGGGCCTGCGCCGGATCATGCTCGCGGCGCCCACCACCGCACCCGAGCGTATGGCGCAGTTGTGCGGGATGGCGGAGGGTTTCCTGTACTATGTGTCGTTTGCGGGCATTACCGGCGCGGGGCATTTGAGCACCACGGATATCGCCGCCCGCGTGGCCGATATCCGGTCCCGCGCCAGTGCGCCGGTGGCGGTCGGTTTCGGCGTGCGCGATGCGCAGAGCGCCAAGGCCATCGCAGGCTTTGCCGATGCGGTAGTCATTGGCAGTGCGCTGGTCGAACGGTTGGCGGGTGCCGCGGATGCGGCGGAAATCGCCGGTCGCGTGCAGGATTTCCTGCAGCCGATCCGCGCCGCGCTGGATGCACGCTGAAACGGTCACCCGGCCGTTTCGGGTCGGCTAACGTTTGAGGTGTTGCGATGAACTGGTTGCAGAAAATCATGACCCCGCGTGCACGCACGCAGAACACGACCGCCGGCAAGGGCTCGGTGCCCGAGGGCGTGTGGGAGAAGTGCGGCGGCTGCGGTACGGTGCTGTACCGGCCGGAGCTGGAACGCAACCTGATGGTCTGCCCCAAGTGCGAGCATCACCACTACATCGCCGCGCGGACACGCCTGGATGCCTTGCTGGACGAAGGCTCGGCCGAGGAGCTGTGGGCCGGCATGGAGCCCACCGACCCGCTGAAGTTCCGCGACTCCAAGCGGTATCGCGACCGCATCGCCTCCACCCAGAAGAAGATCGGCGAGAACGATGCCCTGGTTGCGATGAGCGGCCAGCTGAAGGGGCGGCCATTGATCGCGGTGGCGTTCGAGTTCGCCTACATGGGCGGCTCGATGGGTTCGGTGGTCGGCGAGAAGTTCGCGCGTGCCGCCGAGCGCGCACTGGCCGACCGCAGTGCGCTGGTATGTTTTTCGGCCACCGGTGGCGCGCGCATGCAGGAGGCGCTTTTTTCGCTGATGCAGATGGCCAAGACCGCCGCCGCGCTGGCTCGCCTGCGCGATGCGGGGGTGCCGTTCATCAGCGTCCTCACCAATCCGACCACCGGCGGCGTATCCGCCAGCCTGGCGATGCTCGGCGACATCAACATCGGCGAGCCGAAGGCGTTGATCGGGTTTGCCGGCCCGCGGGTGATCGAGCAGACCGTGCGCGAGACCCTGCCCGAAGGTTTTCAGCGTTCGGAATTCCTGATCGAGCACGGTGCGATCGATCTGATCGTCGACCGCCGCGAGATGCGCGGCAAGCTCGCCGACCTGCTCGGCATCCTGACCCGGGCCAGCCGCGCCGCCTGAACCGCGCGAGTCGCTTGAGCGCGATGCCGCCTGCGGGCGGCATCCGTCGTTTTCACCGTCGGGTTTTCCACAGCCGCTGTGGACGCGGTCCGGCAAAGCCTGTGGAAAACCCGCGGTCGTCGCTTGTCGATCAACGACTTGCTACGCGCTGCTCAGTTGTTGTCCAGTGCCGGGCAAGGAAGTTTTCGGCGCCGTCGTGCGATGGCGCGAATCCGCTGTTGGCACGCCCATGCACCTTGCGTGCGCCGCTGCCCGCCTCCACTTGACGTGTTAGCTGGCCCGGCGCAGTGTCGGGCAAAACCAGATCCAATTCCAAGGGACCCCACTTCTCATGGCCAAGAACTCTCCCCACGCGGCGCCACCGGATGCCTTGCCGGTGCTGCCGCTTCGCGACGTGGTGGTCTACCCCCACATGGTCATCCCGCTGTTCGTCGGCCGGGACAAATCCATGCGCGCACTGGAGCGCGCGATGGAAGGCGAGCGACAGATTCTCCTGGTGGCGCAGAAAAGCCCCGATATCGATGATCCCGACATTGCCGACCTGCACCAGGTAGGCACGCTCGCCGGCGTGCTGCAGCTGTTGAAGTTGCCCGATGGCACCGTCAAGGTGCTGGTGGAGGGGCAGTCCCGTGTCGCCGTCGACGCCTTCGCGGAGGAGGACGGCATGCTGATGGCGCGTTCGCGCGTGATCGAGCCGGTATACAACGCCAAGGAACGCGAGCTCGATGTGGTCTCGCACACCCTCGTTTCGCTGTTCGAGCAGTTGGTCAAGCAGAGTCGCAAGCTGCCTCCCGAGGTGCTGGCGAGCCTGTCGGGCATCGACGATCCGTCGCGCGTGGCCGATTCCATCGCCGCGCACCTGTCCGTCCGCATGGCCGACAAGCAGAAGGTGCTGGAGACCGCCGACGTCGGCAAGCGGCTGGAACTGCTGATCGGCCTGGTTGATGGCGAGATGGATCTGCAGCAGGTGGAGAAGCGCATTCGCGGCCGGGTCAAGTCGCAAATGGAGAAGAGCCAGCGCGAGTACTACCTCAACGAACAGATGAAGGCGATCCAGAAGGAGCTCGGCGACAACGAGGAGGGGTCCAACGAGGTCGAGGAGCTGCAGAAGAAGATCGAGGCCTCCGGCATGCCCAAGGCCGTGCTGGCCAAGGCGCGGCAGGAGTTCGGCAAGCTCAAGCAGATGTCGCCGATGTCGGCCGAGGCCACCGTCGTGCGCAATTACCTCGACTGGCTGGTGGGCGTGCCGTGGAAAAAGCGCAGCAAGGTGCACAAGGACCTGCAACAGGCGCAGGCGGTGCTGGACGCCGACCACTTCGGCCTGGAGAAGGTGAAGGAGCGCATCCTCGAATACCTCGCCGTGCAGCAGCGCGTGTCGGTGATGAAAGGCCCGATCCTCTGCCTGGTGGGCCCGCCGGGCGTGGGCAAGACCTCGCTGGGGCAATCGATCGCCAAGGCCACCAACCGGAAGTTCGTCCGCATGAGCCTGGGGGGCGTGCGCGACGAGGCCGAGATCCGTGGTCACAGGCGCACCTACATCGGTTCGATGCCCGGCAGGATCGTGCAGAACCTCAACAAGATAGGCGCCAAGAACCCGCTGTTCGTGCTGGACGAGATCGACAAGATGTCGATGGACTTCCGCGGCGACCCGTCCTCGGCACTGCTGGAGGTGCTCGATCCGGAGCAGAACCATGCGTTCAACGACCACTATCTCGAAGTCGATCTGGACCTGTCCGAGGTGATGTGGATCGCCACGGCGAATTCGCTGAACATCCCCGGGCCGCTGCTCGACCGCATGGAGGTCATTCGCATCCCCGGTTACACCGAGGATGAAAAGCTGGGCATCGCCCAGAAATACCTGCTGCCCAAGCAGCTCAAGGCGAACGGCCTGAAGCCCGAGGAGCTCAGCGTCGACGTGGAAGCGTTGCGCGACGTGGTGCGCTACTACACGCGCGAATCCGGCGTGCGCAATCTTGAGCGGGAGATTTCCAAGATCTGCCGCAAGGTGGTGAAGGAGCTGACCCTGGCCCAGGTGAAGAAAGCCAAGGTGAAACCGCTGCCCGCCAAGGCCGGCAAGACATCCGCCAAGGCGGCCAAGGCAAAGGCCGGTGGTGGCCGGGTGAAGGTCGGTCCGGCGAACCTGGAGAACTACCTCGGCGTGCGTCGTTTCGATTTCGGGCGCAAGGAGCTGCAGAACGAGATCGGCCTGGTGACCGGGCTCGCCTGGACCCAGGTGGGTGGCGAGCTGCTCAGCATCGAGGCCTCGGTGGTCCCCGGCAAGGGCCGGCTGGTGCATACCGGTCAGCTCGGCGACGTCATGAAGGAGTCGATCCAGGCGGCGCTCTCGGTGGTGCGCGCGCGTGCCGAGCAGTTGGGCATCGATCCGGAATTCCATCAGAAGCTCGATTTGCACATCCACGTACCCGAGGGCGCCACGCCCAAGGACGGCCCCAGCGCCGGCATCGCCATGTGCACGGCGCTGGTGTCGGTGCTGACCAAGGTGCCGGTGCGCTCGGAAGTGGCCATGACCGGCGAAATCACCTTGCGCGGCCGGGTGCTGCCGATCGGCGGCCTGAAGGAAAAACTGCTGGCGGCGCATCGCGGAGGGATCACCACGGTCCTCATCCCCGAGGACAACAAGAAGGATCTGGCCGACATACCGGCCAATATCACCTCCTCGCTGGAGATCCATCCGGTGCGATGGATCGACGAGGTGCTCGACCTCGCGCTCGAGCGCCCGCTGATGCCCAACCCGGCCAAGGACCCAGCCCCGGCGGCGGTCGCGGGGGAACCGGGCGAGGGACATTCGCTGACGCATTGAATCCGGCGGCGCCGCTTTGCGTGTCACCGAAAATGCACCCGGTCGCGGCGGGGTGCATGTTCGTTTCGGCGGCCTGCCTAGTCCTCTGCAGGGCGTTTTGCAAGTGGATTCGGTCGTGGTCGATCTTCCCGCAAGCCTTGCTGCAGCTTGTGTTGCGGATGCCCGCAGGGCACTGGTATAAAGGCGATATCGCAATCCCGGCGTTGCCCGTGAGCGCAGCATTTCGGGGTTGCGTTGCGCCATCAAAGCAAAAAGCCAACCATCCATGTTCCCGTTGTCATGTCACGATGACCGACCGCGCGAGCGCAATTCGAAGCAAGGGAGTTTTTCCATGAACAAAACCGATCTGATCAATGCAATCGCCGAGAAGGCCGAGCTGACCAAGGCCGATGCCGGCCGTGCTCTTGAGGCCTATCTCGAGGCTGTGCAGAAGTCGTTGAAGGATGGCGAAGACGTTTCGGTGGTTGGCTTCGGCACCTTCACCGTGCGCAAGCGCGCCGCGCGTACCGGCCGCAACCCCCGCACCAACGAGACGATCAAGATCAAGGCGTCGAAAGTGCCTGCGTTCAAGGCTGGCAAGACCCTCAAGGATGCCCTAAACTAAGCGGCTGACGCTTGGTTTCGGGTGCTTAGCTCAGCGGTAGAGCGTCGCCCTTACAAGGCGGTGGTCGTAGGTTCGATCCCTACAGCACCCACCAGATAGTGCGGAGTGGTAGTTCAGCTGGTTAGAATGCTGGCCTGTCACGCCGGAGGTCGCGGGTTCGAGTCCCGTCCACTCCGCCATGGTTCGCAAGGGCGCCCGCGTGGCGCCCTTGTCATTTGAGTCCAGCGTGTTCGCACGGTAAGACATGCGAACGAACACGTGCCTGTGGGGCAGCCGGTGCCTCGCGCGCACCGTACGCTCAAGGCGTTCACAACCACGTTGCGGGAAGACTTCAATGCTGCAGGCAATGCGTAACAAGATGCATGGATGGCCATCCATCATCGTGCTCGGTCTCGCCGTTCTGGCGATGTCGCTGTTCGGCATGGAGAGCTACTTCACCTCGCACAGCGATACCTTCGTGGCGAAAGTGGGCAAGCGTGAAATCAGCCAGAACGCCTTCCAGGACCGGATGAACCAGCTGCGGCAGCAGGCCAGTGCCCAGGAAGGCGCCAACTTCGATCCCAGCATCTTCGAAAAGCCGGCGACAAAGTTGCGCGTGCTGGACGGCCTGATCGACGAACAGCTGCTGCTGCAGGCGAACGCCGACTGGGGCATGCGGGTATCCGACCAGGCCATCCGCGACTACATCGCCGCGATCCCCGCGTTCCAGGTCAACGGCCAGTTTGACCCCAACAGCTACCGCGCGTGGCTGGTCAGCCAGCGCAAGACGCCGGACATGTTCGAGGAAGACATCCGCTCCTCGCTGGCGGCCCAGCTGCTGCCCTCGGCGATAAGCGACAGCACGATCGTCACCGATGCGGCGACCGACCAGTTTCTCAGCCTGCTGACACAGCGCCGCGACCTGCGCTACATCCTGCTGCCCAAGCCCGCGCTGGCCGACAGCCAGGTCAGCGACGCCGAGGCGATGGCCTGGTACAAGGCGCATCTGGCGGACTACATGAATCCGGAGCAGGTTTCGGTGAAGTACATCGAAGTCGACGGCGCGGACCTCAAGGTGGACGCGGTGCCGAGCGACGCAGAACTGCAGAAGCGCTATGCCGACGAAAAGCAGCGTTTCGTCCAGCCCGAGCAGCGCCTCGCTTCGCATATCCTGATCAACGTGCCAGCCAACGCCACGCCGGACCAGCAGAAGGCGGCACTGGCCAAGGCGGACAAGATCGCCGCGCAGGCCAACCCCGCCGACTTCGCCAAGCTCGCCGAGCAGGATTCGCAGGATCTCGGCTCCCGGCGCCAGGGCGGCGATCTTGGCTGGCTGGAAAAGGGCATGACCAACCCGGCGTTCGACGCGGCGCTGTTCTCCCTCAAGAAGGGTGAAATATCCAAGCCGGTGCTTTCGCCCGATGGCTACCACATCATCTGGTTGCGCGATGTCCGCAGTGGCGACTCCAAGCCGTTCGCGGAAGTGCGCGACCAGCTTGTGAAGGAAGCCACCGCCGCCGATCGCGACCGCAAGTACAACGACCTTGCCGGCAAGATGGCCGACAGCACCTACCAGAACCCCGCTTCGCTCGAGCCGGCCTCGGTCGCGCTGGGCCTGCCGATCAAGACTTCGGCGCTGTTTTCCCGTACCGGCGGCGCAGGTATCGCGGCCAACCCCAAGGTGGTGGCCGCGGCATTTGGCGACGACGTGCTGGCCCAGGGCAACAACTCGAACCTGATCGAACTGGGCAACGACCATTCGGTGGTGATCCATGTCGACAAGCACATCCCGGCGGCGGCACGCCCCTTCGCCGAGGTCAGTGCCGCGGTGAAGAAGAGCATCCTCGACCAACGCGTCGCGGCGGCGGCCAAGAAGCAGGCGGACGCGGCGCTGGCCCGGCTGCTCAAGGGCGAGACCATGGACGCCGTGGCGAGCTCGCTCTCCGGCAAGGTGGTCAGCGTGAGCGACGCCGTGCGCGGGCGTTCGGTGCAGGTGCCGGCGCCGTTGCTGACGCAGGCGTTCCTGATGCCGCACCCGACCAGCGCGGGCAAGTCGCAGTTCGCCGCGGTGGACATGCACGACGGCAGCTATTCGCTGCTGGCGGTCGACAAGGTGCAGGGCGGGGATTTGTCCAAGGTGCCCGCCGACCAGCGCGATGCGTTGCGCAACCAGATGGCCCAGGCCTACGGTTCGGAGGCTACCCGCGAGCTGCTGGAGTCGCTCAAGGCCAAGACCAAGATCAAGATCAACAAGAACCTGATGTAAGGCTCGCGTGCGGCCGGATGGCGCACGCGGCAGACGACGAAGAAGGGACGGTCCGCGGACCGTCCCTTCTTCTTGCCGCGTCCGGCACGGGTACGCAGGCGGCATCGAACAGGTCGTCGTGGCAGCGCGGGCCGGTCCGGCCACACGCAGGTCACCGCGCCGGATGCCACTTCGCCATTGCGGATGCGGTCAGTCGATGTCGCCCAGCTGCAGCACCTGGCCGGGCTTCAATGCATGGCCATGCAGATGGTTGAGGTCGCGCAGCTGGCTGACGGTCACCGAGTAGCGATGTGCGATTTGCCACAGGCTCTCACCGCGCCGGACGACATGGGTCCGGTGCAAGTGTCGCCTTGCGCGGGTGGCGCCGGCGCCGGCGGTGGCATGATCGTCCATGGTCGATGCCGGGCCTTGCTGCGATACCGCATCGCGGAACTGCGCCGCGTGGCCTGCCGGCAGCATCAGGTAGGAAGACGCCGAGGCATCGGCCTGGTTGCCGCGATAGGCGGCATTGAGATGCTTGAGCTTGTCGACCGGCATGCCGGCGTGATCGGCGGCCCGTGCCATCGACATCGAATGGGCGAGGTGCACTTTGACCAGCTGTCTGTCTTCGTTCAGTTCAGGCAGGCTGACGTTGAATCGGCCCGGTTCGCGTATCACGCAGGCGATGGCAAGCAGCTTGGTGAGATGCTCCCGGGTCACGTTGTGCACCGGCAGGTCGGGAATCACCGGCAGATCGGCGGGCATGCCGTGTCTGGCGATCAGTCGGCGAATGCTGAATTCACCCGCGTTGTAGGCATAGTCGGCCAGTCGCCAGTCATGCAGCTGGTCGTGGTATTGCCTGAGCATCTTCATGACGGCGTGGGTCGAGGCGGAAATGTCGAGACGGCCGTCGTAGCGATTGTCGACGCGCAGGCCCATGGTCCTGGCCGTGGCGGGCATGATCTGCCACATGCCGGCCGGGCGCCGCCTCAGCGTGGTCGCGATCGGCTGGAAGCGGCTCTCGACCCAGGGCAGCAAGGCAAATTCGCCAGCCACCCCGTATTGCGCCGCGACCTCCTGCGCATAGGCCAGCTCTGGCAGGGCTTGCCGCAAGGTGCCCTGGAACCGCTGGGGATCGCGGGTGTACTGCCTGGCCCACTTCATGATGGCGGGCTCGGTATCGCAGTCGGCCATCGCAAAGCTGCCGCGCAACTGGTCCCACAGGTCCTGCCGGGCCGCTGCACTGGCGGCAGCGGCCGGGGGCGTGGTGGTGGCGGGCGCGGGTCGGGCCGGTCCTTTCGGTGCCGGCGGCCGCTGTCCATGCTGCGATGGCAGCGTGGAGCAGGCGGCAAGCAGCAGCAGCGAGGCCAGCGGCAAATTCCTCAGCTGTCTTTTCATCCGCGGAAGTTGTCCTTCGCGCGGCGCAGGGCGGCGAAACAGGCCGTGCGATCGTCCGCGGTGCCCTGTGTCGTGCACCAGTGGCGAACCGCCGCGCTGTCGGTACGCAGGAACGGGTTGGTCGCCCGTTCGCTGGCAAGCGTGACCGGCAGGGAGGGTTCGCCCTGCGCCCGCCGTTGCTCGACCTGCCGCCGCCGTCGCTGCAGGTCGGCGTTGGCCGGCTCGATGCCTTGCGCGAAACGGCCGTTGGCTTCGGTGTATTCGTGGCCGCAGCAGACCAGGGTGTCTCCAGGCAGGGCGGCCAGGCGATCGAGGGAGGCGATCATTTGCGCCGGTGTCCCTTCGAACAGCCGTCCGCAGCCCAGGCTGAACAGGGTGTCGCCGCAAAACAGGATGCCCGCGCCGACATAGGCGATGTGGCTGAGCGTGTGCCCGGGGACGTGGATGACCTGCAGGTCCAGCGAGGGCAGGGCCTGTTCGATCCGTTCGCCGTCGCGCAGCTGTCGTGTCCCGAACGGAATGCGTTCATCCATCGGGGCGTGGACCGGCACGTCATGCCTGGCCAGCAGGGCGGCGACACCACCAATATGGTCGTGGTGATGGTGGGTGAGCATGATCGCGCGCAACTGCAGGCCGCGGGCAGTCAATGCCTGTTCGACCACGTCGGCTACCCCCGGATCGACCACCAGGGCCTGGCCCTCGTCGTCGTGCAGCAGCCAGATGTAGTTGTCCGCCAGCGCCGGTAACGGTATGAGATGCAAGGCCAGCTCCGCTGCGTGTGAGGGGGCACCCGGTACGAGCCAGACATCTGGCCGGGTCAGCAACCGATGCCGCCACCCTCGGCAGGCATCCAGCGGGCGACTATAAGCCGGCCTTGGCAGCCAATCGTTATCAGGGCGTTAATCGCGCCGACCGCAGTCATGCGGGGTGAAGGCATGCCGTGGGCCCGTTCCTGGCGTTCGAGCGATTACACTTGGACTCTCGATGGATACCGGGCTGTTGCATGCCATCACCTGACCAGGACATCTACGCCAGTCTGCCCCTGCGCCAATTGCTGGATGCGCAGATGCGCGTACTCATGCCTGATCTGCAGCGTTGTTCCGGTAGCCATGCCCTGCTGATCGGAACGGCGGCGGACGCGCCGCCGGCATTGCCGATGCTGCCGTGCTGGACCCGCCTGCACCTGCAGGGCAGCCGTTATCGTGGCGACCTCGTCGCGGCTGCCGACGAGCAGCTTCCCTTCGTCGACGACGGCTTCGATCTGGTGCTGTTGCGCCATGTGCTCGAAATGGCTTCCGCGCCGACGGCGCTGCTGGGCGAGGCCGTGCGGGTGCTGGCGCCCGGCGGCATGCTGGTGCTGACCGGCATGCATCCGATTGGCGGCTGGTCGCCATGGTTCTACTGGCGTGCGCGGGGTCAGCCGCGTCGACTGCAGATGCCGTGGCGTTTGCGTCACAGCCTGCGCGAGGCCGGCTTGCGGATGCTGCGGATGCAGCGGGTGGGCAGCCTGCTGCCGGGGCGCCGAGTCAGGGGCGCGGCGCCATCGAGCCTGGTCGGCGGCGGTTACGTGCTGATCGCGCGCAAGCAGCCCCGCATCGTCACCCCGTTGCGCATCAAGCCGATACCGGTGCGGATGATTTCCAATGGCCAGTTGTCGCCAGGTGCCCGGCGCAACGCGGCATCATGATGAAAACTTGAATAAACGCGAGCAATGATGAGTGAAGTTGAGGCTTTTACCGATGGTGCCTGTCTGGGCAACCCCGGTCCCGGCGGCTGGGCCGCCCTGCTGCGCGCAAACAGCAGCGAGCGGATGGTGGCGGGCGGCGATCCGGCGACCACCAACAACCGCATGGAATTGATGGCGGCCATCGCCGCGCTGGAGGCCTTGAAGCGGCCCTGCCAGGTCAGGCTCACCACCGACTCCCGCTACGTGATCCAGGGTATCGAGGAATGGGTCCCCAAGTGGCGGGCCAATGGCTGGCGTACCGCGGACAAGAAGCCGGTCAAGAACCAGGACCTGTGGCAGCGCCTGGCCGATGCCGTCAGTACCCATCAGGTGCGCTGGAAGTGGGTGCGGGGGCACAACGGCCACGTCGAAAACGAGCGCGTCGACCAGGCCGCGCGGGAGCAGGCCGAGTTGCTCCGGGGCAAGTCGTGAGGCAGGTCGTTCTCGATACCGAGACCACCGGCCTGGAAGTTCGACAGGGCCATCGGCTGGTGGAGATAGCCTGCGTCGAGCTGGTCGAGCGCAGGCTCACCGGGCGCCATTACCAGACCTACCTCAACCCGGATCGCGCCATCGACGAAGGCGCCCGCCTGGTGACGGGCATCGAGGATGCGTTCCTGCTGGACAAGCCGCGCTTTGCGCAGGTGGTCGACGAATTCCTCGGCTTCATCGACGGTGCCGAACTGGTGATCCACAACGCGAGCTTCGACATCGGGTTTCTCGACGCGGAGCTGGCGCGGCTGGACGGGGGCTACGGCACGATCGGCGATCGTTGCAGCGTGCTCGATACCCTGGCCCTGGCGCGCGAGCGCTATCCCGGCCAGCGCAACAGCCTCGATGCGCTGTGCAAGCGCCTCGGCGTCGACAATTCGCGGCGCGATCTCCATGGCGGCCTGATCGATGCCCAGTTGCTGGCGGATGTCTATCTGGCGATGACGTCGGGGCAGGCGGGGTTCGAGCTGGGTTTTGACACCGCCGCCGAGCCGCGCGATGCCGTGGCGCTGGCACCCGTGGTGCTGCGGGAACGCCCGCGCGTACGGCGCGCGACCGCGGAAGAGTCGCTGCTGCACGAGCAGCGACTGGATGCGCTGGATCAAAGCGCGGCCGAGCGCCAAAGCGTGTGGCGGCGCCTTGACTGAGGCCGGTCGCGTGGAGCGCTCAGCAGCTGCGAACGACCAGGGCGGTGATGTTGTCGTCTCCGCCGGCATCCAGGCCCGCCAGGATCAGCTGCTCCGCGCATTCCTGCGCGGCCAGGTCGGTTCGCGCCAGATGGCGCTCGATCGAGGCGTCCCTCACGCCATCGGTCAGGCCGTCGCTGCACAGCAGGAAGACGGTGCCAGGCTGCAGTTGTCCGCGCGCCATGCCGATCTGCAGCTGCTCGATGGCGGTCACGCCCAGCGCCTGCGTGAGCAGGTTGCGCTGCGGATGGCGGGACGCCAGCGCCGGATCGAGCTGGCCGCTCTCGACCAGTGACTGCACCAGCGAGTGGTCGTGGCTGATCTGCCTGAGCTGTTGCCGCCAGACATAGACGCGGCTGTCGCCGACCCAGGCGACCTCATAGCGGTCGTCCAGGGTGCGCAACGCGGCGATGGTCGTGCCCATCGGCAGGATGTCGTCACGCTTGCCGGCATGCGCGAGCAGGCGGGTGGCCGCCCCATGCACGGCGCTGGCCAGGTTGCTTCCCTGGCCGACCAGTTCGACCATCGCGTCGCGGATCAGCGCGGAAGCCACCTCGCCATGCTGGTGTCCGCCCATGCCGTCGGCCACCAGGAACAGGCCCAGGGACGCGTCCGCATAGTAGGTGTCCTCGTTGCGCGTGCGGCGCAGGCCGACGTGTGTTGCGTGTCCGAATTCGATCATCGTCGTTCAGTTGAAGTAAGCCGCTGCAGCATGCCGCAAGCACGGGTTGTTGTCACGGCAAGTCCGCTCGCGTATGATTCCCGGCTCGCATGAGCCACCATGCAGCCCTTTGGAGAGGTGGCAGAGTGGTCGAATGTACCTGACTCGAAATCAGGCGTACGTGTAAGCGTACCGTGGGTTCGAATCCCACCCTCTCCGCCAGTTACACATCTAAGCCCCTGATTTCAGGGGCTTTTTTGTTGGGTGACGGATGGGTGCCATACGAAAAACCATACACCTCACCGCGCCCACCGCAGCGGGATATCCATCGCCGGCTGCGACTGACTGGCGCCGAAGATTGCCAGCGCCACGGCCAGCACCAGGTCGTCATGTGAGCCTTCGCGGGCGTTGAAGATCGCGTTACCGGCGCTGCTGAACGCGACGCGGAAGTCCTGCAGCTCGCGCGCCAGCACGGCCGCGTCAGCGAGGGTCGGCTCGATGCTCAGCTCGCCGGCATGCAGCAGCGCCTGCACGCGCGATATCAGCACCAGCTTGGACACGTGCCAGCCGTCGTCCACGCGCGCCGCGCCGTCGCCGCCCGTGATCGTCACCGGGTAGCAGCGCGGCACGCGGGCAAGACGGAAGCCATCGAACACCGCGCGCCCCACGCCCGTGGAATCGACGTAGGTGCCCGGCTGGCGCGACGCGAGCGGCTCGCGTGCCAGCAGGTTGGCCACGTACTCCACCTGCGCCGGGTAGCGCATGCCCAGCGGCAGGCGTTCCAGGTGGCGGATGCGGAAGGCCGGGCGCGGCAGCTCGGCAACCTGCGCCGTGTAGCTGGTGGCGACGCCGAAGCCCTGGCCGCTCATGCCGCTGGTGTGGTGCGTCACCAGCTTGACCTCCTCGCGCTCGCACACAGCGATGGCGGTCGGGTCGTGCGCCTGGCCCAGGTCTA
Source organism: Lysobacteraceae bacterium (assembly GCA_028866435.1). Taxonomy (GTDB): domain Bacteria; phylum Pseudomonadota; class Gammaproteobacteria; order Xanthomonadales; family Rhodanobacteraceae; genus Rhodanobacter. The sequence goes on along the minus strand of JAGWIC010000033.1, from coordinate 6,650 downwards.
CGCCCACCGTATACGTGCGCTGGCGATAGAAACGGTCGTGGGCGTCGTACTGCTTGTCGGTCACATCCACAGCGGGCCTCCGGTGTCGCGCAGGGCGGCCTCGATCAGCTCGCCAGAAAAGAACTGTTCCTCGGTGTCCACGAATTGGCACTCGAACTCTTGCTTGTACTGCCACTCGCCCAGCATCCGGCGCTCGTTGTCCAGCCAGTCGGGCGCGATACGCGGGCAGTCGTGTGCCGTGATCTTGGTGCGCTGCCAGCCTTCGCCGTGCTCCCAGCACTCGTAGAACCAGCCGCGCCGGCCATAGGGCGTGGTGAGCGCCACCATGCGACCCTGATTCGTCGCCAGCATCGGGCGCACGCCAGCGAACAGGGCATCTTCCACGCGGCTGGCCTCATCGATCACGATCAGCTTCGGCGCGCTGTATCCGCGAATGGTGGCCTCGGTGCCGGGCAGCGCGATGATGCGCGAGCCGTTGTCCAGCTCCATGCGCATGGCGGACTCGTTGACGATCTTGGGCGCGCCGGTCTGCCGGCCGTAGATCTCGCGCACCTTCTTGAACAGCTCGACGCTTTGCCGCTGCGCCGGGGCGATCAGCAGGATCAGGCCGGGGTCGTAGAACGCCTGATTGAGCGCAAGCCCTGCGACGGTCGTGCTTTTGCCCGCCTGCCGCGAACACATAACCAGGTGACGGTCGTGATCGCTTTCAAGGAGGTCAACCTGCCACGGGTCGGGCGGCAGGTCGGCTTCGCGCATGATGCGGGTGCGATCGAGCGCATTGGACAGGTCACGCGCCAGCGCCGACAAGCTCGCCATCGATCACCTCCGATTCGCTGCTGTGTTCAAGGCGCTGCATCTCGGCAATGACGGCCCGCTTTGCGTCAGGGTGTGCGCGCAGGGCTTGAATGACGGCCGTGCGGAAGGCGTGGAACTCCGGGGCGATCAGGATGTTTTGCGTCACGCTGCCGGTCTGGATATCGCCCAGCAGCTTGGCGATCAGCTCGGACGATTTCAGTGCCGCCACGCTCGCGCGTGTGGCGTTGGCGAAATCATCGACCAGCTCGGCCTTGTCCGCGATGCGCTGCTGCCTGGCGCGCTCGTGCACCAGGTTCGCCAGCAGGCCTTCGGACTCGGTGCGCTTGAGCGCGTCCAGGTCGGCGCGCGGCGTCTTGCGGCCGGCGGCCTGCAGCTGCGCGATCAGTTCCTGCGCCATGTGCCCTTTGCGATGCCGGAAAAGGGAATCCTTTCCCACGTTGTAGCGTGCCGCGATGATGCGCACCGGCGTACCGGAGGCCAGCCGCAGCTCGATCTCGGCTCGATGCTCGTGCTCGCACGTCGCGCACTTGCGGCCCCGGGTGTCGGTGCGCATGGTTACTGCGGGATGCCGTTGGCGATGCGTGCCTGGTCAATCTGCACGGCAAAGGCGAGTGATTGGTCCGTGCCGAGCTGCTGGCCGGGGGCGATGCCCAGCGCGGTAACGATGGCGGCGACGGCGGTCTCGAAAGTGGATTCGCTCATGGTGGGTGTCCTCGATTAGGCTTGGGGGTTGTCCGACTGGCCGATGTTCGCGGCGCCCAGGTCGATGAAGTCCTCGACGTGCTGCTTGAGTGCCGCGCGTGCCTTGGCGACCAGTTCCAGGCCCAGCAGCGTGTCCTTTTCAGCCTGCAGGTCGGTCGGGTGGTGGGCCTTCAGCCACGTCTCGCGCGCATGGGCGTGCAGCGCAGGGGTGAGGCCGGACAACTCGGCGGGCGCATACGCGGCGGCGCGCAGGGCGCGTTCATCGGACTGCAGCACGCGGGCGCGGGTCTCGCTGTCACACATGCGAAGGAACGTGCGCAGCTCGGTATCCAGCGCGGTGTCGGCAGCGCTCAGGGGTGCCATGCGCTGCTGCGTGCGGTACTGGATCACCGGCAGCTCGCTGGCGACTTCCTGCAGCACGGCATCGGCATGCTTCAACGCCTTCGCCATCGTGGTCTGCGCTAACTCGGCAGCGGACTTGCGGCGCGCGGCCGGGGTCAGCAGCTCATTCGACAGCGCGCGGACGTTGTGCTGGTAGATGCTTGTCCATGCGGTCGTGACGGCCTCGTGCGCGGCGACCAGGCGCTTGGCCTCGTGACCGGTAGGCTGCCACTCGGGATCGAGCGCGCGCGGCGTGCGGCCGAACATGCCGCCCACCCACGATGAATGCGACGGGTCGGGGGTGGGGTATTTCTGTGCGAGCTGCTGGGGCGTGAGCACGGCGGTGTGTCCTTTTGGCTAATGGGCGTCGCGGTGGACGCGGGGCGCATGTGTATGGTAGGAGGTATGGATTGCGATATCAAGAATCGCGCAAAGCATTGGTATATAAGGCTTTAGCGCACAAGTTGGGCGGATGAAATAGGAGTCAAACCAGACGGAATAGCGCATAAAGCATTGATTTTGCTAGCGTTTTCGTGGCGGGCTCGCGCTGCCCCAACGCTTGTTGCGGTCGCTTGTTGCACTTGTTGCATTGCGTTGCGTTGCATTGGTTGCGCACCCTTGTTGCAGTGTTGCGTTGCATTGGCCCCCCGAAGGGGGCCATGCATGCAACATGCAACATGCGTCGGATCAGGCTGCCTCCTTGAGCCATCTACTTACCGTGGCCTTGTCTCGGCCTACCTGCTCTGCGATCTGGTCGAGCGTGTGCCCACGCCCACGCAGTTCCAGGGCAACCGGCACCAGCTCGGCCTTGCCGGGCTTGTCGTCGGCCTGCTCGCGCATGTGGGCGACCATATCGGCGGCGGGCGCGCGAATGACCAGGCTCGATTCCGTTTCGCCCTTGTCGTCCACTAGGCCGGCGATCTCGACCGGATCAGCGGCGAGAAAGATCAGCGGATGCTCCTTGCCGTCCTTCTGCTTCGGGTTGGTCAGCTCTAGGGCATGACTGCCGTCTTTCGCGTCCCGTGCCTTCAAGTAGAACTGCACGTCAACGCCCGCCGGCATGCTGCTGTGTCCGCGCGCCCTGTCGCCATCGTGGCCGGTGTGGTGCACGGCGAGGACAGCGCACCGGAACTGCTGGCGCAGCAGCTTCATGGCCTCGAACACTTCGCCCATGTCCTTGCCGTCGTTTTCCTGGCCGCCAGCGAGGGCGGTGAACAGCGTGTCCAGGACAATCAGGCGAGGCGCCCCGCGCTTTTCAGCCAGCGCGCCGATGGTGTGCACCAGCCGCGCCAGTTCCTCCGGCTTGCGCACGCGAGGCATCTCACGGAAGGCCAGTCCCGCCATGCTCGCGCCGTTGGCGATCTGCCATGCCGCCAGCCGCCGCGCAAAGCCGCCTTCGCCCTCACCGGCGAGATAGAACACCGTCCCGCGCTGCGTTGGCTTCCCGTGCCAGTCGATGCCGTTGGCGATGCAACCGGCCATGTCGATGGCAACGAACGTCTTGCAGGTGCCCCAGCCGCCGTACAGCAGCCCCGTGCACTCACTCGGAAGCACCTTGTAGATTGCCCATTCACTCGGCTTCAAATGCGAGGGGCTGGTCATCTCGTCGCCCCACAGGAAGCCCCAGGCATCGTTGCTGGCTTCGGCGCCCTGCATCTTGTTGAGCAAGCCCGATGCAGCCACATCAGCCAGAGGCATCCCATCCGTGCGCGGCTCCAACATGCCGGAGGCAATGCCGTCGCGGATCTTCTTGAGATCGCGGTCAGGGGTGGCGTAGCCTGCGCGGCGAGTGGCGTCGAACAGCGCGGCTTCGGCCAGGCTCTGCGAAAGCTGACCGGTGGGGACGAATCCGCCCATGCTGTGGGACTCGCGGTTCAGCACCTCGTTGCGCTCGCCCTCGGCCGCTTGCTCCACGGCACGGCACGCGCTGGCGAGCGCGCCCAGCGCCCAGGCGGTAGGTGTGCCGCTGGTGTCGGTTGGTGGCGCTTGTGGCGCTTTCTGCGCGGGCTTGGCGGGCATGTCCGCCAGTAGGTCGCCCAGCGCAAGCGGCGCGCCGTCCATGACGTAGGCCTGCGCGCCGGTAAGCGGCAGATACAGCGGTTGCTCGGGGCGGTCGCAAGACGCATCCCATGGAAGCGCCGCATGACCATCCTCGGCCAGGGCAGCGTCGATGCGTGCGCGTATCGCACGGGATGCGGCCATCAGCTCGGCACGCGGCGCCGGCATGTCCAGTTCCAGCACGACGCGGAAGCGTGGTGCTGCGTGCGTGTGGCTGGCGGTGGTGTAGACCAGGCCGGAATAGCGATGCAGGTGCAGCACTGCGGCGGCGAAGGCCTCGGGCGTGCTGCCGTCCACATCCAGGCCGACGAAGCGACGCGGCAGCGCGCAGGCTTTGTTTCGATGCGGCTTGCCGTCCAGTGCCAGGTCGGGAGCGCACGGCGCGGCGATGTATTGCCGCCCCTTCGCATCGGCGCGGTCGGCCAGGATCGCGTCGCGGAACGCGACAAAGTCCGGCGCGGTGAGCTGCGCCGGGGTGTTGTCGAACTTGTTGGCGCCGCGACTGTAAGCGACTTCACACAGAGCGTTTTCGCCAGTGCTACTCTCGATCTGCAGTCCGCCCATGTCTGCGCTTTCTGCGTTCGCCTCGCCCGCCAGCGAGGCGTTCGCTTTTGGGGGATGGGGCATCAGTTGGCATCCTTGGCAAGGCTATGGATTCGCTCGACTGCATAGAACGCCGCACGCAGGTCTTCGGTTTGCGCCGTATTCCACCGGGCATCCCACGCGGAAAATTCCAACACCTGCAGCGCGCCGCGCGCTTCCCGCAAGACCTTCTCCATAGCGGCTCCACGCTTCGGCATAGCCGCCCGCGTGTTTGCGGCAGCTCGTGGCCGTGGTTTCAGCGCTGCGTCCACCGCGCGAAGCATCCAGGCGGCCCATGCTGCCTCGCCGGGATCTTTCTCGCTCTTGAGGCGAGCCATGGCAACCCGACGCTGCTTGCGCAGCGCCGCGCGCCCCTCGGACGTCTTGGCCAACATTCGGAACATGGCGCCACGGTCGGCGACGATCAGCCGACGGATGTGCGCAGTCATCTCGGCTTCGGAAAGTTCGCTCACGGCGCCACCTCGTAGGGGTTGTTCGGCTTCCAGTTCGGGGAGCCGGGCCCGATGCCGGTCGTGGCGGGCGCGTAATCGGCCGCCTCGATGCCGGCGGAGATGACCGCCGAACCGACCATCATCCGGCCGTACAGCAGCGGCACCGGATGGCCCTGCGCCTCGGTGTTCACTGCCCCGTTGAACACGTAGCTGGGGTCGTTTGCGCCGGCATTGGGCTTGCTCCGCGGCTGCGGAGACAGCATCTGGATGACGCCGCCGGCGACCATAAGCGCACCCGAATAAATCAGGTTGGGATTGTCGGTGTAGACGCCTACCACGATCAGCACTATGCCGAGAATGGTCTGCAGCACGCCGCCGCTCTTGCTGCCATCGATCACGGGGGCGATGCGGATGTCCTCACTGCCCACCGGATCGCGAAGCTCATCGGCGACCAGATTGCGCTTGCCGGCGAACACAGCGAACACCATGCCGTACTGCTTGGCGTTGACCATGAAGGCCCGGAAGCCGGCGAGCTGGCTATCGAGCGCACGAATGGCCTCGGCCACGGTGTTCGATTCCAGGTGGAAGCGATGCACGCGACCGAAGCGCGCGCCAAGCTTGCCGTACAGGCGCACGGTGCGAAGTTGACTCATGCTGCCTCCCGTGCATCGCGCGTTGCGGCGATCTGCCCCGCCACGTATGCACGAACGCGTGCCTTAAGCGGCTCTACGGGCTCGTGCGGCACGCAGGTCGTGACGACTTCCAGGATGGCCGCCTCTACTGCTTTGGCGAACTGCTCAAGCTCTGCCGGCGTGGCAACCAGCAGGAAGCCCCTGAACTTTTGTTTCTCGGCCGGCGTCATGCGGCAGCCTCCATATCGCGCATGCGATCGGGCAGGCTCCGCAGCGACTCCATCACGACGTAGCGGCGACGGCCCAGCGTGAAGGTCTCGATCAGGCCGCGATCGGCGAGGCGGTAGGCCGCCGTCCGGGAGATGCCATGCTCTTGGCAGGTCTCCACGAAGGGAAGGAACGCGGGTTCGTTGGCGGCATCGTGGGCGTTCATGCGGCCACCTGCATCGCTTCGGCCACCACGCGCCGCAGCTCGCTTTCAGCGACCACGACACGGCCGCCGATCTTGAACGTGTCGATGGAGCCATCCCGCACCATTGCGTAAAAGGTGCTACGGCTCACGCCCAGGCGGCGCGCGGCGGCGTCAACCTGATGCACCAGCGGGGGAATACGGACTTCGCCATCGCGGAGAATGACGGCGCCATGGCCATTCTCTGTGGCGATATGCTCTTGAGGTTTTGAATACATGGCTGTGCACCCGTGTTTAGGTGACGCCACTATGTAGATCAGGTGACGGGCGCGTAATGGCAAAAGGTCGCGACCTTTTGCCTATTCAATCCTTTGCGATTCCTTGAAAGCATCGCGCCACTTGCGCCAGGCTCGGCGCACCGTCGAAACATCCACGTCAAACCTTTCTGCCGCAGCTGCTATTGCAGCGTTCACGCCACCGGGTTGCTCCCAAACGGCCCATGCCAGCTCGAATTCCGGCGTCTTGTGGCGGCGATGGCCGGCGGTTAGGTTCAAAGCGCGGGCAAGCTCAGCCGGTCGCGCTTTGGCTGGTACGCGCGTAGTTCTTTCGAATGCATCG
>JAGWIC010000032.1 GCA_028866435.1 Lysobacteraceae bacterium | reverse complement strand
CTTTCGCTGGGTGCCGTCATCGCGGTCGGCGCGACCAGCACCGCCTTCGCACAGGATACGAGCGGGCAGGCCGCTTCTAGCAAGTCCGCCAGTCCGCAGAAGGCGCAGACGCTGCAGACGGTCGTGGTGACCGGCTCGCACATCCGCCGTGTGGATCTGGAAACCTCCAACCCGGTGGTCACCATTGACGCGGCCGCGATCAAGGCGACCGGCAAGATGACCCTGGGCGACATCGTGCAGGAACTGCCGGCCGTCACCGGCGGCAACACCAACCCTCAGGTCAACAACAGCGGCGGCACCGGCTCATCGAGCATCGGTCTGCGCGGCTTGGGCGCCAACCGCACCCTGGTCCTGATCAATGGTAAGCGCATCATCAACGAGGATCCGAACTCCATCCCCGCCGACATGATCGAGCGGATCGAGGTGCTCACCACCGGCGCCTCCGCGACCTATGGTTCGGATGCAATCGGCGGCGTCGTCAACTTCATCATGAAGAAGGACTACCAGGGCGCCACGTTCTCGGCCAATTACGGCGAGTCCGATCACAATGATGGTGCGCAGACCGGTTACCGCTTCACCTTTGGTCAGACGTCCGACAAGGGCAGCATCATGGGTGGCATCGATTACAACCAGCAGGACCAGATCGAAGCCAAGAACCGCAAGTATTCCCAGAATTCGGTGTCGATCACCGGCAGCAGCAAGACCCCGATCTATTCCTATGTCGGTGGTTCGAGCTACGCACAGCACGGTTACATTCAGCTGCCGACTGCTCTCGCAGCCCAGTACGGTTGCTCGCATGTATCGGCAAACACCGGTGCGTCCGGTCAGAATCCCGCGACTGATTACCATTGCTTTGGCAACAGCGACAAGTACAACTATGCCAGCGTCAACCTGATCGAGACGCCGCAGGAACGCACCAGCATGTTCCTCAATGGCACCTACAACCTGAGCGACAACGTCACCGCCTATCTGGACGCGTACCACAACAAGACCGCCTCGGCGTTCCAACTGGCGCCGGCCGTGTTCGGCACCGGCACCGGCGCGGTGATCTCGGCGAACAGCTACTACAACCCGTTCGGGCAGGAGTTTTCCTCCACCGGCCTGACCTACCGCGTGCGCCTGGTTCCGGCCGGCAATCGCTCCGCCGCCTACGGTACGGCGACCGATCAGATCCATACCGGCCTGAAGGGTGACTTTACTTTCCTGAACCAGGCCTGGAACTGGGATCTCGGCTTCGGCTACGGCCACACCTCGCAGACGACGGTGACCTACGGCCTGCCGAACGTGACGCAGCTGAACTTGGACATGGGGCCGTCGTTCATGGCGTCCAACGGGGTGGTGACCTGCGGCACCGCTGCTGCGCCGATCACCACGGGCTGCACGCCGTTCAACCCGTTCAACCTGGCAGACCCGACCTCCACCGCCGCCTTGAAGGCCGCCGCCACACCGGCGATCAGCACCGCATTGGGTATCGAGAAGACCTACTCCCTCGACGTCAACGGCGGCTTGTTCGATCTGCCGGCCGGTACGGTCCAGCTCGGCGCCGGTGCTTCCTACCGTACCGAGTACGTCCACAGCCAGATCGATCCGCTGCTGATGATCGACCCGGCCACCGGCAACTGCACTCTGGGCAGCCAGTGCAGCTCGCCGCTGCAGGGCGGCTACAACGTGAAGGAAGGCTACGCCGAAGCGTTCATCCCGGTGCTGAGCAACCTGCCCTTCATCAACTCGCTGAACGTGACCCTGGGTGATCGCTACTCCAAGTACAGCACCTTCGGCAGCAACAACAGCACCAAGATCGGCGTCGAGTTCCGCCCGATCAGCGACCTGCTGATCCGCGGCACGGTGGCCTCGGTGTTCCGTGCCCCGTCGATCGGCGACGTGTACGGCGCGCCGGTCAGCGATGCGCCCAAGCTCAGCAATGATCCCTGCAACGGCATCACCACGGCCGGCAACCCGGCTTGCGTCGGTGTGCCGACCAACGGCTCGTTCGTCAACTCCGACGTGAAGCTCGGACAGCAGATCAACGCCGTCGCCTCTGGTTCCGCCTACGCGAACTTCCCGCTTGGGCCGGAGAATGGCAAGACCTTCGACTGGGGCGTGGTCTATTCCCCGAGCTATGTGCAGGGCCTGTCGGTCAGCGTCGACCTGTGGAAGGTGTACCTGAAGAACACCATCTCCAACATCGGCGCGCAGACCGTGCTCGACCTGTGCTACGCCGGCGTCACCAAGTACTGCCCGCTGATCACCCGCTTCCCGGCCGGCAGCCTCAATGCCGGCCAGATCGACAAGATCACGGAGCCGACCGGCAATCTGGGCCGTACCGACACCAACGGCGTCGACATGTCGCTGCGCTATAAGCTGCCGCAGTTCTCCTTCGGCAACTTCGTCCTGGGCGTGGACGCGACTTACCTGGGGCTTTACAACCAGGCCACGGCGCCGGGTACCACCGCCAACCAGGTCTACCACGATGCGGGTCACTTCCTGCCGTTCGGTTCGTCGCAGGCTTCGACCTGCCCGACTCCGAATGGTGGCGTGTGCCTGTTCCCGCGCTGGCGTGCGCAGGGCTTCCTGAACTGGAACCTCGGCAACTGGGATGCGTCGTGGCGCATGCGTTACATCGGCCGCTTCCAGAACGGTTCGCTCAACGCGACGCAGGATACCCATCCGGCGGGTAGCTACCTGAGCAACGTCGTGTTCAAGTACGGTGCGACGGTCTACAACGACATGTCGATTGGCTACAATATCGAACCGATCAACACGCGCGTGGATTTTGGCGTGAACAACGTGTTCGACAAGCAGCCGCCGTTCCTGTACGCGAACAACACGCTCAACGCCAACACCGATCCGAGCGACTTCGATCTCATCGGCCGCTACTACTGGGCACGTGTGACGGTGAAGTTCTGATCGACCTAGCCGGTTCGACAGGCTAGTGATTGACGAGCCGCGCGGTGATCCCGCGCGGCTTTTTTTTCGGACCATGACGACCATAAATACCTCCCAACCCATTCTTTCGGCGTTGCAGGCTGCTCGACCCGATGAGGCCGAGCGGCTCTGCCATGCCGCACTCAAGCAGGACTCCCGCAACGCGGATGTGCTGTTTCTGCTTGCCCTGGCGCAGCAGCAGCAGCACCGGCTGGAACAGGCGGTCGAAACCTACGCCAGGCTTGCCGGGATGTTTCCCGACAGCGCCTTGCACTGGGGCAACTATGCGACGGCCCTGCGCGAGGTCGGTCGGCAGGACGAAGCGGTCGTGGCCTACCGGGCCGCGCTTCGACTGGCGCCCGACGATGCTTTGCAATGGATCAACCTTGGCCTGCTGCAGCTGCAGCAGCTCGATTACATGGCAGCCCGCGAGAGCCTGCTCAGGGCGGTGGGTCTGGACCCGACATCTGCGATCGCCTGCATCAACGCCGCGCGCGCGTGCTCCGCATGCCGCGACTACCGCGCCGAAGCGCTGATCCAGCCGTGGCGCGAGTGGGGTCAGCTCAACGACTCGTTGTTGTTCGAGCTGGCCGACCTACACCTGGTGCAGGGAGATGCCGGCACCGCGCAGATCCTGCTGGAACAGCTGCTGCAGCGCACGCCAGCCCATCACCAGGCCAGGCTGCTCCTGGCCGCCGTCTACGAGCGCGTGAACCGGCTTGCCGACGCGGATACCTTGCTGGATCGGATCACGTCGCAGTCGACGGCGGCGGATCCGCCGACCATGCTCGAAATTGCCCATCAGCAAGCGGTACTCGCGCTGCGCCGCTCCAAGCCGGCGGAGGCACGCGACATCCTCGCCCGGTCCGGTCCGCGTCACCAGCTGGACTATGCGCACTACTTCGTCAACGCCGACGCGTGCGACAAGCTGGGCGACTTGCCAGCCGCCCTGGCCAGTCTGCAGACGGCGCATGCCCTGCAGATGGACGAGCTCAAAGCGGTGGTTCCCTACCGCTTTGAGCCGGATGCGCCGGTGCTGCCTGCGGCGGTGGGCAAGGTCAGTCGTGCGGAGTACCTCGACTGGCCCGGTTATTCGGCACCCGATGCCGACCACTCGCCCATCTTCATCGTTGGTTTCCCCCGCTCCGGCACCACCTTGCTGGAGCAGATGCTGGATGCGCATCCAGGCATGCAGTCGATGGACGAGCGGCCGTTTTTCAACATCCTGGCCGACCAGTTATCCGACTTCGGAGCGGAGATTCCGCGCGACCTGGGCAAGCTGAGTCAACGCGACTGCGACGAACTACGCAAGGGCTATTTGCAACTGGTGTGCTCAAAGATCCCGCGGCGCTGGGATGCCAGACTGGTCGACAAGAACCCGCTGAACATGCTTTGGCTCCCTATGATCCACAGGCTGTTTCCCGAGGCCAAGTTCATTCTTGCCCTGCGGCATCCTTGCGACGTGCTGGTCAGCAACTACATGCAGAACTTCCGCTCCAGCGTGTTGGCCCTGGCCTGTTCGTCGATCGAGAGACTGGCCAGCGCCTATGTCACGGCGATGGAGTGCTGGTTGCATCACGTCGAAGTGTTTCAGCCGAACCTGCTGGTGTCCCGCTACGAGGATCTGGTAGCGGATCCTGCTGCGCATAGTGGTCGTATCGCCCAGTTTCTCGGTGTAGCTGATGCCTCGCCGATGCTGAATTTTCATCAGCACGCGCGAGACAAGGGTTATATCGCCACACCAAGCTATTCGCAGGTGATCCAGCCGGTAAACCGCAAGGGCCTCAATCGCTGGCTACGTTACCGTGATGCATTGCAGCCGGCATTGCCGATACTCAAGCCGATGCTGGATCACTGGGGTTATTCGACCGACTGACCGAAACGAGCTATTGCCTTCATGCGGGATCGGCCAGGTCAATATGCTGCTGCGAGTACAAGGTGCGCCCCGGCATGGCCACCATCAGATGTCGGGTAGGCTCAGCAATTCGGGTAGCAGGACGGCATAGTGCTTCCAGCGTTGAATCGAGCCTGAGTGGATCGGCTGACGTGCTTGCCAGAGGCTGGCCGTGCTGATCGCCCCGTCCTCGGGGTGCGCATCAACCAGGTTGTGAAAGGGCAGTGTCAGCCAAGTACACAAGGCGTCGAGCACGCTGGCCGGATCCGCAATCAGGGCCTCGTACCGCACTGCCCGGATCGAATCCGGATAGCGCAGCCGCCAGTGCTGCATCAAGCGCCGGCTGCCGTGGATCACGGCAGCGATATCGGTGAAGTCGTAGGCGAAGCCCTGCTTGCCCGCCTGGAAGGACTGCATCCATAGCGACAGCGCGTTGTCGCGCGCGTTGCGCTGGCAATGGATGATCCTGGCATTGGGGAACATCGCCAGGATCAGGTCGACGTGCATGAAGTTGTGTGGCTGTTTGTCGATCAGCCAGCCAGCGCCCCCGTCGTCCTGCCGCAGCTGCGCGGCATACGCCCCAGCGGCCCGTTCCAGAGCGCCGTCATCGCGGTCGCCGGCGGTCGCCAGCTGATCGGCCAGGGTGGGCATCCAGGGCAACTCCCCGCGGTGGCGGACAGCTGGATGGCGTCCGAGCAGCTCGGCGAGGAGGGTGGTTCCTGCGCGGGGCAGGCCGACGATGAATACCGGGATCCAGTCCATCGGTGAGACGAGCCGGCCGGCGGGCGGCTTGCGCTTGAGCCGCGCCTCGATGCTGCGCCGCCACTGTTTGCGCGGCCAGCGAGTCATCGCGTTCACCAGCGCATTGGCTTCGCGCAGGAGAGCCGCCGCTTGCGCGTAGTCGCCGAGGTCGTCGCGAGCCTTGCCCAGGGCGAACAGCAGGCCCGCGCGCGCCCACGAGCCAAGGCCCGACTGCTGCAGGTAACCCGCGAAGAGGGACAAGTCAGGGTGGTCAGGCTGGCGGTAACGCTGCAGGCCGGCCATGCCCAGTGGCACATGCCAGTCGAGCGCCTGCGCCGTCATGGCCAACGCCGATTCCTGATACACCCGCGCCTGCTCAAACTTGCCCAGCTGGGAAAGCAGCATGCCGGCGTGGGCAAACAAGCGGGCGTCGCCGCTGCCCGCAGCAATCTCTGCCTCGCACAGGGTGGCGGCCTCCTGCTGGTGGCCGGCATCGTCAAGCAGTTCGATCGCCAGCAGCAGTGACTCGACGTCCTGGCGCTTGCGCGCGAACGTGTCGACCACCGTCGTCGCCGCCGCCTTCATGCGTCCCTGCTCCTTCAGCATTCCCGCCAGCAGCAGGCTGCAAGCGGCATGCTCGGGGACGTCGCACAGCAGAGCTCGCAACACGGTCTCGGCCGCCGGCTCATTGCCGTGGTGCAGCAGGCTCCCGCCCAGCGCCAGCCTGATCCGGGCCGAGCGGGGATGGGCGGCCATGGCGTGATCGAGCACCAGCAATGCCATCTCGTGGTCACCTCGTAGCACCAATGCCTGTGCGCACTCCAGCCAACCGTCCTCGTCGGCACCATGGAGGGCGCCAAGCAGCCCGGTGGCATCGGCTTGACCGCGTGCGCTGCTCTGCCTGGGCGCGCGCAGGGTCTCCGTTTTGGGGGCGATGCCGGTAGCGGGGGAGGCGGTCGATGGGGTCATGATCGAGCAACCTTGCCCCAGCCTGTCGTGAACGGCAGCCGGCAAGGGGGCGGGTACTGGCGGCAAGGCGACACGCCTAGGCTGGCCATGGTTGCATCCCCAATGCCTTGCGCAATGGGTCGAGCAAGGCGCCATATACAGGCCCGCGGGCGGTGTCGTTACGTAATGGCTGGCGGACCTGGGTGGCACTCGGCGAGCGGACCTCGCGCTGGTTCAGGTGAAAGCTGAGACAGGCGTCCTCGAACGGCAATCCGCAGAATGCCAACAGGCGGCGAATCCGATCCTGCGGATCGGCCAGCATCGCTTCATATTCATGCACCATGACATGATCGGGATGCAGGCTGGTCCAGTGACGCAGGCTGCGGTCGCAGTCCCGCCAGAAGCTGGCCAGGTCGTCGAAGTCGCGCGTATATTCGTTGTTGTCCATCCTTTGCCTGTAGCAGGAAAAGCAGGTTTCCAGCGGGTCGCGGCTGCTTGCGACGATGTGCGCACCCGGCAGCATGGCGCGGATGGCGCCGATGTAGACCCAGTTGCTGGGCAACTTGTCGGTGAACACGCGGTGTTCGCGCCGCCAATAGGCTGTGCGCTCCAGGTAACGTTGTCCCAGACGTTGCCAGTCTGTCGGCTGCATCGACCCGACCCAGCGTGGAAACGGCTCGCCACGGCTGCGTGATTCCTCGGCCAGCACCTGCGGCAGGTCGGGCAGTTCACCGGCTCCACAGACATCGGAGTGCGAGGCGAGTATCTGCTCGATCAAGGTCGATCCCGAACGCGGCAGGCCGACGATGAAGATCGCCTCCCGGCCAAGCGCGGCATCGGCACCGGGTGGCGGTGGCGTGAAGGCCGCGTTGAGCGCGTCGACCGCGGCCGAATAGCCGCTCCGGTTCCATGACTGTCGCCGTCGTGCCATGGCGTTGGCGCCGGCCAAGGCCGCCAGCGCACCTTCGTGCTGGCCGCCATCGTCAAGTGCCTTGGCGAGGGCGAACCCGATGGCAATCTGGTCATCGACGGTGGCGTGAGGATCCTGCATCGCCTGCCGCATCAGGGAAATGTCGTTCTCCTGGAACCTCACCGATTTCAGGTCGGCCAGACCCCACCAGGCCATGCCGGCCCACGGTTGTTCCGCGATCACCCGGCGATATGTGCTGGCGGCCTGCGTGACATGCCCACGCATGCGCAGCATGTCGGCCAGCAGCGCGCGCGCCGACATGTGATCCGGTGCCAAGGAAACGGCCCGTTCCAGTGCCAGGAGGGCTTCTTCATTGCGCACGCAGCGTACCAGCATGACTCCGAGGTTGTACCAGGCGATGGCCATGCCCGGTTGCAGTTCACAACTGCGGCGCAAGGCGGCGATCGCCGCGTCGTACTCGCCGGCCTGACCCAGCAGGCTGCCCAGCGTGTTGTGATAGGCGGCCACGTCCGGGCGTCGCTCCAGTGCGCGGCGCATGGTCGCTATCGCATCCTGATGCCGTCCGCGCATGCCATGGATGCCGGCCAGCATGCGCAGTACTTCCGGGTGGTCCGGGTGCGATACGGAGGCTTCGACCAGATGGCGCCAGGCGTCGTCCACCCGCCCGGCATCCAGCGCCTGTCCGGCCGCTATCACGCTTCTCGCGGCGACCGGCGTCAACCCATCCAGTAGCAGGGACATTCAACCTCCAGGAATTCAACCACGGGCGATCACTCGCCGCGTTACCGATGCGTGTTGTGCCGCAGCTTCGCCATTCGTGCGCGTTTGGTGGTGTTGCCGATGTGGCACCTCGCCAACGCGTATTATGCCCGCACAGTCATGGCCCGTGTCCGGTCACCGGGGGCCGGCCCGATTTACCCCGAGCGAAGAAAGGTGCGTGTCGATGAACAAGCCCTACGATCCCAATCCCGCGGCAAGCCGCTCGATGGCGCTGGACCATCTGCGCCGCCATGACACGGATGCGGCGGAACACTGTTTCAGGAGGCTGCTTGCGCTGGTGCCGGATGACGTGCAGGCGCTGTTGTTCATCGCCGGCCAGCATGTTTCGCGCGGCGAACATCAGCTGGCGATAGGTGCGTTGCAGGTCGCTGCTCGGGCTAGGCCTGAGGATCCCACGATCTGGAACCAGCTGGGCTTCGCGCAGTCGGGCGCCGGGGACTTCGCGCAAGCAGCGGACAGCTTGCGACGCGGGCTGGCGTTGGCGCCTGGCGTATTCGTGGCGAGGTTGCAGTTGGGCGTCGCGCTGGAACAACTCGGGCAGTCGCATGAGGCGCTCAAGGCCTACTTCATGGCCATCCAGGGCGCGCACGCGCAAGGTCGCTGGGTCAGTGACGCCACCACCGCACCGGGGCTACGCGGGGCGGTGCGCTACGCCATGAATTACGTGAACAAAGGCCGCCACCAGCTGTTTCGCGCGTCGTTCGAGCCGCTGCGCGACCGCTACGGCAGCGCCGAGCTGGTGCGTGTCGAGCGCAGCCTGGCCATCTATTTTGGCGAGCGGTCGGCAGATATTCCCGATCCGCGGCAGAAGCCGAAGTTTCTCTATTTCCCGGATATCCCCAGCCAGCCGTTCTATCCGCGTGAACGATTCCCGTGGCTGGACGCGCTTGAAGCAGCCACCGCTACCGTACGGGAGGAGCTGCGTGAGGTGCTTGCGCAGAGCCAGCAACTGGAGGCGTTCCTTGGCGTGCAGTCGCCAGGGCAGACGAAGGAACTGCTTGATTCGTCAGGCGAGCGGCCGGCCTCGTGGGATGCCTTTTTCTTCTATCGCCATGGCATCCGCTACGACGAGCATTGCCTGCGCTGCCCGCAGACCACGGCTCTGCTGGATGCACTGCCGCTGGTGCGCATTCGTGATCATTCGCCGGAAACCCTCTTTTCAGTACTCAGTCCAGGCACACATATCCTCTTGCATACGGGCGTGACCAATACCCGTCTGGTGACCCACCTGCCGTTGATAGTGCCGAACGACTGCGCGATCCGTGTGGGTGGCGAGGATCACGTGTGGCAGGAAGGGCATTGCGTGACCTTCGACGATACCTTCGAGCACGAAGCGTGGAACCACAGTGACAAGACCCGCGTGGTGTTGATCCTGGATACCTGGAATCCGGACCTCAGCGAAGCCGAGCGGCTGGCGGTGACCGACCTGGTCGAGGCCATCGGCGACTTCAACCAGTCTTGTGAGCTGCCGCCGGTCAGCGCCTGAACGACCGTGGGGCCGACGTGCTCACTGGCACGTCGGCCCTCGAATGTCGTGTATGGCGAGGGGTCAGTAACGCGGCACGCCCGGATCCACCTCGCTGGCCCAGGCGTCCATGCCGCCTTCGACGTTGTGCACGTTGCTGAAGCCGTGGGCGGCAAAGCGTTCGGCCATCGCGCGGCTGGAGATGCCGTGGTGGCAGATGAAGGCGAGCGCGGTGTCCTTGGGCAGGCTGGCCAGGCTCTCGTAGCCCTCCTCCTCCAGCACCCGCGCCGCCGACAGTGGTGCGGCCATGGCGCGGCTCGCCGCGGGACGCACGTCGATCAGGGTGATGTCGCCGGCGGCCAGTCGCGCCTGCAGCTGCTGCACGCTGAGTGACTTGATTTCTGGCGCGCCCGGGAACTTCAGGCTCAGCCCTTCACCCTGCACCGTGGAGACCCAGTCGATCACGATGCCGCGCGCGCGCTGGGCGCTGGCCGGGTCGAAATGCACCTCCAGGCCGTTCGCGTGCGCGACGATGTCGTGCTTGCCGGCTGGTGCGAGCTGGAATCCGGCGCTGTGGTCGGGGCCGATTTCCAGATGCAGGGCCGCGCCCTGGGCGTTGGCCGTGCCCTGGCGGATCGCCTCGGCGGCGGCGTCGGTGATGGTGATCTCCGGCGGCGTGCGGTCCGGTGCCGCCGCGCCGAACAGCGTGTGCAGCTCGCCGCTGCCGTACATCTGGCTGATGATGTCGGCGCCACCGATCAGCTCGCCGTCGACGTAAAGCTGGGGGATCGTCGGCCACTCGCCGTAGAGCTTGATGCCCTCGCGGATTTCCTGGTCCTCCAGCACGTTGACGGTGTGGTATTCGGGCAGCAGCTCGTTCAGCGTATTGGTGGCGGCGGCGGAGAAGCCGCACATGGGTTGCTGGCGCGTGCCCTTCATGAACAGCACCACGCGGTGGCTGGTGAGCAGGGTCTCGATGCGTTCGCGTGTTGCGCTATCCAGGGACATGGGGAAACTCCGGCAAAGGACGACATGATACGCCGCTGGACATGCGGTGCTCCGGCCGGCTTTCAAGCCCATGTTCAGGCGGCCAGGTGCAGTGCGCCGAGATCGGGTTGGGTCATGGCCAGTGGCGCCAGTGCCAGGGCGGCGGCGGGCGAGGGCAGCACCAGTTCGCGGCTGGCGCGGCCCAGCGCGGTGGCTTGTTCGCTCCAGTGCAGCAGCTCCATCGCGCCGGTGTGGTCCTCGACCAGGGCGGTGCAGTGTTCCACCCAGTCGCCGTCGTTGAGGTAGAGCACGGTGCCGATCTGGCGCACCTGGCCAAAGTGGATATGGCCGCAGATGTGGCCGTCGAAGCCCTGTTCGTGCGCCGCGCGGGCGGCGCGCTCCTCGTACGCGCGGATATACGCCAGCGCCTTGCCGACATGCGACTTGATGATGATCGAAAGCGGCAGGTAGGGAAGCGCCAGGCGTTGTCGTACCGCATGCAGGCGGCGATTGCCCCAGCTGATGAAGCGGTGCATGGCATCGCCCAGGTGCAGCATCCAGCCGCGACCGACGTGGCCGGGGTCGAATTCGTCACCATGGCTGACCCGGTAGCGCCGGCCGTCCGCGCCGACATGCACGGCGTCCAGCGCGATCCTGATGCCGGCGAAATCCTGCCCCTGCAGGGCACGCAGCGGGGCGTCGTGATTGCCGGGGATGTAGGTGACTTCCACCCCGCGTCGCGCCAGGGCCAGCACCTCGGCCAGCACGGCGGTGTGCCGCGGCTGCCACCAGGGGCGTCTGGCGAGGGCCTCCATGTCGATGATGTCGCCGACCAGGTAGAGCTTCTCGCAGCGCAATTGGCGCAGGAAGTCGAGCAGGTAATCCGCCTTGCAGTCGGGCGTGCCCAGATGCACATCGGAAATGAAGGCGCTGCGACAGTGGAAGGTTTTCATGGCGGGGATCCCGGTGGTGGCCGGGGCGCCAGTATGCGGGCGCCAAATCACCGCCCGATGGCGAACAGGTTGCAGGCGCGTTGCCGTGCCCGCGGCCGTCGTCAGTGGCCGAGCGCCTCGCGCACCACCGGCTCGATCCGCTCCGCCCACCACGCGTACTGCGCGCCGGAGGGATGCAGGCCGTCGTCGGCCAGCGCATCGGGGTGTTGCCGCGAGATGCCGGTGACATCCACGAAACGGGCGCCATCGCGCAGGGATTGCGCCAGGGCGATCGCGTTGTAGGCATCCAGTTCCGCCGCGATGCGCGCCGGGTCGCGGCCCTGCTCGCGGGCGAAGCGGGTGACACCCCAGTCTGGGATCGATACCACCACCACCCGGCCGGGCCGGCCACCGGCAAGCGCGATGGCGCGGGCCAGCAGGCTGGCGAACTGCTGGCGATAGTCCTCGCTTGAGCGGCCGCGGTACTGGTTGTTCACGCCGATCTGCAGGCTGACCAGGTCGTAGGATGGCGCCAGTGCGGCGGCCTCCATGCCTTGGGCCAATTCGTCGGTGGTCCAGCCGGTGACCGCCACGATCCGCGGCTCGTCCAGCGCCACGCCCACCGCCCGCAACCGGCCGACCAGCACGGCCGGCCAGCGCTCGCTGGCCGCCACCCGCTCGCCGATGGTGTAGGAGTCGCCGAGGGCGAGGTAGATCGGCAACGGTGGTGCGGTGGCGGGCATCGGTCGGGCCGGCCGGCTCAGGCGAGCGCGACGCGGCCGGCGACCGGCTGCTCGCCGGCCATCCGCGCCAGCACCCGCTCGATCCGCACGAACACCTCGTGCAGTTGCGCCGGCTGGGGCAGCAGGGTCAGCCTGAAATGCCGGCTGCGCGGCACGTTGAAGCTGCTCCCCGGCACCACCAGCACCGACTCTTCCTCCAGCAGGCGCAGGGCGAAGGACTCGTCGTCGAAGGCATCGATGCGGTCGGCGCGCACCTGCGGGAAGGCGTACAGCGCACCGGCGGGTGCCACCAGGTCGAGATAGGCACTGGCCGCCACGCCTTCCATCACGGCCCGGCGCGCCTCGTGCAGGCGGCCACCGGGCGAGGTCAGCGAGCCGATGGTCGCCCCGCTGTGCAGCGCCGGCTCCACCGCCCACTGCGCGGTGACGTTGGCGCACAGGCGCAGGGCCGCCAGCAATTGCAGGGCATCGCGATAGCTGGCGCCCAGGGCCGGGTCGCCGGACAGGCTCATCCAGCCGACCCGGTAGCCGCAGGCGCGATGGACCTTGCTGAGTCCGCCAAAGCTGAGGCACGGCACGTTGTCGGCGACGGCGGCCAGCGGCTGGAACCGGGCCCCGTCGTAAAGGATCTCGTCGTAGATCTCGTCGGACAGCAGCAGCAGGCGATGCCTTGCGGCAATCGCCACCAGCCGTTGCAGCAGTTCGCGCGGATACACCGCGCCGGTCGGGTTGTTCGGGTTGATCAGCACCAGCGCGCGCGTGCGCGGGGTGATCAGCGCCTCGACCTGGTCCGGGTCGGGCAGGTGGCCGCGGCTGGCCGGGCAGGGGTAATAGCGCGGCCGACCGCCGTTGAGGATGGTGGCGGCGCTCCACAGCGGGTAGTCCGGACTGGGCAGCAGCACCTCGTCGCCGGGTTGCAGCAGGGCGCGCAGGGAGATGTCGATCAGCTCGCTGACCCCGTTGCCGATGAAGATCCGCTCGGGATCGACGCCGCGGGCGCCGCGCGACCGCTGCTGCTGGGCGATGGCCTCGCGGGCCAGCTCCAGGCCCTGTTCATGGCCGTAGGCTTCGCTGTCGTGCAGGTGGCAGGCGATGGCTTCGCGCAGGTGCGCGGGGGCCTCGAAACCGTAGCGGCCGGGGTTGCCGATATTGAGCTTGATGATCTCGCGACCATGGGTTTCCAGTTCGCGGGCGCGCCGGGCCAGCGCGCCGCGGATCTCGTAGCGAACGTCTGCCAGGTGCGCACTGGGTGTGATTGAAGCCAACGCAGGTTCCTTCGGGTAGGTGGGAATCCGGCCACGGGGCGGGGCACTGGATGCTAGCAGCGTGATGCAGTGCAGCGCGAGGATTTGTGGGCGCCTGGGCGGTTCATCGTCTGGCAGCCTTAAGGCAGGGCATAATCGCCCCACCATGCACACAGACAACGCCATGAGTGATGCCGAGACCATTGCACGACTGCGGCATATCGGCTGGCGTGGTGACGCCTTGCCCGGCGCCGGGCTGCGCCTGGCCCGGGTCGTTGCCCAGCACCGCGCGGGCTACGAGCTGCACGACGGCGCCACCCTGTTCGGCGCGCAGCCGGACGGGCGCTTCCTCAAGCGCGGGATCGACCCGGTCGAGCGTCCGGTGGTCGGCGATTTCGTCGAAGTGGCCGCCGGCACGCCGGCGCATATCGTCTCGGTGGCGCCCCGCCGCACCGTGCTGTCGCGGGCGGCGGCGGGCGAGCGCTACGAGCGCCAGCTGATCGCCACCAATATCGACTACGTGCTGGTGCTGACCGGGCTGGACGGCGATTTCAACCCGGCCCGGATCGAGCGTTACCTGTCCCTGACCGAGGATTCCGGCGCCCAGCCGGTGGTATTGCTGAGCAAGCTCGATACCCATGAGGACGCCGCCGCCGTGACGGCGGCGCTGCGCGAGCGATTGCCCCACGGCACGCCGATCCACCCGCTCAACTGCAAGGACCCGGCGAGCGCGGCGCTGCTGGCGCAGTACCTGCAGCCGGGCGACAGCGCGGTGCTGGTGGGGTCCTCCGGCGCCGGCAAGTCGACCCTGACCAACACCTTGCTGGGGACGGCCACCATGGCCACCGCCGCCGTGCGCAGCCACGACAGCCGCGGCCGCCACACCACCACCCATCGCGCCTTGCTGCAGTTGCCCAGTGGCGGCTGCCTGATCGATACCCCCGGCATGCGCGAGCTCAAGCTCACCGGCGAGGAGAACCTCGACCTGTTTGCCGACATCGAGGTCCTGGCCGAGCAATGCCGGTTTGCCGATTGCGGCCACGGCAGCGAGCCGGGCTGCGCGGTGCAGGTGGCGCTGGGCAATGGCGAACTGACCGCGGGCCGCTGGCGGAACTACCTGAAGCTGCACGACGAGCGCGAGGAGCAGGCGGCCACGCTGGAGGCGCGCCTGCGCCGCCAGCGCGGCGGTCGCCCGATCGAGCCGCCGCGAGGGCATCGCGGCCAGCGCGAGCGCGACTAGCCCGGCCAAGCCTTGCGGCAGCGTGGCCGCAAGGCGCTACCATCCGCACACCAGGGGTCGAGCCATGCGTCGATTGTCCTCATCGTCCACCGTGTTGCACAGGCGGGTTTTCCCGCCGCCGCGGCCCGCCGTTGCGGCCTTGGCCGGCACCTTGCCGTGGCGGCTGCCGACGCGCACCGGCTCGCGCTTCGGGCGCGTCGACAGCCTGCGGAGGGTATCGCGGTGAGTGCCCCCGGCAAGCCGGTGGCGGCCGGGCTGCAACGCTACGCGGCGCTGGACCAGCGCCTGCTGGCCGCGGTGCGCCCGATCCACGTGCTGTCCACCGTGGCCTGGCCGGCCTCGCTGGAAAACCGCATGATCGAGGCCTACGACCGGGGCCGGTTCACCCTGCCCACGGTGCATTACAGCGTGCCCGACCTGGGCGAGGCGCGTGCCGAGCTGGCGGCGATCGAAGCGGCCGCCGGCGGCAGCGACCCGGCGGATGTCGACCCGCTGGGCGAGTACCTGCGGCGCAGCGCCGAGTCTTGGCGGATCGCCGCGGGCATGCTGGAAGCGGTCGGCACCGCCGGCGTGACCGCGCCCTCCATCGCGCTTTACGGCCGCCCGGACGACATGATTCCGGGCAGCCAGCGCAGCAACCTCGACGCCGCCCGCTATTTCGTCGAGCTGTCGGACGAGCTGGGTGCCGACCTGCTGGCCGACGACAGCAGCATCAACATCCCGGCCGACGTGCTGCGGGCCGACCTGGCCGGCACCCTCGATGCCTTTTTCGGGGCCGGCAAGATCAGTGTCGAGGTTGATCCCGAGCTCACCGCGAAGGCCGCCGCCGGCGCCACCCGGATCCGCCTGCGCGGCGGCGCCTGCTTCAGCGACTACGACCGCCACCAGTTGCTGGCGCACGAGGCCTTCGTGCATTCGCTGACCGCGCTCAATGGCCGCCGGCAGCCGCTGCTGGCCTCGATGGGGCGCACGTCGCCGCGGGTCACGGCCACCCAGGAGGGCCTGGCAGTGTTCGCCGAGCTGATGTCCGGCGCCATCGACATCACCCGGCTCAAGCGCATCAGCCTGCGCATCCTGGCGATCGACATGGCCTTGCAGGGGGCCGATTTCGTCGAGGTCTACCGCTTTTTCAGCGAGCGCGGGCAGACGGTGGCGGACAGCTTCCATTCGACCCAGCGGGTATTCCGCGGCGTGCCGCTCGGCGGCGGCGCGGCGTTCGCCAAGGACAACGTCTACCTGTCCGGCCTGCTCACCGTGCACACCTTCTTCCGCTGGGCGCTGAAGCAGCGCCGGATGGACCTGTTGCGGCACCTGTTCGCCGGCAAGCTGGCGCTGGCCGACGTGATCAGCCTGCAGCCGCACTTCGAGAGCGGCGTCATCCTGCCGCCGTTGTGGTTGCCGCCCTGGATGCAGCGCGTGCACGGGCTGGCCGGCAAGCTCGCCTTCTCGCTGTTCATCAACCGCATCCACATGAACCGGGTGCAGGAAGACGAACTGCTGCTCAGTACATGAGACAAACAGGGGGTGGCAGGGCGCCATCTCCAGCCGCTTGCGGATGCTAATATCGGGCGGTCATCGGCACTGGCGCGGTGACTACCCCCTCCCGACAAAAGCACACCCATGAGCCTCCCCGAAGAACTTCGTCTCGCCGCGTTGGCATACCACCGGCTGCCGCGACCGGGCAAGATCAAGGTCACCCCCACGACCTCCCTGCTGACGCAGCGCGACCTCTCGCTGGCCTATTCGCCGGGCGTCGCCGCCGCCTGCGACGCCATCGTGGAGGAGCCCGGCACGGCGGCGGAGTACACCGCGCGCGCCAACCTGGTCGCGGTGATCACCAACGGCACGGCGGTGCTGGGCCTGGGCAACATCGGGCCGCTGGCGGCCAAGCCGGTGATGGAAGGCAAGGGCGTGCTGTTCCAGAAATTCGCCGGCATCGACGTGTTCGACATCGAGATCAACGAGAACGATCCGGACAAGCTGGTCGACATCATCGCCTCGATGGAGCCCACCTTCGGCGGCATCAATCTCGAAGACATCAAGGCGCCGGAGTGCTTCATCGTCGAGCGCAAGCTGCGCGAGCGGATGAACATCCCGGTGTTCCACGACGACCAGCACGGCACCGCGATCATCGTCGGGGCGGCGATTCTCAACGCGTTGGAAGTAGTCGGCAAGAAGATCGAGGACGTCAAGCTGGCCACCACCGGTGCCGGCGCGGCCGGTATCGCCTGCCTCGACATGCTGGTGGCGCTGGGCCTCAAGCCCGGGAACATCCTCGCTTTCGACCGCGACGGCGTGATCCATAGCGGCCGCGAGCATCTCGACCCGGACAAGCAGCGCTACGCGCGCGACACCGCCAAGCGCAGCCTGGCCGAGATCGTCGAGGGCGCGGACGTGTTCCTCGGCCTGTCCGCCGGCGGCATCCTGAAGCCGGAGATGGTCGCGAGCATGGCCGCGCGGCCGGTGATCATGGCGCTGGCCAACCCGAATCCGGAGATCAGCCCCGAGGACGCCAAGCGGGTGCGCCCGGATTGCGTGATCGGCACCGGTCGTTCGGACTACCCGAACCAGGTCAACAACGCACTGTGCTTCCCGTACATCTTCCGCGGCGCGCTGGACGTCGGCGCCACCGTGATCAACGAGGCGATGAAGCTGGCCTGTGTGCGGGCGATCGCCTCGCTGGCGCGGATGGAAGCATCCGACCTCGGCGGCTACGGCGGCGAAGTGCCGTGCTTCGGGCCCGAGTACCTGATTCCTCGCCCGTTCGATCCGCGGCTGCTGGTGATCCTGGCGCCGGCGGTGGCGCAGGCGGCGATGGACTCGGGCGTGGCCACCCGCCCGATCGCCGACATGGAGGCCTATATCGAGAAGCTGGGCCAGTTCATCTACCGCACCGGCCTGCTGATGAAACCGGTGTACGAGCGCGCGCGTGCCGACCGCAAACGCGTCGCCTACGCCGAGGGCGAGGAGGAGGTGGTGCTGCACGCGGTGCAGACGGTGATCGACGAGCACCTCGCCTTCCCGATCCTGATCGGGCGGCCGGACGTGATCCAGGCCCGCATCGAGCGGCTGGGCCTGCGCATGCGCCAGGGCGTGGACTTCGAGTTGACCAACATCAACGACGATCCTCGCTTCAACGAGTACTGGCAGCAGTACCACGCGCTCACCGAACGACGGGGCGTCAGCCCGGCGGCGGCGAAGAATCTGCTGCGCTCCCGTCCCACCCTGATCGCCGCGCTGATGGTCGAGCGCGGCGAGGCCGACGCGATGATCTGCGGCCTGGTCGGCCGCTACCACAAGAAGCTGGGCTATCTGCGCAGCGTGTTCAATCTCGATCCGGGCGTGCAGTGCACCTCCGCCATGAGTGGCGTGATCAACGACCGCGGCGCCTGGTTCTTCCTCGACACCCACGTCCAGGTCGATCCCACTGCCGAGCAGATCGCCGAGGCGACGTTGCAGGCCAGTTACCGCCTCAAGCACTTCGGCGTGGAGCCGAAGGTGGCGCTGCTGTCGCACTCCAACTACGGCAGCCACGACAATCCAAGTGCGGCGAAAATGCGCAAGGTCTGGCAGATCCTCAAGGCCCGCGCGCCGAAGCTGGAGATGGACGGCGAGATGCAGGCCGACACCGCATGGGACGAGGCGCTGCGCCAGCGCATGTTCCCGCACACCACGCTCAGCGGCCGTGCCAACCTGTTCGTCATGCCCAACCTGGATGCGGCCAACATCGCCTACAACATGGTGCGGGTGATGACCGACGGCGTGGCGATCGGGCCGATCCTGATGGGCCTGGACAAGTCGGCGCACATCCTCACTCCGGCGTCGAGCGTCCGCCGGGTGGTCAACATGACCGCCGTGGCGGCGGTGGATGCGCAGATACGGGCGGCGCACAGCGAGCGCCGTGGCTGAGCGCGCGAAGATACCCGTGCGCGAGCGTACGGACGTCCATTTGGCGCGCGCCGCGGCGTCCCGCTAAACTTAACCGTTGCCGCGCCGCATCCCCGGCGGCGCGCCCCTTGCAGGCACTTCCAAGCGTGCCGTGGAGAACTTCATGGATCAGCTCGACGATATCCTCAACCAGGACATCGACCCCACCGAAACCCGCGAGTGGGTCGACTCGCTCGACGCAGTGATCCAGCACGACGGCACCGAGCGCGCGCATTACCTGCTCGAGCGCATGGTCGACACGACACGTCGTTCGGGTGGCTATCTGCCATTCGACCCGACCACCGAATACGTCAACACCATCGCGCCCGGGCAGGAGGCGAAGAGCCCCGGCGACGCGGCGATGGAGTGGCGCATCCGCACCCTGATCCGCTGGAACGCGATGGCGATGGTGGTGCGCGCCAACCGCAAGCCGGGCGAACTCGGCGGCCACATCGCCAGCTTCGCCTCCTCGGCGACCCTGTACGACGTCGGCTTCAACCACTTCTGGCGCGCGCCCTCGGCCGACCATCCGGGCGACCTGATCCTGCATCAGGGCCATTCCAGCCCCGGCATCTATGCGCGCTCGTTCCTCGAAGGCCGCCTGGCCGAGGACCAGCTCGACCTGTTCCGCATGGAAGTGGTCGGCCACGGCCGCGCGCTGTCGTCGTACCCGCATCCGTGGCTGATGCCGGACTACTGGCAGGTGCCGACGGTGTCGATGGGCCTGGGCCCGATCCAGGCGATCTACCAGGCGCAGTTCTTCAAGTACCTTGAGCACCGCGGCCTGATCCCCAAGAGCGACCGCAAGGTGTGGTGCTTCATGGGCGATGGCGAGTGCGACGAGCCGGAGTCGCTCGGCGCGATCTCGCTGGCCGGCCGCGAGGGCCTGGACAACCTGATCTTCGTGATCAACTGCAACCTGCAGCGGCTGGACGGCCCGGTGCGCGGCAACGGCAAGATCATCCAGGAGCTGGAGGGCGCGTTCCGTGGCGGCGGCTGGAACACGATCAAGCTGGTCTGGGGCAGCTACTGGGATCCGCTCCTCGCCCGCGACCACAAGGGCGTGCTGCGCAAGCTGATGATGGAGACCGTCGACGGCGAGTACCAGGCCTGCAAGGCCTTCGGTGGCGCCTACACGCGCGAGCATTTCTTCGGCAAGTACCCGGAAACGCGCGAGATGGTCGCCAACCTCAGCGACGACGACATCTGGCGCCTGAACCGCGGTGGCCACGATCCGCACAAGGTCTACGCGGCGTATCACGCGGCGACCCAGACCAAGGGCATGCCCACGGTGATCCTGGCCAAGACGGTCAAGGGCTACGGCATGGGCTCGGCCGGCGAGTCGCAGAACCCGACCCACCAGCAGAAGAAGCTGGACAGCGATTCGGTGCGTCATTTCCGCGACCGCTTCCAGATCCCGATCCCGGACGACAAGCTCAAGGACGTGCCGTACTACCACCCGGGCAAGGATTCCCCGGAAGTGCAGTACATGATGGAACGGCGCAAGGCGCTGGGCGGTTTCCTGCCGCAGCGTCGCCGCCAGGCCGAGGCGAAGCTGAAGGCGCCGGAGCTGTCGGCGTTCGAGCAGATCACCCGCGGCTCCGGCGAGCGCGAGATCTCGACCACGATGGCGCTGGTGCGCGGCATCAACCTGCTGCTGCGCGACAAGCAGCTGGGCGAGCGCGTGGTGCCGATCGTCGCCGACGAGGCGCGCACCTTCGGCATGGAGGGCATGTTCCGCCAGATCGGCATCTATGCGCCGTTCGGCCAGAAGTACAAGCCGCAGGATTCCGACCAGCTGCTGTACTACCGCGAAGACCAGAAGGGCCAGGTGCTGCAGCAGGGCATCAGCGAGGCAGGCGGCATGGCCTCGTGGATGGCGGCGGCGAGCAGCTATTCGGTCAGCAACCAGGCGATGCTGCCGTTCTTCATCTACTACTCGATGTTCGGCTTCCAGCGCATCGGCGACCAGTGCTGGGCCTCGGGCGACATGCGCGCGCGCGGCTTCCTGGTCGGCGGTACCGCCGGCCGCACCACGCTCAACGGCGAGGGCCTGCAGCACGAGGACGGCCACTCGCACCTGATGGCCGGCGCGATCCCGAACGTGAAGGCGTACGACCCCACGTTCTCGTACGAAGTGGCGGTGATCCTGCAGGACGGCACGCGCCGGATGATGCAGGAGCAGGAGGACATCTACTACTACGTCACCGTGATGAACGAGAACTACCCCCATCCGGACATGCCGGCCGGCTGCGAGGAGGGCGTCATCAAGGGCATGTACCTGTTCAAGGACGGTGGCAAGCCGAAGAAGGGCGAGCCGCGCGTGCAGCTGCTGGGTTCGGGCACGATCCTGCGCGAAGTGATCGCCGCCGCCGAGCTGCTGGAGAAGGATTTCGGCGTGAAGTCCGACATCTGGTCCTGCCCCAGCTTCATCGAGCTGCGTCGCGACGGCTTCGACGCGGAGCGCTGGAATCGCCTGCATCCGGAGTCGGAACAGCGCGTCCCCTACATCACCGGCCTGCTCGAAGGTCGCCAGGGGCCGGCGATCGCCGCCACCGACTACGTGCGCGAGTTCGCCGACCAGGTCCGCGCCTTCCTGCCCGAGGGCATGCGCTACACCGTGCTCGGCACCGACGGCTTCGGCCGTTCGGACACGCGGGCGCACCTGCGCGGGTTCTTCGAGGTCGACCGCTACTGGGTCGCCCACGCCGCGTTGGCGGCGCTGGCCAAGGACGGCAAGGTCAACGCCAAGGACGTCAGCCGGGCGATCAAGGAATACAAGCTCGACCAGGACAAGCCCAACCCGATGACGGTCTGAACGACCCTCGCGACATGAAGAGCCCGCCGCAAGGCGGGCTCTTCATGTCGGGCCTGGCACCGCGCAACGATCAGTCGTCGTCGCTGCGGAACGCGCGGCGCAGCAGCAGGAACGCGCCGATGGTTCCGGCCACGATCGCCAGGGTTGCCGCCGGGTGGCGGCTGACCTGGCGGCGCATCCGGCGATACTGGTACTGCGCCTCGTCGGCGAAGTCCTCGGCCGCATGCGACAGCTGGCGGCCATAGTTCCTGCCGCGCGTGCCGAAACGTTCGTTGATGCGTCGGCGTCCGCGTTCCAGCAGGCCCTGCGCGCCGCTGCCGGCGCCATCGGCGTATTCGCGTGCACGCTCTCCCGCGCGCTCGGCGCTGTCGCGGATCTGGCGCTCGATGTCACGGTGGCGCATGGCGGCTCTCCTCGGTATGCGGGATGCAGCCTGCCACCGCCGCCGTGAGCGATGCGTAAATGCGCGCGACTGCGCCACCCACGCTCCTAGATCGTGGCGGCGGCATCGTCGGCCGTGGCCACCTCGACATGCAGGCGCTGGCGTCGCCGCAGCGCGGGGAACATCGCCATCCAGGCGCCCACCACCAGCAAGGTGCCGATGCCGCCGATCACCGCCGAGCCCACGGCGCCGACCAGCGCCGCCAGCAGGCCCGACTCGAACTCGCCCAGCTGGTTGGAGGTATTGATGAAGATCGCATTGACCGCGCTGACCCGGCCGCGCATCTCGTCCGGCGTGTCCAGCTGCACCAGGGCGCCGCGGATCACCATGCTGACCATGTCGAACGCGCCCAGCGCGAACAGGGCGGCGAGCGACAGCCACAGCGTGGTGGACAGCGCGAATACCAGGGTGGCCACGCCGAAACCCGCCACCGAAGCGAACATGATCGGGCCGACGCGGCGCTCCATGCTGTTGCGCGCCAGCCACAGCGACATCAGCAGCGCGCCCACCGCCGGTGCGGCGCGCAGCAGGCCCAGCCCCCAGGGGCCGGTGTGCAGGATGTCCCTGGCGAAAATCGGCAGCAGCGCGGTGGCGCCACCCAGCAGCACGGCGAACAGGTCCAGCGAGATCACGCCCAGCACATCGGGTCGGCGGCGAATGAAATGCACGCCGGCGAACAGCGTTTTCAGCGTGGCCGGCTCGCGTCGCGGTGGCGCCTGCTCGTAGCGCAGGCGGCTGAGCAGGACCACCGAAATCAGATACAGCACGGCGGCCACCGTGTAGACCACGCCCGGCCCGGCGATATAGAGGAAGCCGCCCAGCGCCGGACCCATGATCATCGCCGCCTGGCCGGCCGAGGCGTTCACCGCCATCGCGCGCGGCAGGATCCGCGCCGGGACCAGCGCCGGCACGATCGACTGCAGCGCGGGAAACTCGAACGCCTTGGCGGTGCCGATGACGAACACCAGGGCGAGGATGCCCAGCTCGTGGATCCCCTGCGCCAGGCTCATGCCCGCCAGCACCGCGATCGCCAGCCATTCCACGATTTGCCCGTACAGCACGATCCGGCGCCGCTCGAACTGGTCGGCCAGGTGCCCGGCCGGCAACGCCAGCAGCAGCGAGGGGATGAACTGCGCCAGGCCGATCAGGCCCAGGTCGAGCGCGCGGCCGGTGATCGCATAGATCTGCCAGCCGACCGCCACCGCCAGCATCTGGAAGCCGAAGCCGGAGGCGGTTCTGGCCAGCCAGAAGGCGACGAAGGCGCGGTGCCTGAGCAGCGAATCGGCCGCGGGCTTGGTGGCTGGGGGCATCGGTGGTCCTTGCGTGGGCGGCCATTATCGGGCCGCCGTCGCTGGCCGCACAGTGCCGGACGTCCGGGCGACGGCGGGGTTGCGCCGGACCGGTGGCGCGTTCCAAGCTAGCGGCCTGTTCCGGATCGGTATCGCGTCGATGAAATCTGCCCTGCGTTCCTTGCTGCCGCTCGCGCTCTGCGCCGGCGTGGCCCTCGCTGCCTGCTCGCAGCCATCCGGTGCGCCGGCGCCGACCGCCGCCCAGCAGCAGGCCCAGGCCGACGCCGCGACGGCGGCGCGCAACCTGGCCACGTACCGGCAACTGGTGCGCATCGGCGATGACGAGATGGTGGTGGCGATGGGCAAGGACATCCTCAGCCGCTTCCCCGGCAGCGACGCCGCCAAGGAAGTGCAGCAGACCCTGCCGGCGATCGAGCAGCGCTATGCCGCGAAGCGCGAGAAGAACCGTCTGGCGGGCTTGTGGGTGTACCAGGTGGCGCCGATGGCCGGTGGCACGCAGTCCACGGCCGCGATCTACAACAGCGAGCCGGTCACCGGCGACAAAGTGCAGCTGGTGCTGCGCCGGCATACCAGCTGGGGGCAGAGCGTCTTCCTCTACGGCAGCAAGCCGGGCTTCGTCTGCCGCGGCAATTGCACGATCCTCGGCCATGCCGATGGCAAGACTGTGCGGATCAAGGCGTTTGCGCCCAGTACCGGCGAGCCGGCGCTGATGATCATCAACGACAAGGCCTTCCTGGCCCTGCTGAAGAAGACCCGCAAGCTCAGCCTCGAGGTGACCTTCGCCGACGGCGACAAGAAGCAGACCCTGGTCTACGAGCTGGCCGGTTTCGATCCCGCCCGGTGGCAGCCCTTGCCCGGCGGCGGCAAGAAGCGGTAGCGCCACGCCCGGCGGCCGTGTGCACGCCGGGCCGTCTCAGGCGTTATCGGACCCAGGTTCCCATGCGAGGTGGTGCTGATGGCCGGGCTGCGTTGGTTGATCGTCGCGGTACTCGCCGCTGGCATGGCCGCTTGTTCCAGCGTGCCCTATGCCCAGCGCCAGCAGCAGCGCGAGGCCGCCTATCTCGCCGCGGCTGGTGCGCCGGTGCCGCATTTCCGCTTCCTGAGCCTGTGGTCGTGGGAGCCGCTGGGCGACAGCCAGGTCGTCATCTATACCCGGCCCAACCAGGCGTGGCTGCTCGACCTGGATGGGCCCTGCCAGAACCTGCAGTACACCAATGCGATCGGCCTGACCTCGAGTTTTGGCGAGGTCTCGATCCGCTTCGACAAGGTGCTCACCGGGCGCCGCTATTTTCCCTGCACGATTCAGCGGATCCGTCCGGTGGACGTGGCACGGCTGAAGCTCGAACAGCAGGCGCAGCGCCAGATCGACAGCCGGCCGCGCGATCGGGCATCGCCCGCGGCGGGCGCCTGACGCGGGCAGGATTCAGCGCAGGAACAGGTTTTCGGTGATCCGCGCCAGCGGCTTTTCCATGCTCGACTGCAGCCGAGGCGGCAGATCCAGTGGCTTGAGCAGCATCTTCGCCGTCATCGTGGCCGGGACATGCCGGCGCAGCAGGCCCCGCACCCGGTCGCTGACGCGCCGGAACTCGCGCCGGTTGCCGAGGTGCTGCGGGTAGCACTGCTGGAACACGTGGCGCAGGGCGATGTCGCCGTCCTCGCTGCGGATCTCGTTGACCCGCCGCAGGATCGCCCGGAACGCCTTGTAGCGGCCAAAGCCCTCGCGCTGCCGATACAGGCAGTAGTGCTGGTGGAAGTGCTTGTAGTGGCGCACCTCGTCGTTCTTGATGCCATCGGTCAGCCGGCGCAGCACCGGCTCGTCGGTGATCTCGTGCAGCGCCCGGTACAGGTTGGCCGCGGCGGTCTCCGTCACGCAGCGCGCGGCCAGCTCGAGGCCGCGACTGGCTTGCAGTCGCCTGGCCGTGCGCGCCGCGCCGTACTCGTCCCGGAACGCGCCGAAGCCCTTGTCCCAGTCGAACTCCGGCCAGACGTTCCTGACATAGGCGGCCAGCGCGCGACCGTGCTGCAGTTCCTCCTGCTCCCAATGCTGGCTCAGCCAGGCCTGCAGCGGCTCATCGCCGGCGAAGTGGTCGATCAGGCTCCGCGTGTACAGATCCGAGCCGCTCTCGACAAACGACGAACTGCACAGCAGGAAGAACAGATCTTCATCGTGGCGGACCCGGGCCCGCTCGATCCGGCCCGGATCGAGGCTTTCCAGCGTCCACGGCACCTCATGGTCATAACTCAAATGCATTCCCGCATGACCGCAGGCAGCCAACGCCGGCGCCATGTCGCGTCATGTTCAAAAGTCGGTACAGGATAAGGCCTCGGCGTGGTGGTGGATTAACACGCACCGACTTGACGCCGCGAGACAGCGCCCTGGATTCCGCTTCAGGGCACGACGGTGACCGGCACGCGTGCCCGCTCGAGCACATTGCTGGACACCGAGCCGAGCAGCCAGCGCGCCAGCACACCGCGTTCGGTATGGCCGATCACGATGTGATCGATACCGTAACGGTCGACCTGGTCGAGCAGCACCTCGCACGGGCTGCCGTGGGTCAATTCCACATCGACCAGCTGGTCGGCGTCGGCGACGATCGCGGTCAGCTCCTGCAGCAATTCCCTCGCCCGATCGGTGCCGCAGTCGGCCATCATCAGGGCGCAGGCATCGGCACCCCCCTCGGTGATCTGCACCACCGACACCACCCGTACCCGGCCGTGGCCGCAACGGGCCAGGTCGATCGCGAACTGGAATGCGCGTCGGGATGCCTCCGAGCCGTCGTAACCCACCAGCGAATACTTGGTCATGATCTTGTCCTGCGCACCGGCCGCGAGGCGGGACCAGTCTAGCAGCCCGCCGGCCCTGCTTGAGCGGTCGGCCGATCCGCCCGCGCGGCAAGGGATTTCGGGCGCGCCCGGGCGCGGATCCACGCTGCCGCCGAACGTCGCAAGCTGAACGGAACGATGGGCGCGTGCACGCGGCAATCACGCCTGGCTGCACAGGATCGACGCACCATGAAAGTGCCTTGGGGCCATGCGCCCCGCCTTGCCGCGACGGCCACGGCAAGGCATCCGATTCCATCGAGAGCCGAAGGAGAAATCAGATGATCAAACATACATTTGGATTGGCTGTCCTGGTCCTGGCCTGTGCCGGCACCCTGACCATGCTGCCGACGAGCCATGCGCGCGCCAGCGAGGCGACGGTGAAGTGCGATCTGGTCTACAGCCTGTCCGGCTGGTCGCTGATCTACAAGCATGCCGAAGGCCATGGCACGATCAGCTGCAACAACGGTCAGCATGCCAACGTGAAGATCACCGTGGTCGGTGGCGGCCTTACCGCCGGCAAATACCACATCGACAACGGCAAGGGTGAAATCAGCAACGTGCACGGCATCGACGAAGTGTTCGGCGACTATGCGCAGGCTGGTGCCGATGCTGGCGTGGTGAAGAGTTCGCAGGCCCAGGTGCTGACCAAGGGCACGGTATCCCTGGCGCTGGCGGGAACCGGCGAGGGTTTCAACCTCGGCATCTCGGCGGGCAAGTTCACCATCTCCAGGCGTTGAGTCGCGGCCCCACGGCGACGGCGGGGACGCCGCCAGGCGCCCTTTTGCAAGCGGCGGCGTAAACTGGCGCGGATAGGGCGGTCCCTGCTTGCCGCCGGAGATGGTTCGATGCTTCGTGTGCGCCGCCTGCCCGTCATCACCTGGCTGCTCCATCCGACGACCGCCGAGGCCGACGGCTGATGGCCGTGGCAGGACGGGCACAGGCATCGGCATCGGGATTCTCGTCGTGGGCGATCGGGCCGTGGGTGGTGCTGCTGCTGGCCGGCATGGGCATGGTGCAATACCTGCGGCATGGCGACTACCTTTATCTCGGCGCCGCGCTGGTGGTGGTCGTGGTCAGCGCCAGCTGCATCATGCGCCAGGCATGGGCGCGGCCGGCGATGCAGTGGCTGGCGCTGTTGCTGGCACTGTGGGCGCTGCTCAGCGGCGCCTGGATGCTGCGGCAGTGGGGCGATTTCGAAATCGCGCGGCAGCATGCACTGGCCCAGCCACAACTGGCGCCGGTCGCGCTGTGGCTGATCGCGCGCGCGCAGCGCACCTGGACGGTGGCGCTGGCCCTCAAGGCCGCCGCCATCCCCTTGCTGTCGTGGCTGGCCTGGGGGCTGGGACGTGCGGACGTGCGTGCGCAGTTCCGGTCGTGGCGCGGAGCCGCCGCTGCCAAGCGATCGAAGCAGGGGATATCATGACTATCGAACAGGTACGCGCCTAGAATCGGCAGCGCTGTCGCCGCGCCTGGAGTAGGCGGGCAAGGCTGTCACGCATCGCACCGTGGCTGTCGACCGTCAGGATCTGCTCAGGAGGAGTCGCTTCGATGAAACGCGTGGCCCTGGGAGTGGTAGCGCTATGGCTCGCCGGTGTCGCACTGGCGGCCGGGCCCCATGCGGTGCGAAAGCGCGTGCAGGCGAGCATGCTGGTCAGCGGCTCGATCACGGTGGCGCCGGATGGAACGGTGAAAAGCGATGTCATCGATCACCCGGACAAGCTGCCTGCAGCGGTCGTCAGTTTGATCGAGCGCAACGTGCCGACCTGGCGTTTCGCAGCGGTCGTTCGCGATGGCCGGCCGGTGATCGCGAAAGCCGAGATGAATCTGCGCATCGTGGCCAGGCCGATCGGCAGCGGGAATTATTCGATCGGCATCGAAGGTGCGAATTTCCATCAACGCTCCCCCGGCCAGATGCGCAGCGCGATGCGACGCGAACCGCCGAGCTATCCGCGGGCGGCCATTCGCGCGGGGGTCACTGGCACGGTGTATCTGGTGCTGCGCGTGGATCGGCAGGGCAAGGTGGCCGACTCGGCGGTCGAGCAGGTGAATATCGGCGAGATCGCCAGCGACCCTGAACTGGCCCGTTGGCGGCGCATTCTGGGGGACGCCTCGCTGTCCGCTGCCCGGCGCTGGACCTTTGCTCCGTGTGATCCCGGCAAGGAGGCCGGAGCACCTTATCGGATCGCGCGGGTGCCGGTCACCTTCAACCTGCACCGCTTCGGCGACCCTCGGCCTGGCGAGGACTATGGTCACTGGAAAGCCTATGTACCGGGCCCGCTGCAGCCGGTGCCGTGGCTTGATCAGCGGATGCTCTCCGGCGGCGTGGACGCGCTACCCGACGGCGGGGTCTACCCCGTGGCGAAGAGTCTGCGCCTGACCACACCGCTCGCCGGCACCTGACCACGGCGTGGCGACGGCGACCTGTTCCTGGCGGTCGGTATTGGCGCCGTGCCAGCATGTTCAGCCGGGGTTGCTGGGTTGCCGGTTATCGCTTGCGGGCCCACTCCATGCGGATACCCAACGATGCGCGTTCTCCGTTACCTGTTGATCCTGTTGCCCGGGCTCGCCGTGCTGCCGTCGCCGGTGCGGGCCCAGGACCTGGCGGCCACCTGCCACGCCAGCAGCAGTTATGACATCACCCTGACGCCGGACCGGCTGCAGTTCGATCGGGCGGCACCCGCGCCGTTGCAGGTGACGATGGCCGCTGGCGTGCTGCGCACCGACGGTGCGACGGTGCCGCTGGATGCGGAAGGTCGCGATCGGCTGGCGCTGTTCGAGCGCGACGTGCGGGCACTGGCGCCGCGCGTGCGCGCGCTGGCGCAGCAAGGGGTCGACATCGTCGTGCAGGGCCTGCGCGCCGACGCCGCCGGCCTGGGCTTGAGCGCCGATGCCCAGGCCGATTTCGACCACCGCCTCGCGAACCACGCGCGCGAGCTGAAGCAGCGCATCGCGGCCAGTCGAAGCTCGCGCGACTGGCAAGGCGATGCGGCCAACCAGTATGCCAATCAGATGGCCGCCGACCTGCTGCCCGTGGTGGCCACGGATCTTGGCCAGCAGGCGCTGAATGCCGCGCTCGCGGGCGACATGCAGGCCGCCGCCGCGTTGCGCGATCGCGCCGCGTCGATGGCGACCGACCTGCAGCCGCGCCTGCGCCGGCGGCTGCAGGTGCTGCGCCCGCAGGTCGAGGCTCTGTGCCCGGCCATCACGCGCCTAGCCGAGCTGCAGCAAGGCCTGAGGGACGCCAGGGGCAGGCCGCTCGAGCTGCTGCATGTCGGCTCGTGACCGGTGCCCCGAGGCCGGCCGCCGCCGGGTCCGGGGAATTCCGGCGTGGTTTATGCTCCGCTAAGTGGGTGGGGGCCAAGATGCCGACGTGAGCCCCTTGCCGACCGAACCGGAGAACGCGATGCCGCTGCATGCCCAGCAGGCCGCATGCAATGCCCTGATCCGGCGCAGCATCGATCTTGGCCAGCTCTATCGCCACGCGGCGGCGGCGAGCGAACCCGGCATGCGGCTGGTGCTCAATGACAATGCCCAGACCCTGGATCTGCTGATCGCCGACCTGCAGGCCCAACTGCGTGCCGCCGGCGGCAAACCGCATGGCGGCGGCAGCTGGCGCGGTGCGGTGCAATGCCGGCTGGCGGCGTGGCTGCTACGCCTTGCCGCCCGCCCGGAGGGAGCCTGGCTCCGGCTGCTCGCCCATCGCGAGAGCGCGCTGCTGCACCGTTTCGAGCGAGCGATTGCCGCCCTGCCGACGGAGACCGCGCGCGGCCTGATGCGCCAGCTGCCACGGCTGCATGGCATCCACATGGACATGCACAGCCTGGCTGGTCCGGCGCGATGAGCCATGCCGCGCCGGCCGTCGACGCGCGCGAGGTGGTCGATTTCTGGTTTGCTCCGGCCCAGGCCAGGCACTGGTTTGCGGCCAGCGAGGCGTTCGACGAGAGGATTCGCCGGCGTTTCGCCGCCGCGGTCGGCGCGGCCCTGGACGGGCGGCTGGATGGCTGGGCGGACGCCGCCGGCGGATGGCTGGCGTTGTTGCTCCTGCTCGACCAGTTTCCACGCAATATCCATCGCGGCACGCCCGCGGCCTGGGCCGGCGACGTAAGGGCCAGCCGGCTCGCCTTGTCAGGCCTTTCCCGTGGCATGGACCGGCAACTGCCGGCGCAGCAGCGGGTGTTCGCCTACCTGCCGCTGGAACACGCCGAGGACAGCGCATTGCAGCAGCGTTCGGTGGCATTGTTCGAGGCGCTGGCGGCCGAGGTCGGCCCGGCACAGCGCGAACGCTTCGCCGGCTACCTGGATTATGCTCGGCGGCACCGGGATGTGATTGCGCGATTCGGGCGGTTCCCGCATCGCAACGCCGCGCTCGGTCGCGCCAGCAGCGCGGAAGAGGCGCGGTATCTCGCCGAAACCGGCGCGGGGTTCTGAGGCGGCCATCGACGGCAGTAGGGCCGGCAGAAAGGATCGCCGCCGCGGGATGGACGTCCGTTTCATCAGCAACCAGGGAGTCGGTCATGCGCATTTTCCTCGTGTTCGCTCTGTTTTTCCTCAGCACCCTGGCGCAGGCGTCGAGTACGCTTCGCGTGGGCAACCAGGTGCTGACCGCCGGTGACAGCCGCGAACGGGTACTCGAGTTGCTCGGCAAGCCTTCCTCGAAATCGCACGTGCGCAAGGCACGGGGCGGCAGCCGCCGCGGCGTTCGTGTGCTGGGCAGGTACGACGGCGGCGAGCAATGGCGCTATCGGCGCGGCGATCACGTGACGGTGGTGACCATCGTCGATGGCAGGGTTGCGGCGATCGACGATCGACGCGACTGACGGCGGTCGGCACCGCTGCCGCGATCGGGAAATATTCCGCTCGCGATTTGCTAGTCTGTCCGGTGCTTTCTACACGAGTCGATCACCATGCATGACTTTCTTGCCCGTCTGCTTGGCGCCAGGATTGCCGATACGGCCATCAGCGCCAGCCTGAATGTGCTGCTGGCGCTGCTGATCCTGCTGGTCGGCAGCTGGCTGGCGACGCGCCTGGCCAATGTGCTGCAGCGGGCGATGGAGCGCGCCTCCGTCGACATCACCCTGGTCGGTTTCCTGCGCAAGGTGGTCTACGGCATCCTGATCGCGCTGCTGGTGGTGATCGCGTTGAATGCCGCCGGCGTGTCGACCGCGCCGCTGGTGGCCGCGCTGGGTGCCGCCGGGCTGGCGCTCGGCCTGGCGCTGCAGGGGTCGCTCAGCAACCTGGCCTGGGGCGTGCTGCTGATCGTCTTCCGCCCGTTCCGGGTCGGCGACTTCGTCACCGCCGGCGGTATCGACGGCACGGTGGAGAGCATCAACCTCATGCATACCCTGCTCTCGCTGCCGGACGGACGCGAGGCGATCGTCCCGAACGGCAAGGTGGGAAGCGACGCGATCCTCAATTACAACCGCCGCGGTACCCGCCGCTTCGAGCTTACCGTCGGCATCGGCTACAAGGACGATATCGGCGCGGCGATGGCGGAGATCAGGAAGCTGTTCGAGCAGGACGAGCGCATCCTGAAGGAGCCGGCGCCGGGCGTGTGGACGTCGGGCCTCGGCGAAAGCTCGGTCGACCTGGTCGTGCGGGCCTGGACCCGGCCGGAGCATTTCCTCGCAGCCAAGGCCGACTTGCTGCGTGCGATCAAGGAACACTACGACGAGGTCGGCATCAGCATTCCGTTCCCGCAGCGCGAATTGACCGTGGTGCAGGGCAGCCTGCCGGTCAAGCCCGGCTGAACCTCGCCGCGCGGATCGCCGCCGGTGCGCGCAGGCCGGCCTGGGCACGCGGTGATGCATACGCTGGCGCATGGATGATGTCGGCCGCCGCGCCGATGCATTTGTGCCATGCGGAATGGCCGTCCGTTCGTTATGATGGATCCCTTGCATGCGACCGCCATCCCCGAGCGGTACGCCACCGCCATTCGCAGGAGACATCATGGCCGACCTCAAACAAGCCCTCGTTCCCGACATCGGTCATGCGGGCGTCCCTGTCATCGAAGTGCTGGTCAAGGTCGGCGACCGGGTGGAGAAGGAGCAAAGCCTGATCACCCTGGAGTCGGACAAGGCGACCATGGAAGTGCCCGCGCCGTTTGCCGGCGTGATCAGGGAGCTCAAGCTCAAGGTGGGCGACGAAGTTTCCGAGGGCACGGTGATCGCCCTGATCGAGGCCGAGGGGGCCGAATCGGCGGCCGCCGCCACCGCGCCCGCCAGCCCGGCGCCGGCCGCTGCGGCAGCGAAACCTGCCGCGCCCGCGCCGGCAGCACCGGCACCGGCACCGGCACCGGCTGCCGCACCGGCGGCCGCCGCCGTTGTCGCCACTCCGGTGGCGGCGCGCGC
>JAGWIC010000108.1 GCA_028866435.1 Lysobacteraceae bacterium | reverse complement strand
CGGGTCAGGTAGCCGGAGTTCGCGGTCTTCAGCGCGGTATCCGCCAGGCCCTTGCGCGCGCCGTGGGTCGAGTTGAAGTACTGCAGCACGTTCAGGCCTTCGCGGAAGTTGGCCTTGATCGGGGTCTCGATGATCGAGCCGTCCGGACGCGCCATCAGGCCGCGCATGCCGGCCAGCTGGCGGATCTGCGCCACCGAGCCGCGCGCGCCGGAGTCCGCCATGATGTACAGCGAGTTCATCGACTTCTGGTTGACCGTCTTGCCGTCGGCATCGAGCACCTTCTCGGTGCCGATGCCGTCGATCATCGCCTTGGCCACCAGTTCGCTGGTACGCGACCAGATGTCGACCACCTTGTTGTAGCGCTCGCCGGCGGTGACCAGACCCGACTGGTACTGCTGCTGGATCTCGACGACCTCCTTCTCCGCCTCCTCCAGGATCGGCTTCTTCTCGGCCGGGATCAGCATGTCGTCGATGCCGATCGAGATGCCCGCGCGGGTGGCGAAGCGGTAGCCGGTGTACATCAGCTTGTCGGCGAAAACCACCGTCTCCTTCAGCCCCAGCAGACGATAGCTCTGGTTGATCAGGCG
Source organism: Lysobacteraceae bacterium (assembly GCA_028866435.1). Taxonomy (GTDB): domain Bacteria; phylum Pseudomonadota; class Gammaproteobacteria; order Xanthomonadales; family Rhodanobacteraceae; genus Rhodanobacter. The sequence goes on along the minus strand of JAGWIC010000108.1, from coordinate 6,422 downwards.
GGAGATGTTCTTCTTGGTCAGCTCGGTATTGGCCAGCTCGAACGGCAGGCCCTCCGGCAGGATTTCAGCCAGCAGCGCGCGGCCGACCGTGGTGTCCACGATCTTGACCTCGCTGGTGCGGTCACCGTCTTCGGAGATCGTCACCACGTTCAGGCGCACCCTGACCTTGGCATGCAATTCGACCGCGCGGTTGTCGTAGGCCCGGCGCACTTCGGCGACGCCGGAGAACACCATGCCGCTGCCCTTGACGTTGATCAGTTCGCGGGTCATGTAGTACAGGCCGAGCACGACGTCCTGGGTCGGCACGATGATCGGCTCACCGTTGGCGGGCGACAGGATGTTGTTGGACGACATCATCAGCGTGCGCGCTTCGAGCTGGGCCTCGATCGACAGCGGCACGTGCACGGCCATCTGGTCGCCGTCGAAGTCGGCGTTGAACGCGGTACATACCAGCGGGTGCAGCTGGATCGCCTTGCCTTCGATCAGCTTCGGCTCGAACGCCTGGATGCCCAGGCGGTGCAGGGTCGGCGCGCGGTTCAGCAGCACCGGATGCTCGCGGATCACCTCTTCGAGGATGTCCCAAACCTGGCCTTCCTCGCGCTCGACCAGCTTCTTCGCCGCCTTGATGGTGGTGGCTTCGCCACGCGCCTGCAGCTTGGCGAAGATGAACGGCTTGAACAGCTCCAGCGCCATCTTCTTGGGCAGGCCGCACTGATGCAGGCGCAGGGTCGGACCGACCACGATCACCGAACGGCCGGAGTAGTCCACCCGCTTGCCGAGCAGGTTCTGCCGGAAGCGGCCCTGCTTGCCCTTGATCATGTCGGCCAGCGACTTCAGCGCGCGCTTGTTGGTGCCGGTGATGGCACGGCCGCGGCGGCCGTTGTCGAGCAGCGCGTCGACCGACTCCTGCAGCATGCGCTTCTCGTTGCGCACGATGATGTCGGGCGCATTGAGTTCGAGCAGCCGCTTCAGGCGGTTGTTGCGGTTGATGACGCGGCGGTACAGGTCGTTGAGGTCGGAGGTGGCGAAGCGGCCGCCGTCCAGCGGCACCAGCGGACGCAGGTCCGGCGGCAGCACCGGAAGAACGGTCAGCACCATCCACTCCGGCTTGTTGCCGGATTCCAGGAACGCCTCGATCAGCTTGACGCGCTTGGTGAGGCGCTTCAGCTTGGTCTCGGAGTTGGTGGAGGCGATCTCCTCCTTCAGGCGGATGACTTCGCCCGGCAGATCCAGCGACTTCAGCAGGTGGAACACCGCCTCGGCGCCCATCCGCGCGTCGAACTCGTCACCGTGCTCCTCGGTCGCTTCCAGGTACTGGTCTTCGCTGAGCAGCTGGCCGCGCTCCAGCGCGGTCATGCCCGGATCGATCACCACGAAGGCCTCGAAGTACAGGATGCGCTCGATGTCGCGCAGGGTCATGTCCAGCATCAGGCCGATGCGCGAAGGCAGCGACTTGAGGAACCAGATGTGCGCGGTCGGGCTGGCCAGCTCGATGTGGCCCATGCGCTCGCGCCGGACCTTGGCCAGGGTGACCTCGGTGCCGCACTTCTCGCACACCACGCCGCGGTGCTTCATGCGCTTGTACTTGCCGCACAGGCACTCGTAGTCCTTCACCGGGCCGAAGATGGCGGCGCAGAACAGGCCGTCGCGTTCCGGCTTGAAGGTGCGGTAGTTGATGGTTTCCGGCTTCTTCACTTCGCCGAACGACCACGAACGGATCAGCTCCGGCGAGGCCAGGGCGATCTTGATCGCGTCGAAATCAGGCGTCGCGCGCTGCTGATTGAACAGATTGAGCAGGTCTTTCATTGCATGGCTCCTGTGACTGCGCGGATCACTTGATCTCTTCCAGATCGATGTTGATGGCAAGCGAGCGGATTTCCTTCACCAGCACGTTGAAGGATTCCGGCATGCCAGCCGTCATCTCGTGGTTACCGTCGACAATGTTCTTGTACATCTGGTTGCGGCCCTGCACGTCGTCGGATTTCACCGTCAGCATTTCCTGCAGGGTGTAGGCCGCGCCGTAGGCTTCCAGCGCCCACACTTCCATCTCGCCGAAGCGCTGGCCGCCGAACTGCGCCTTGCCGCCCAGCGGCTGCTGGGTCACCAGCGAGTACGGGCCGGTGGAGCGCGCATGCATCTTGTCGTCGACCAGGTGGTTGAGCTTCAGGTAATGCATGTAGCCCACGGTCACCGGGCGATCGAATGCCTCGCCGGTGCGGCCGTCGTACAGCGTGGTCTGGCCCGACTCGGGCAGATCCGCCAGCTTCAGCATCGCCTTGATCTCGCTCTCCTCGGCACCGTCGAACACCGGCGTGGCCATCGGTACACCCTGCTGCAGGTTCGTCGCCAGGGCGAAGATCTCCTTGTCGGTGAGCGACTTCAGGTCGACATGCTGGACCGCGCCGGCCACGTGGTGGTTGTAGATCTGGTCGAGGAACTCGCGGATCTTGACCACCTTCTCCTGCGCTTCGAGCATCTGCTGGATCTTCTTGCCCAGACCCTTGGCGGCCCAGCCCAGATGGACTTCCAGGATCTGGCCGATGTTCATGCGCGAAGGCACGCCCAGCGGGTTCAGCACGATGTCGACCGGCACGCCGTCTGCCGAGTAAGGCATGTCTTCCACCGGCACCACGTTCGACACCACGCCCTTGTTGCCATGGCGACCCGCCATCTTGTCGCCGGGCTGGATGCGGCGCTTCACGGCCAGGAACACCTTGACCATCTTGAGCATGCCCGGCGACAGATCGTCGCCCTGGGTGATCTTGGCCTGCTTCTCCTTGAAGCGCTTGTCGAACTCTTCCTTGTGGCGCTTGACCTGATCGGCGGCGCGCTCGAGGAACTCGGTGACGTCCTCGTCCTTGACGTTGATCTTGAACCAGTCGTCCTTCTTCAGCCCGTCCAGGTAGGCGTCGGTGATCTCGGTGCCGCGCTTGAGACCGCCCGGACCGCTCATCGCGGACTTGCCCACCAGTGCGGTGCGCATGCGGCTGTAGATGGCGCCTTCGAGGATGCGGAACTGGTCGTCAAGATCCTTGCGGACCCGCTTGACCTCGGTTTCCTCGATCTGCTTGGCGCGCTTGTCCTTGTCGATGCCGTCACGGGTGAACACCTGCACGTCGATGACGGTGCCGTCCATGCCCGGCGGCACGCGCAGCGAGCTGTCCTTCACGTCGGACGCCTTCTCGCCGAAGATCGCGCGCAGCAGCTTCTCTTCCGGCGTGAGCTGGCTCTCGCCCTTGGGGGTGACCTTGCCGACCAGGATGTCGCCGGCCTTCACTTCGGCGCCGATGTAGACGATGCCCGATTCATCCAGGCGCGCCAGCGCCTGCTCGCCCACGTTCGGGATGTCGGCGGTGATTTCCTCGGCACCCAGCTTGGTGTCGCGCGCAGGGCAGGACAGCTCCTCGATGTGGATCGAGGTGTAGCGGTCCTCCTGCACGACACGCTCGGAGAGCAGGATCGAGTCTTCGAAGTTGTAGCCGTTCCACGGCATGAACGCGATCAGCATGTTCTGGCCGAGCGCGAGCTCGCCCAGGTCGGTCGACGAACCGTCGGCCAGCGTGTCGCCCTTGGCCACCACGTCACCGACGTTCACCAGCGGACGCTGGTTGAGGTTGGTGTTCTGGTTGGAACGGGTGTACTTGGTCAGCGTGTAGATATCCACGCCGGCGTCGTTGTCGCCGACCTCTTCCTCGTTGACGCGCACCACGATACGGGCCGCATCGACCTGGTCGATCACGCCGCCGCGCTTGGCGGTGGCGATGACGCCGGAGTCGCGCGCCACCGCGCGCTCGATGCCGGTACCCACCAGCGGAGTCTGCGAACGCAGCGTCGGCACGGCCTGGCGCTGCATGTTCGCGCCCATCAGTGCGCGGTTGGCGTCGTCGTGCTCCAGGAACGGCACCAGCGCGGCAGCGACCGACACCGTCTGCATCGGCGAAACGTCCATGTAGTCGACTTCGGACGCCGGGCGCAGCTCGGACTCACCGCGGAAACGGCAGGACACGAAGTCCTCGAGGAAGGCGCCGTGCTTGTCCAGCGGCGAGTTCGCCTGGGCGATCACGTGGTCGCCCTCCTCGATCGCCGACAGGTAATCGACCTTGTCGGTCACCTTGGCGTTGGCCACCTTGCGGTACGGGGTTTCCAGGAAGCCGTAGGAGTTGGTCCGCGCATAGACCGCCAGCGAGTTGATCAGGCCGATGTTCGGACCTTCCGGCGTTTCGATCGTGCAGACGCGGCCGTAATGGGTCGGATGAACGTCGCGCACTTCGAAGCCGGCGCGCTCGCGGGTCAGGCCACCGGGCCCGAGCGCGGAAACGCGGCGCTTGTGGGTGACTTCGGACAGCGGGTTGTTCTGGTCCATGAACTGCGACAGCTGCGACGAACCGAAGAACTCCTTCACCGCCGCCGCCACCGGCTTGGCGTTGATCAGATCCTGCGGGGTCAGGCCATCGGCCTCGGCCAGCGACAGCCGCTCGCGCACCGCGCGCTCGACGCGCACCAGGCCGATGCGGAAGGTGTTCTCCGCCATCTCGCCCACCGAACGCACGCGGCGGTTGCCCAGGTGGTCGATGTCGTCGACGGTGCCATGGCCGTTCTTGATGTCGATCAGCACCTTCAGCACGTCCAGGATGTCCGAGCTTTCGCCCTGCTCCTTGACCAGCTGCTGACAGGCGTCTTCCTTGCGATCGCTGAAGAACTTGTGGTCGTACAGCACGCCCGGGCCGAGGATCTCCTTGCGGCCCACGCGGCGATTGAACTTCATCCGGCCGACGCTCGACAGGTCGTAGCGGTCGAAGGTGAAGAACAGGTTGAAGAACAGGTTCTGCGCGGCATCCTTGGTCGGCGGCTCGCCCGGGCGCATCATGCGGTAGATTTCCACCAGCGCCTCCAGCGGCGTCTTGGTGTTGTCGATACGCAGCGTGTGCGAGATGTAGGCGCCGCGATCGAGGTCGTTCACGTACAGCGTCGGCACGGTTTCGATGCCGGCCTTGCGGAACGACTCCAACTGCTCGGCGGTGATTTCGTCATTCGCCGAAGCCAGCAACTCGCCGGTGGCCGGGTCGACGATGTCGATCGCAACGATGCGTCCAACCGGATAGTCGTCCGGCACTTCCAGCGCCGTGATGTCCTCGGCGGCCAGCTGCCGCACGTGGCGGGCGGTGATGCGCTTGCCGGCCTCGACCAGCACCTTGCCGCCGATGGCCAGGTCGAAGCTCAGCGTCTCGCCGCGCAGCCGCTCGGCGACCAGCTCCAGCGTGGTGCCGCCCTTCTTGCCGAGATGGAACACGTTGTGCTCGAAGAAGATGCCCAGCATCTCCTCGTTGCTGTAGCCCAGCGCGCGCAGCAGCACCGTCACCGGCAGCTTGCGGCGGCGGTCGATGCGGGTGAACAGCGCGTCCTTCGGGTCGAACTCGAAATCGAGCCAGGAGCCGCGGTAGGGGATCACGCGGGCGGAGAACAGGAGCTTACCCGAGCTGTGCGTCTTGCCGCGGTCGTGGTCGAAGAACACGCCCGGCGAGCGGTGCAGCTGCGACACGATCACGCGCTCGGTGCCGTTGATGATGAAGGTGCCGGTGTCGGTCATGAGCGGAATTTCGCCCATGTAGACCTCCTGCTCCTTGATGTACTTGACCACCTTCTTCGAAGCCGGGCTGTCCTTGTCGTAGATGACCAGGCGCACGGTGGTGCGTAGTGGCGCGCCGTAGGTCATCCCACGGTTGCGGCACTCGCGCTCGTCGAACGCCGGCTCGCCGAGGCGGTAGTCGACATACTCGAGCGCCGCATTGCCGGAGTAGCTGGAAATCGGGAACACCGACTTCAGCGCGGCGTGCAGGCCCTTGTCCTCGCGCTGCTTGGGCGCAACGTGCTCCTGCAGAAACTCCCGGTAGGAATCGGTCTGGATGGTCAGCAGGTTCGGCACACCCAGCACGGGTGGACGCTTGCCAAAATCCTTGCGGATGCGTTTCTTCTCGGTAAACGAGTAGGCCATGATCGGTAGCGCCTCGGTTCGCAGTGGCGCCGGTGGTGCACACACCGGCTGAATGAATAATTTGTGGATTCGGGAATCGAGAATGCGGAATCCCCTGCGGATTCCCTATTCTCCATTCCCCTCCCGCGTAAGCAGGCAAAGCCCGGGGACTTGCGTCCCCAGGCTTGCTTGACGTCAAGTCGAAGCAACGGCGCGCAAACGCCGATTACTTCAATTCGACCGTGGCGCCGGCAGCTTCGAGATCCTTCTTGAACTTCTCGGCGTCTTCCTTCGAGACGGCTTCCTTCAGGACGCCGCCGGCCTCGGTGAGGTCCTTGGCTTCCTTCAGGCCCAGGCCGGTGATGGCGCGGACGGCCTTGATCACGTCGACCTTCTTGGCGCCACAGTTCTTCAGGATGACGTCGAACTCGGTCTGCGCCTCGGCAACCGG
>JAGWIC010000107.1 GCA_028866435.1 Lysobacteraceae bacterium | reverse complement strand
AGCCGGCACCGGCCGAGGTCGCGCCGTCCGCGGCCGCGGCCGCGCCGCCGCGTCGTCCACCGCCGGCGGTGCCGCCCGCGCTGGTGCAGGTGCCGGTTCCCGCCGCGCCGGTGGCCAACGAAGCCGTCGCCGGCAACCCGATGATCGAGCGGGCGATGCAGGACACAGCACGCATGCGCGATGAACTGAGCAGCCTGCGCGACATGCTCGAGACGCAGCTGTCCAGCCTGGCCTGGAACGAGATGGAGCGGCGCGATCCGTTCCGCTCGCGGGTGCTGCGCGAACTGACCCGCATGGGTATCGACGCCGACGTGGCCCGCGCGCTGGCGGTCGAGTTGCCGGAGAAGATCAACGCCGACCAGGCGCGCTACCTGCCGCTGGGCATCCTCAGCAGCAACCTGGCGGTGAGCGGGCGCGGGGTTTCCACGGCCGGCGGCGTCACCGCCCTGGTCGGCCCCACCGGCGTGGGCAAGACCACCACCATCGCCAAGCTGGCCGCGCGCGCGGTGTTGCGCCACGGGCCGGAACAGGTCGCGCTGATCAGCACCGACCATTACCGCATCGGCGCCTCGGCCCAGCTGGAGCACTACGGCCGGCTGCTGGGCGTGCGGGTATACCCCGCCTACGACGCGGAAAGCCTGCGCAAGGTGCTGGAGCTGCTGCGCGGCCGCCATACCGTGCTGATCGATACCGCCGGCGTCGCCGGCAGCGATCCGCGGCTGCTCCAGCAGATGGAGATTTTTTCGCAAACCAGCGAGTTGCGGGCCTGCATGGTGCTGGCCGCAAACGCCCAATCACAGTCACTGGAAGAGTCCGTGCGCGCCTACATGCCATTGAAACCCAATGCCTGCATCCTGACCAAGCTGGACGAGGCGCCGAGCCTCGGCGGGGCCCTGTCGGTGCTGATCCGCCACCGCCTGCCGCTGGACTACACCACCGATGGCCAGCGCGTGCCGGAGGACATTGCCGCCGCCGACGCGCGGGTGCTGGTGTGCCGCGCCGCTCGCTCGCTGAAAGGCCAGGCACCCGACGAGAACGTCATGGCCGAGCGTTTTGGCCTTGCGGTGGCGAGCGCATGAACGGAGCCCTCGCAATGGACCAGGCCTGGGGCCTGAAGAACATGCTGGCGGCGATGGTGTCTGCGCCGGAAGGCCCGGCGCCGATGCCGCCCGCGCACCAGGCCAGCAGCCTGCTCAACGCTGCCGCGCGGCCGCCGCGCCGCCGCTGCCGCGCCGTTGCGGTGGCCGGCGGCAAGGGCGGCGTCGGCAAGACCACGGTGGCGGTCAATCTGGGCATGGCCATGTCGATGGCCGGCCACGACGTGATGCTGCTCGATGCCGACATGGGGCTGGCCAATGTCGACGTGCTGCTCGGCCTGCTGCCTTCGCGGCATATCGGCCACCTGCTGGACGGCGAGTGCAGCTTGCGCGAGCTGATGCTGACGGCGCCGCGCGGCCTGCGGATCGTTCCCGGCGGCTCGGGCGCGCGCCGGCTGGCCCAGCTCGACAGCGCCGGCCATGCGGCGATCATCCGCGCCTTCGACGAACTGGAGCGGCCACCGGAATACCTGCTGGTCGACACCGCCGCGGGCATCAGCGACAGCGTGGCGATGTTCGCCTCCGCCGCCGACGAGGTGCTGCTGGTGGTATGCGACGAACCGGCGTCGATCACCGACGCCTACGCGCTGATCAAGATCCTCAGCCGCGATTTCGGCGTGCGTCGGTTCCGCATGCTGGCCAACATGGTGCGCAACGAGGGCGAGGCGCGGCAGTTGCACCAGAAACTGTCCCGGGTCAGCGACCGCTTCCTCGACGTGGTGATCGCGTTCTGCGGTTGGATTCCTCACGATGAACGGCTGCGCCAGGCCATTCGCCGCCAGAGCGCGGTGGTCGACCTGTGGCCCTCGTGCCGTTCATCACTCGCATTCAAGCAATTGGCAGGTACGGTCGATAAGTGGGCAGAGCCTGAGCGCGCGTCTGACCGGATCGCCTTTTTTGGTAGCCCGGTAACACCGGCGGCAGGGTATTGAGATGGGCGTGGCTTCGGAATATCTGCAACATTCCCGCGAAAGTGCCGACGAGCTGGTTCGTCAGCACGCTCCGCTGGTACGGCGCATCGCCTATCACCTGATGGGGCGGTTGCCGGCCAGCGTGGACGTGGGCGACTTGATACAGGCAGGAATGATCGGCTTGCTGGAGGCGTCACGACATTTCGCCCTCGACCGGGGCGCCAGCTTCGAAACGTATGCGGGCATCCGCATACGTGGCGCGATGCTGGACGAGCTTCGGCGCACCGACTGGACCCCGCGCTCGGTGCACCGCAAGACCCGCGAAGTGGCCGAAGTGGTGCGCCAGATCGAGACCGAAACCGGCAAGGAGGCCGACGACGCCGAGGTGATGCGGCGGCTCGGCATCGGTGCCGACGAGTACCACCAGATCCTCGCCGACGCCGCCTGCGTGCGCCTGCTCAGCCTGACCGCGGCGGAAGACAACGAGGAGAGTTCGGTCCTCGACGTGGCCGACGAAAGCGGGCTCACCCCGCACGAGGGCATCGAGCGGGAAGGCATGCGCGACGCGCTGGTGGACGCCATCGAGAGCCTGCCCGAGCGGGAGAAGCTGGTGATGTCGCTGTACTACGAGCAAGAGCTGAACCTGAAGGAGATCGGTGCCGTGATCGGCGTGACCGAATCGCGGGTCTGCCAGATCCACGGCCAGGCGGTCATCCGGTTGCGGGCACGGATGAACGACTGGCGAATGTGAACCACCCCACCTGAGTTTGCGGGGCCGCACACGGGCCGGCACCACGCATCTGGAGAGAGCCGTTGGACAAGAACATGAAAATCCTGGTGGTGGACGATTTTTCCACCATGCGCCGAATCGTCCGCAACCTGCTGGTCGAGCTGGGCTTCAGCACGGCGCTGATCCAGGAGGCCGATGATGGCGAAAGCGCGCTCACGATGTTGAACGCGCAAAGCTTCGATCTCGTCGTCACCGACTGGAACATGCCCAACATGACCGGCATCGACCTGCTGCGGGCGATCCGTGCCGGTGCCGCGCTCAAGGCGATTCCGGTGCTGATGGTCACCGCCGAGAACAACCGCGACCAGATCATCGCCGCCGCCCAGGCCGGCGTGAACGGCTACATCGTCAAGCCGTTCACCGCGGTCACCCTGAAGGAAAAACTGACCAAGATTTTCGAACGCATCGCCGCCAGCGGAGCCAGCGCATGACTATCAGCCCCCTGCTCGCCAGCGACGATGCACTGCCGCTGCAATTGCGCGAATTGTTGAACAGCCCGGACGGCGCCGCCTTCGAGCAGGCGCTGGACGTGATGGTGCGGCAACGCGAACAGCACCTGTTCCGCGCCATGGGCCAGCTCGCCCGCGACCTGCACAGCGCCGTGCGCCGGCTTGGCGGCGAGCTGTCCCAGGACGGCATGCCCGAGATGGTCGCCGATGCACGCCAGCACCTGCAGGAAGCGCTGGAGCTGAGCAGCGACGCCGCCCATCGCAGCATCGATTTTGCCGAGCGCATGGTGCCGCAGGCCGACGCGCTGGCCAGTCAGGCCGCCGAAGTCATGCGGCACGGCGACGGCGGCGAGGCCGCGGCGAGCCTGGCCCGACAGGTGGTGGACTTCACCACCGGCTGCCGCAACGGCCTGTCCGACATGATCCTGGCGCAGTCCTGGCAGGACCTCACCGGCCAGCGCATCAAGAAGGTCGGCAATTTCATCGGGACGGTGGAGTCCTCGATGCTGGAGCTGGTGCGCCTGACCGGTGCGTTGGCGGGCAGCGAGGTGCCGCTGAGCGTGGAGCGCGTGACCAGTCAGGAAGACGCGGACCGACTGCTCAGCGAATTCGGGTTTTGAAGGCTGAACGTTCGTGAATGCCGATTTCGACAGCGAGCTGCGTCAGGACTTCCTGGTCGAGGCGGGCGAGCTGCTGCAGCGCCTGGGTGAGCAACTGGTCGGCCTGGAGCGCGCGTCGCGCGACAGCGAACTGCTCAATGCGGTGTTCCGCGCCTTCCACACCGTCAAGGGCGGTGCCGGCTTCCTGGCGATCGAGCCAATGGTGGTGCTGTGCCACCACGCCGAGGATCTGCTCAACGAGGCACGCAGCGGCAAGGTGCTGCTCGGTGCCAGCCACATGGATGCGCTGCTGGAAGCATTGGACCTGCTCAACGTGATGATGGCCGCGGTCAGCGACGGCACCCCGGTGCCGATGCCGCCGCCGGCCCTGCTGCAATCGTTGCTGCCGCATGCCGCCGCGCCGGTGGCCGCGGCGGTACCGCCGCCGTCGGCGGCGGCCGACGGGCCGATCGACGACAGCGAATTCGAAGCGTTGCTGGACAGCCTCTACGGCACGGCCGTGCCCGGCACGGTCGAGCCGTCGCCGCTGCCGTCGGCGCCATCGCCGTCGCCGTCGAACGCGATGGCCGATGATGAATTCGAGGCGCTGCTGGATGCCCTGCATGGCCAGGGCGGGCTGCCTGTGGCGGCGCCGCTGCCGGCCGCAAAGGTCGAGCCGGTGGCCGGGCCGGCGCGGGCGGCGGCGCCGGCGGAAAACACCGTGCGGGTGGATACCGCGCGGCTCGACGTGCTGGTCAACCATGCCGGCGAGCTGGTGCTGGTGCGCAATCGCCTGCTCAGCCTGGCGGCACAGGACGGCAGCGAGGCGCTGGCGGCGGCGGCGGGCGAACTGGACCGGGTGGCCGACGAGCTGCAACTGGCGGTGATGGCCATGCGGATGCAGCCGGTGGGGCGGCTGTTCCAGCGCTTTCCGCGGATCGTCCGCGACCTGGCCCGGCAGCTTGGCAAGGACGTGGAACTGGTGCTGGAGGGCGAGGGTACCGACCTCGACCGCAGCCTGGTCGAAGCCCTGGCCGACCCGCTGATCCACCTGCTGCGCAACGCGCTCGACCATGGCGTGGAGATGCCCGAGCAGCGCCGGCTCGCCGGCAAGCCGGCCAAGGGCCGCGTGTGCCTGTCGGCCAGCCAGCGCGGCGAGCGCATCGTGATTTCCGTGAGCGACGACGGCCGCGGCATGGACCCGCAGGTGCTGCGCCGCAAGGCGGTGGAAAAGGGCGTGATCGACCCCGCCCACGCCGCGCGCCTGACCGAAAGCGAATGCTACGAGTTGATCTTCCGCCCGGGTTTCAGCACCGCCGCCGCGGTCTCGGACATCTCCGGGCGCGGGGTCGGCATGGACGTGGTGAAGACCCGCGTGGCCGAACTCGGCGGCACCTTGAAGGTGAGTTCCAGGCTCGGTCACGGCAGCGAGCTGGAACTGGCCGTGCCGCTGACGCTGGCCATCCTGCGGGTGCTGATGGTGCGGGTCGAATCGCGCCTGTTCGCGCTGCCGCTGGGCAATGTCGAGGAGGTGTTCGAGCTTCACGATGGCCAGGACAGCCTGCTCGACGGCGCCATGGTGGCGCGCCATCGCGGCCGCGCGCTGCCGCTGGCCGACCTGGCCGGCTGGGCCGGCGCCGGCGGCGCGCGCGGCCGGCACGTGGTGGTGCTGCACATCGGGCACATGCGGCTGGGCTGCCTGGTCCATGCGGTGATCGGGCGCGAGGACGTCATCGTCAAGCCGCTGGGGCACCTGTTCGACGGCGTGCCGGGGATCGCCGGGGCCACCGTCACCGGCGATGGCCGGCTTGCCCTGGTGGTCGACCTGGCCGGCCTGGCCGATGGCGCCGGCGAACTGCTCCCGTCCCTGCAGATGACCGGTTGACGGCATGGATCCGGTCAGCATCGTCGGCACCGTCCTCGGCATCCTGGTGATCATCGTCGGGACCGTGCTGAAGGGCTCCACGGTGGGCGCGCTGTGGAACCCCGCGGCCTTCGTGATCGTGTTCTTCGGCACCTTCTCCGCGCTGCTGGTGCAGAACCAGGGCAAGGTGCTCAAGCGCGCGCTGTCGATGATGTCGATGATCTACCGCCCGCCGCAGCACCAGCCCGAGGACTTGATCCGGCGCATCGTGGCCTGGAGCGAGTTGTGCCGCCGGCAGGGCCTGCTCGGCCTGGAGCCGCAGATCGATCAGGAGAGCGACCCGTTCACCATCAAGGGGCTGCAATTGCTGGTCGACGGCAGTGAGCCGGAGGCCCTGCGCAGTGCGCTGGAGGTCGACCTCGACACCCGCGAGGCGGTCGACCTGGCCGCGGCCAAGGTGTTCGAGAACGCCGGGATCTATGCGCCGACCCTGGGCATCATCGGCGCCGTGATGGGGCTGATGGCGGTGATGCAGAACCTGGCCGACCCCAGCAAGCTCGGTCACGGCATCGCGGCGGCCTTTGTCGCCACGATCTACGGCGTGGCGCTGGCGAACATGTTCATGCTGCCCATGGCCGCCCGGCTGAAGGGGCTGATCGCCAGGCAGACGCTGATGCGCGAGATCATGATCGAGGGACTCTCGGCGATCGCCCAGGGCGACAACCCGCGCCAGATCGAGTCGCGGCTGCAGGGGTACGTCGCATGAGGAAGAAGCGCCACGAGGAGCATCTCAACCACGAGGCCTGGGCGATTCCCTACGCCGACCTGATGACCCTGCTGCTGGCCTTTTTCGTGGTGATGTACGCCGTGTCGGTGGTCAACGCCGGCAAGTACCGGGTGATGTCCGAGTCGATGATGGACGCCTTCAACGGCCACGCCGGCGCGGTGGTGCCGCTGCCGGCGCAGAAGACCAGCCGGGCGATCGCGCCGTCGATGCCGGCAGCGAAGCGCGCGCCCGCCGCGGTGGTCAGCCTGCCGATTCCGCTGCATGGCAGCCATGCGTCCCCGAGCGTGGCGCCGGCACCCGTCGCGGCCGCCTCGTCCGGCACGCTCAAGCGCATCGAGGGCCTGGTCCAGCAGGCGCTGCAGCCGCTGATCGACAAGAATCTGGTCGCCTTGCGGCGCACGCCGGACCGGCTCGAGATCGAGATCCGCACCGACATCCTGTTCACCAGCGGCGAGGCGAAACTGTCGGCGTCGGCGAGCCAGGTGCTGGTCAGCGTGGCCTCGATCCTGCAGTCGTTCCCGAACGCGCTGCGGGTCGAGGGCTTCACCGACAACGTGCCGATCAGCACCCCGAAATACCCGTCCAACTGGGAGCTTTCCGCCGCGCGCGCCGCCAGCGTGGCGCGCCTGTTTGCGGGCCATGGCGTGCAACCCGGCCGGCTTGGCATCGTCGGCTGGGGCGATGTGCGGCCGATCGCCGACAACAGCACCGCCGAAGGGCGCAATCACAACCGGCGCGTGCTGGTGGTGGTCGAGGGTGCGCTCGATGGCGCCCGGCGCCGGCCGGGCGATGTCGACCAGCCCGATCGCGCGCCGGCGCC
>JAGWIC010000106.1 GCA_028866435.1 Lysobacteraceae bacterium | reverse complement strand
AACTGCGTTGCACCTGCGACTGCAGGCGGATGTTGCCTGAAGTCCGCCGCCCATCGGCGGGCGCTCGGATGCACTGAACGCCGCTGCCCAGGCGATGCCTGACTCAGCGCAAGCGCACCCTCACCGGAGGCAACCGACGTTCGATGCGGGCCCCCGCAACCAAGACAAGACGACAAACGCCGACCTCGTGTCGGCGTTTGTCGTTTCTGCGGCCGGCTCGCCGTCTTCGGGGAGCAGTCGAATGTCCCCAACGATGCGGCCTCCCGCCTTCCGGGCGGCCGCGGCGTTGTCGGCCTTCCCAAGGTGGGCGATCAGCCACTCACGAGATCAGACTCATGCCTTGTACTCGTGGCGGGCGCACCAAAATGCCGGCCCGCCGCTGCGAGTGCAGCGCCGATCAGCGCGAGGTCGCGCAATGCGAGCAACCGAAGCCGCACATGCGGCGCCACGAGCCTCCGCCGCCCGGGACGCCCTGGCCGGGCGCGTACGCGGCGTCCCCGCGACCGGCGAGGAAGGGACTCACGAGAACCCGCCGCGCCGATGCCGCGCAGCGCGGGCAGGGCTGGTCGAGCGCCGAGTCGGCCATTCGCACCATCTTGCGAAAGCCTCCGCAGTCTGCGCAGAAGTAGTCGTACAGCGGCATCGTTGACTCCCGCTTCTCAGTGCAGCACCCCGGTCAGCAGCAGGTAGCCTGGCAGCCAGCCGGTGAGAATGCCCTCGAGCACGGTGACGACGCCCACGAAGCGTCCAATGGGCTTTTGCATCACCAGCAGGATGAAGAAAAGCAGCCACAGGAAAGCCCACGCCGCCCAACACAGCCCCAGCCAGGTTCCCCACAGCGTCGACGCGCCCTGCAGGGTCTGCGCCGAAACCGGCACCGCGGTGATCGCCACGAACAGGCAGAACCAGCCCAGCCCGCGGCCGTCGGCTCCGTTGTAACGGTTGATCGCGACCCACAGGTACGTGAAGGTGAAGAGCAGAGTCAGCGCGGCGGCCTTGATGCTGGCGTCGTTGGAACCGGGTCCGAAGGCCAGGTACAGCGACACCAGCAGGGTGATGCCCCCGACGAAGATATCGATCACCGCGATTTCGTTGTCGCCGATCTGCCCGATCAGCCACAGGCCGTTCAGGCACAGCACAGCGCCCACGTAGAGCAAGACCAAACCCAGCATGACGAACTCCTCTGAATTGATTCTCACCATGATCCGGGTCGCACCGCGATGCCGTGCGACCCGGGTGAGGCCCGCCCTCGTTCGCCGGGGATGCGCTGCATCCCCGGCGTGCCAGCCGCGGCTGCCCGCTCAGTTGGCCGAGCGCGGTACTTGCAGGCCCTGCTTGACCTGGTGCAGCGGTCCCGTGGCAGTCGGCCTGACGTCGAACTCGAAGATCGAACGCGGGATGTAGATCGTCGAGCAAGCGTTGGGGATGTCGACCACCCCCGACAGGCGGCCTTCGACTGGAGCCGTCCCCAGGATCATGTAGGCTTGAATATCCGTGTAGCCGAACTTCATCAGGTAGTCGATCGCGTGGTTGCAGGCGTTCTGGTAGGCCAGCCACGAATCCAGGTAATGCTGCTTGCCGTTCGGGTGCACCGAGACGCCCGAGAAGGCCAGCCATTCCGAGTACTGCGGATCGCGCAGGCCCGGCATGAACATCGCGTTCTCGCGGATTCCGTACTTGGCCATCCCGCCCTTGATGATGTCGACGTGCAGGTCCATGAAGCCGCCCATCTCGATCGCGCCGCAGAAGGTGATCTCGCCGTCACCCTGCGAGAAGTGCAGATCGCCGAAGGACAGCTTGGCGCCGGGTACGAACACCGGGTAGAAAATCCGGCTGCCGGCGGTCAGGTTCTTGATGTCCTGGTTGCCGCCGTTCTCACGCGGCGGCGCGGTGCGCGCGGCCTCGCGCGCCACGCGCTCGAACTCGGCCCCGCTCAGCGAGCCGAGGATCGCGCTGTCGGGCAGCGGCGGCAGCGCCAGCGGCGGCACGCGCATCGGGTCGGTGGCGATCAGCGCCTTCTCGCGCGCGGTCCACTTGGCCAGCAGTTCGGCCGACGGCGCGGTGCCCATCAGCCCCGGGTGGTGGATCCCCACGTAGGACACTTCAGGGATGTGGCGCGAAGTCGCGACGTCGCCGTTGAAGTCCCAGATCACCTTGTAGGCGTCGGGGAAGCGCTCGGTCAGGAAGCCTCCGCCGTTCTTGTTGGCGAACACCCCGGTGTAGCCCCAGCCCATGCCGGAGAACGGGCCCGAGTCCTCCTGGTCGCAGGAGTCGATCTCCAGGATGTCGACCACCAGCAGGTCGCCGGGTTCGGCGCCCTCGACGTGGAACGGCCCGGACAGCACGTGCACCCCGGCCAGCGGTGCATGGCGCATATCGTCGGCCGAGTCGTCGTTCTTGATCGCGCCGTCGAACCACTCGCGGCAGTCGGCACGGAAGGTGTCGCCAGGCTTGACGTGAGCCGCCGCCGGAATGTCCGGATGCCAACGGTTGTGGCCGACGATTTTCTGGTCTTTGAACTTCTTCGTGTTGTCGAGGGGAAACAGGTTCTTGGGCATTTCGATACCTCAGTCCGATGATGGATGACGAGAATTGCGCTTGCCGAATTTCATGTCTAGGGTCACCGTGCCGTCTGCCTCCTTTCCCCGGCCCGCCTCGACGCTGCGCCGCCGGCGTCGCGGGATGGGGTGCTGCGCTGCTGCGTTGCTGCCGCCGGTGGCCTCAGGGCCTGGGGAGCTTCCACAGTTCTGGGGTCATCCGCACCTGCCGCCTCGGCGCTCCGGATGGCGGCAGCGAGGTCACCACAGCGGGTTCGTGGCGGCTCTTCTCGGCGCCGTCCATCGCCGCGAACACTGCGGCGCGGCGTCCGGTCACGAGTGCCGGAGCCGAAATCACTCGCGCCCCCGCGCCGCCGCACACCGGGCAGGCCGCGTCGGGCGGGGCTTCGCCGAGCCGGCGCAGGATCTCGAACGCACCGTGGGTGCGGCAGACGTACTCGTAAAGGGCCATGGATTCCTCCGCTCGATGGGGCCGCCGCGGCAGCGACTGCTGCAGCCGTCGCCCAACCTGGAATCGATGCTAGGAAGCTGCGGCCTGCCTGGAATCCCTCGCCACGGGGAATCGTTCCTCCCTCGCGGCTGCGGTGCCGCCTCACCGGAATGGGTGAGGCCGGCGGAGCGCGCTCAGTCGGGACAGCGCGCGTCCCAGCTCACGATATGCCCGCCGGGCAGCAGTGGCGCCAGCCGCGACAACGCGCCCCGCACCACCTCGGACGAGTCGAAGAATTCGACCACCAGCGGCAGGTGCACGCCCAGGCGCAGTAGGTCGTCGACATGCGCCTCGCCGCGGCTGCCGTAGCCGGTGACTCCCCGGTAGACGGTGATTCCGCGCACACCGAGTTCGCCGTTCAGCAGCGCGAACAGCTCGCGCACCAGGTTGTGGTGGTCGTGGTGGTCGCCTTCGCGCAGGTAGATGCGCACCATCGTCACGTCGCTCATCATGTTCCCCCGATGCCGCGGGCCAGGTACGCGCCCAGCGCGGCCGCGATGATGCCCAGGGCGCACGAACCCACGATATAGAGCAGGGCCTTCGCCGGCTCGCCCTGCTCGAACAGGCTCAGCGATTCCAGCGAGAAGGTCGAGAAGGTCGTGTAGGCGCCGAGTCCGCCGGTCAGGATGCCGGTGCGCAGCGCCGGCGAGATCGACAACCGCTCCAGCGTGAGGAAGAACAGCAATCCCATGAGGAACGAGCCCAGCACGTTGATCGACAGCGTCGCGAACGGGAACTGGCGCCCGAGCACGCCCTGCACGAACAGGGTCTGCCCGTAGCGGGCGAACGCGCCGAGCACGGCGAAGACGGCAATCGACAGCAGGGTCATGGCGAGGGAATCCGCGAATGCGCAACCGGGTCGGGAGCATCCTAGGGCGCGTACGGCGCCACCGAATCCCGCGCGCGAGGCAGCCAGGCGGCCACCGTGGGGCAGTGCGACCTCACCCGTTCGGGTGAGCGGGGCCTGACCCGAACGGGTGAGGTCGGTGAAGCGGCTCAGGTCCAGCCCGGGCAGATGCGGGCGTGCAGATGCACCAGGTCCATCTGGCTGTGGGTGCCGGTCTTCTGGAAGATCTGCTTGAGGTGACTGCGCACGGTGTTTTCCGATACGTGAAGCGACGCGGCGATCGCCGCGAGCGACCGCCCGCCGTAGATCAGCGAACTCACCCGCGCCTGCGCCAGCGTCAGGTCGTAGTGGCGGGCGAACACGCAGTGAGCGGCGTCGTGCGCGCCGCCGCCGCAGCGCACAGACAGTAACGCCAGCGGGCGGCGTCCGCTGGCGCCGCGCTGGAACACCGGCCCGGTGCGCCGCACCACGACAACCAGCGGCGCACCTCCGGCCGCGCCTGCCAGGCTCAGTACCTGCGGCCGCTCGGCGGCCGCGGAGTCGTCGCAAGCGCGCGAGATGGCCTCGCGCAGCAACCGCTGCTCAGCTGGGTTGGCAGCGTGCAGGGTGTGCTCGTCGAGCACCAACCCGGTGCGGCCGCGCAGCAATTCGTCGGCGACACGGTTGTGGCGCACCAGCCGGGCCTCGGCGCTCACCAGCATCAGCGCCTGCGATTCGCCGTCGCTCAGCGCGAGCAGCGCGTGCGACATGTCGGCTGCTTCCTGCCAGCGCCACTGGCTCTCCAACGAAAGCGCGACATGCGCCAGCATCTGCTGCAGGTCGCTGCGCTCGCTATCGCCGAAACCCTGCTCTGATTCCGAGCGCAGCGCGCACAGGAAATGCATTCCCCGCCTGTCGCGGCTGACCACCCCGCACAGCCTGTGCAACAGCCCGCGGGGCTGCAGGAAGTCGCGGTAGAAGTCGGTGCGCCGGAGGTCGCGCGGGCTGATCACGTCCTCGCCGGCCACGACGCGGCCGGCGACATAGTCCTCGCTCGACAGGAACCAGGGATTGCGCGCCGAGAAGGCAGCCATCTGGACGCAGAAATCGGTGTCCAGCGGAGCCTCGAACAGCGACGACTCGGCACCGCTGCCGAAGTCGTGGTGGCCGATGGTTACCACGCTCGCGCCCAGCCGCCTGCGCATGCCCTCGAGCGCGGCCGGCCAGGCCTGCGGGTCGATGCTGGCGGCATGGATCGAGCGCGCAAGGGCGACCAGCGACGACTGCTCCGGGTCGGGCAAGTGCGTACTGTCCATGCCTCGGTCTCCATCGCCACGCGTGGGTCGTGGCGCGCCGTAACAGCGCTTGGGCAACTGCCGGCCCAGCGTCGACGCCGCCCTATTGAATTGCGCGGATTATTTGGTCAAGCGGGAATCCTGTCAAATCCGTGACAACCCGTGCCCGGGCTCACCCATATGGATGTTGCGCGACGCAATCCGGCAGGCGACACTTGCGCCCGGTGCAGCGGCGTCCGCCTCGGATCTGCCAGGGTTCGCTGGCGGCGCAGCGCCCACGCCCGCCTCCTCCAGCCCTTCCGAAGGCCCATGACCCGCAGCCGCAGACAATACCAGTCCTGGGTGGCCAACGAGTCGCTGGAGGACTATGCGCTGCGCTACGCGGCCAGTTCCTACCGCAGGTGGAGCCCGGCGGTGGTCGCCAACACCGCGCTGGGCGGAATTTCCTTTCTTGGGCTGGAGGCCATCGGCGCCAACATTACGCTGAGCTACGGCTTCGGCAGCGCGCTGGCCGCGGTGCTCGCGGTGTCGCTGCTGATTTTCCTGGTCAGCCAGCCGATCGCCTACTGGTGCGCCGCCTCCAACGTCGACATCGACCTACTGACCCGGGGCGCCGGCTTCGGCTACATCGGATCCACGCTGACCTCGCTGATCTACGCCGCGTTCACGCTGATCTTCTTCGCGATCGAAACCGCGATCTGGGCGCAGGCGCTGCAACTGGGGTTCGGGCTCAACCTGGCGCTGGGCTATCTGGTCTGCTCCCTGGTGATCCTGCCTATCGTGTTCTTCGGCGTCACCTGGATCAACCGACTGCAGGCCTGGACGCAGCCGCTGTGGCTGCTGATGATGCTGCTGCCACTGCTGTACATCGTCGCCAGGGATCCGCAGGCCTTGCGCGCCTGGGTCGACTTCCGCGGCCGCGCCAGCGGCGGCAGCGGCTTCGACCTTCTGACCTTCGGCGCCGCATCGGGGGTGCTGTTCGCGCTGATCGCGCAGATCGGCGAGCAGGCCGACTACCTGCGTTTCCTGCCAGCACGCTCCCGCTCCAACCAACGCGCCTGGTGGGCGGCGTTGTTCGCCGCGGGGCCTGGCTGGATTGTCGTCGGCGGCGCGAAGATCCTCGCAGGCGGCCTGCTCGCGGTGCTGGCACTGCGCATGGGCAGCACACCGGAGCAGGCCACCGAGCCGGTGCGGATGTACTACCACGCCTGGCAAGCGATGACCGCCGCGCCGGCGCTGGCGCTGGGGCTGGCGGTGGTGTTCGTAAGCGTGTCGCAGCTCAAGATCAACGTCACCAACGCGTACAGCGGCTCGCTCGCGTGGTCGAACGTCTTCGTACGACTCGCCCATTTCCATCCAGGGCGCGTGGTCTGGCTAGTGTTCAACGTCGTCGTCGCGCTGCTGCTGGCGCTGCTCGGGATCTTCGCCACCTTGCAGCTGGTGCTGTCGGTCTACGCGACCACCGCGATCGCCTGGATCGGCGCGCTGGTGGCCGACCTGGTCGTGCTCAAGCGCAGCGGGATCAGCCCGCCCTACATCGAATTCAAGCGCGCCCACCTCTACAACATCAACCCGGTGGGTTGCGGGGCGATGGCTCTGGCCACGGTGGTCGGGGTGCTGGCCTACGCGGGGCTGTTCGGAAGCGTCGCGGCTGCCTTCTTCGGCTACATCACGCTGGCCACCGCGTTCGCCAGCGCGGTGGCAATCGGCTACGCGACCCACGGCCGCTACTACCTGGCGCGGCCCGACCTGCGCTACCGCGATCACGACCCCGGACAGCTGGTGCAGTGCTGCATCTGCGAGCGCGAGTACGAGGCCCCCGACATGACCGACTGCCCGTTCTACCGCGGGCCGATCTGTTCGCTGTGCTGCGGGCTCGACCTGCATTGCCACGACCTGTGCAAGCTGCCGCAAGCGGCGCCGCGGCCACCGGGCGCAGCCGAGCCGCTGCCGGCGTTCCAGCCGCATGTTCTGCGCCGCGTCGGCCGCTTCCTCGGGTTGTTCGTCGGCGCCGCAGCGCTGCTCGGCGCAGCCTTCGTCCTCACCTACCGCCTGATGGGCCTGCACCTGGCCGCGTCGAGCCCCGAGCTTGTCAACGTGCTGTGGCGCCTGTACTTGGCGATCCTGGTGCTTGTGTCGCTGGCGGTGTGGTGGATTGTGCTGTTCCACGAGG
>JAGWIC010000031.1 GCA_028866435.1 Lysobacteraceae bacterium | reverse complement strand
CAGCTGCGCGAATCCACCATCCACCCCGACACGCGGCGGCTGGTGCAGCTGACCGTCGGCGACGACGACGGCACCGGCAAGCTGATGGACATGCTGCTGGCGAAGAAACGCGCCGGCGACCGCAAGGCCTGGCTGGAGGAAAAGGGCGATCTGGCGACGCTGGACGCCTGAGCGGGCGGGGCGATGCCCGAACGGCTTTTTTTGCCGGCGGCGCAGCGCTATCGTTCGCTCTGGCCTTTTCCGAGCAAACCCCATGGCCCTGCTGCCGCCACTCGACCTCAGGCACTGGATCGATTCGCACCGCCACCTGCTGCAACCACCGGTGGGCAACAAGTGCATCGTCGATGGCGACTTCATCATCATGATCGTCGGCGGCCCCAACGCACGCACCGACTACCACCTCGAAGAAGGCCCGGAATTCTTCTACCAGCTCGAAGGCGAGATGGTGCTCAAGGTGCAGGACGAGGGCTCCCGCCGCGACATCCCGATCCGCGCCGGCGAGATGTTCTACCTGCCGCCGCGCGTGCCCCATTCGCCGCAGCGCATGCCCACCTCGATCGGCCTGGTGATCGAGCGCCGCCGCCTGCCCCACGAAAAGGACGGCCTGCTGTGGTTCTGCGAGCAGTGCAACCACAAGCTGTACGAGGAGTATTTCGTGCTCGACGACATCGAGCACGACTTCCCGCCGGTATTCGACCGCTACTACGGTTCGCTCGAGGCGAGAACCTGCACGGCCTGCGGCCACATCAATCCGGCGCCCGCCAAATACCGGTAGGAGCGCACCCTGTGCGCGATGACCGTATGCTCCGATCGGAGCGAAAGGCCATCGCGCACAGGGTGCGCTCCTACGGGCGTGTCAACCATTTTTCGGCCATGCGCCGCAAGGAACCGTCGAGGCTGGCGTCAGCGGCCACCGCGGCCACCGCTCGCCATGCCAGCGCATGCGATTCCGGGTTGACGAGGAAGCGCTCGTCCGCCGCGGCACGGACGACGTATCGCACGTCGTAATGCCAGTGCCCGGGTTCGCTGGCGCGTGCCGGAATGAGATGCCGGTCCAAGTCGAAAATCTCGCCCTCGACACCCAGGCCGGCCAGCCCGGTTTCCTCCCGCGCTTCGCGCAACGCCACGCGCGCCAGATCGAGATCGCCGTCGGCATGGCCGCCCGGCTGCAGCCATCGATCGAGTTTTCGATGATGCAGCAGCAGCACGCGCGCACCATCGGCACTGACCAGCCACGCCGAGCCGGTAAAATGGCCCGCCGCGTGACTGCGCTCGAAAGCGCTCGGACCTTCGCGCAGGAAGCTGGCGAACAGGTCGACCGTCGCGGCCTCCACCGGCCACCGGTCACGATAGCGGGCAAGTGCCTCGCTGATGGAAATCGTCGTCGATTGCATGGATACCCGATCACCTGCTGCACGGTGGCGCGCGACCGCCGCCAACGCTCGCTGAACGAAGCTTGTACAACCCTTACCGCTGGGCTATGTTGACCCGCCATTGCCTGTCCGCAGCAACTACGTAACGCCACAGAGCGGAAACGGACAGCATCACTTGAGGGGAGCTCGATGATTAAAGGTCTTTTTGCCACGCACTCCATCGAAGCCATGCCGCACGTGGACGCGGGTGAACCCGTCGAGGGCGGAGCGGAGGGTGAAGTTACCCTGAAACGGGCATTGACCGCGAGACATCTGGTGATGCTCGGCATCGGCGCCGTCATCGGCGCGGGCATCTTCGCCATCACCGGCACCGCCGCCGCCCAGTTTGCCGGCCCGGCCCTGGTCATCAGCTTCATCATCGCCGGCTTTGCCTGTGCGCTGGCCGGCATGTGCTATGCGGAATTCGCCGCGATGCTGCCGGTGTCGGGCAGTGCGTATTCGTATTCGTACGCCACGCTGGGCGAAGTGGTCGCCTGGTTCGTGGGCTGGAGCCTGGTGCTGGAGTATCTGTTCGCCGCCGCCACGGTGGCGGTGGCGTGGTCCGGCTATTTCGGCGAGTTGCTGCGCACGCTGAGCGCGGCCACCGGCCTGTCCATGACCCTGCCGGCGGCGCTTTCGTCGGCCCCCTTCACCTTCAACGAAGCCGGCCATCTGGTCACTACCGGCACCCTGATCAACCTGCCGGCGATCCTGATCGTCGCCGCGATCAGCTGGCTGTGCTACCGCGGCATCACCCAGTCGGCGACGGTCAACGCGATCATCGTGGCGATCAAGGTCATCGTGATCCTGCTGTTTCTGGTGGTGATGTTCCATTTCATCAACACGGATTTCTGGCACCCGTTCATCCCGCCCAATGAAGGCGGCTCGAAATTCGGCTGGAGCGGCGTCTACCGCGGCGCGACCCTGGTGTTCTTCGCCTACATCGGTTTCGATGCGGTTTCCACCGCCGCCGGCGAAGCCAAGAATCCGCAACGCGACATGCCGATCGGCATCCTCGGCTCGCTGCTGATCTGCACCGTGCTCTATATCGCCATGGCCGCCACCATGACCGGCGTCGCGCCGTTCCGCATGCTCAATACGCCCGAGCCGGTGGCTACCGCAATCAGCTACGTCATGAGCACAGCTGCCGGGAGTGGCGCTGCCAGCCACATCCTCGGCGTGCTCAAGGTGCTGGTGGTGTTTGCCGCGCTGGCCGGGCTGAGCTCGGTGGTCCTGGTGATGCTGATGGGCCAGCCCCGCATCTTCTATTCGATGTCCCGCGACGGCTTGATGCCCAGGCTGCTGGGTGTCCTGCACCCGAAGTTCCGTACGCCGTACATCGGCACCGTCATCGTCGGCGTGATCGCCGCCACCCTGGCGGGGTTGTTCCCGGTCGACGTGCTCGGCGACCTGGTGTCGATGGGCACCCTGCTGGCGTTCGCCACGGTCTGCATCGGTGTGCTGGTGCTGCGCCGGACCCGGCCTGAACTGCCCCGTTCGTTTCGCGTGCCGTGGCCATGGCTGGTCTGCACGCTCGGCGCCGCCTCATGCCTGTTCCTGTTCTGGCAGGCGTTCGTGGTGCGCTGGCCGCTGCTGCTGAGCTGGATGATCCTCGGCTTCCTGATCTACGGGTTCTACGGCTACCGCCACAGCAAGCTGCGCAGCCAGTCACCCTGACCAACGACGGCCCGCACCGATCCGAACCTCGATGCTCGACGCCCCGCCCTACCAAGACGCCCTCTCCCATGCTCAAGCAGTTGCTCGCCCGCAAGACCGATTTCAGTAACGACGACAGCGTCCATGGCCCCGGCTTGCGGCGCACCCTGGGCCCGTGGGGCATTACCGCGCTGGGCATCGGGGCCGTCATCGGCACCGGCATCTTCGTCGTGACCGGCACCGCCGCCGCCGAGCACGCCGGCCCGGCGGTGCTGCTGTCGTTCGTGATCGCGGCGATCTGCAGCGGTTTCAGCGCGCTGTGCTACGCCGAGTTCGCCACCCTGATCCCGATCTCGGGCAGTTCCTATTCCTACGCCTACGCCTCGCTGGGCGAACTGGCCGCCTGGTTCATCGGCTGGAACATGGTGGCCGAATACGGCATATCCGCCTCGGCGGTGGCGGCGAGCTGGACCGGCTACTTCACCAGCCTGCTCGACCATATGGGCATCCATCTGCCGGCGGCGCTCACCGAGGCCCCGCTGGCATTTACCGATGGCCACCTCGTTGCCACCGGACACCTGTTCAACCTGCCCGCGGTGGCCATCGTGATGGCATTGACCTGGCTTTGCTACATCGGCATCCGCGAATCGTCGGGGCTGAATGCGCTGATGGTGCTGGTCAAGGTCGGCCTGATCATCATCGTGGTGGTGGCCGGCTACCGCTACGTGAACCCGGCCAACTGGCACCCGTTCATCCCCGAGCCGCAGGGCGACGGCAAGTATGGCTGGTCCGGCATCATGCGCGGCGCGGCGATGGTGTTCTTTGCCTATATCGGTTTCGAGGCCACCTCCACCGCAGCCCAGGAGTGCAAGAACCCCCAGCGCGACCTGCCCTTCGGCATCCTCGTTTCGCTGGTGATCTGCACCGTGCTGTACCTGGCAATGGCCGCCGTGCTTACCGGCCTGGTGCCGTACAGCGTGCTCGACACCTCCGAGCCGGTCGTCACCGCGGTGGCCGCGCATCCGCAGCTGGACTGGCTGCGCCTGGTGGTGGAGATCGGCGCGATGATCGGGCTGTCGTCGGTGATCCTGGTCATGATCATCGCGCAGCCGCGCATCTTCATGATCATGGCGCGCGACGGCATGCTGCCGAAGGTCTTCGCCAAGGTGCACCCGCGCTACCGGACGCCGTACGTCAACACGCTGATCACCGGCAGCATGATTGCCCTGCTGGCGGCCCTGTTCCCGCTCGACCTGCTGGCCAACCTCACCTCGATGGGCACGCTGATCGCCTTCTCGGCGGTATGCGCCGGCGTGCTGATCCTTCGTCATACGATGCCGGAACTGCCCCGCACCTTCCGCGTGCCATGGGTCTGGTTCACCTGCCTGGCGGGCGTGGCGAGTTGTTTTGCGCTGCTCTTGAGCCTGGACTGGTTCAACTGGGCCGTGCTTGGCGCGTGGACCCTGCTCGGCTTCGCGATCTATTTCCTGTACAGCCGCAAGCACAGCTACCTGCGCCTGGACCAGCCCTCTGTCACCCGTATGTCTTAGTCGAATATTTCGCCGAAAAGTCTGAAATTACGTCGAAAATCGGAAAATTCACCTCAACATGTTTTTTTCGGGACTTGGGCCTGGCTGCTGAGCCCATACCGGCGAAGCAGTGCAACTTATTGTTTTTTATATGTTTAACAAGAACTTTTCAAGAAAAACCGGATAGCTGGTCGCCCATTCGCCGATCGCGGGAGTATGATCCTCAGTCCGCGGGTATGTCACTTGGCAGTGGGCCCCGGATCGCGGCCCGGTGCGTCAGGTAGGTAGCTCCTCACCCTGATGCACCGGGCCGCACTTTGTCCGCTGCCGCCAGCGCCAGCCCCTCGCGATCTGCCGCCGCCCTTCCATCGCGCCCCACCCGACAGGCGCCCCAGATAGCGGGCGAACCCGCCTGGCACGCATGCAGAAAGGCCGGGGAAGCCCCGGCCTTTCTGCTGATTCCAGCGGTGGACAAACGGTCCGTCAGCCCTTCTTCGGCGAATGCGAGATGCACCAGCCCTTGGCGTTGACCGACTTGCCCGGGAACAGCTTGCACGGACCGCGACCGGTGGGGCCGCCGGAATAGAACTGGCAGTTGGAGCAGTCGTCGCCGGCCTTGCGCGCCGCATTGGCGGTCTTGCCGGCATTCTCCACATAGCCGAGCGCTTTCGCCGTGGGATCGCTCTCGCTCAACGGCGGCAGATCGGCAGCACGCGCCAAACCCGGCAAACCGCCGGCGAAGGCGGCCGCCACCGTCGTTCCAGCGGCGATTTTCAGGAACCGACGACGTGATTCGATCTCTTTTCCGTTCGACATGGACAAGCCTCCGTCACTTTATGTCAGGGGCACCGTGCCCCGGATCTGTGTTGATGGTACGCCTCCCGCCGGACTCGATCCTGACTTGCGAGAATGGCTCTCATTCAGGCCGGCTCCCGCCGCGGCCCGTGATATCATCGGCGCTCATTTGGACGTCCAAACTTCATGAGCCAGAGCCTGCCAGACACCATCTCGGCCAGCCATTTCAACGCCTGCGCCGACCGCATCGCGGCCACCGCACGCGAACTGGCGGCACAGGGCCTGACCCCCGCGACCAGCAGCAATTTCTCGATGAGGATCGATGCCGGCCATGCCGCCATCACCGTGTCCGGCCGGCACAAGGGCCGGCTCGGCCGCGACGACATCATGCTGATCGACCTGCAGGGCCGCGCCGTGGGCACGACGGCACGGCCCAGCGCGGAAACGGCGCTGCACACCCAGATCTACCGACGCTGGCCGGACATGCACGCGGTTTTGCACACCCATTCGCGCACCCAGAGCGTGGCCTCGCGGCTGTTCGCCAGGGATGGCGTGATCCGCCTGCAGGGATGGGAGTTGCAAAAGGCGATCAGCGGCTACGACACGCATGAAAGCGTGCTGGACCTCCCGGTATTCGCCAACACCCAGCACATGCCCGACCTGGTGGCACAGGTCGACGCCTGGCTGGATGCGGGCAAGGCCTTGCATGCCTACCTGATCGCCGGGCACGGCATCTACACCTGGGGCCGGGACATGGACGAGGCGGAGCGGCAACTGGAAGCGCTGGAGTTCCTGCTCGGCTGCGAGCTCGACCTGAGAAAATTGAGGACATCATGAGCAGATTGCGCATTTTCGACCACCACGCGCCACAGACGGCATTGGCCAGCTATCACGACCGTGGCGAAATCGCCGCCGCATTGAGCAGGGCCGGCGTCCGCTTCGAGCAATGGGACGCCAGTCGGCCGATCGCTCCCGGCGCCAGCCAGGACGAGGTCATCGCCGCCTACCGCAGCGACATCGATCGCCTGATGGCCGAGGAAGGCTATCAGGCGGTGGATGTGATCAGCCTGACGCCGGACCACCCCGACCGGGCGGCGCTGCGACAGAAATTCCTGCGCGAGCACACCCACAGCGAGGACGAAGTGCGCTTCTTCGTCGCCGGGTCGGGCCAGTTCACCCTGCACCTCGGCGACAAGGTCTACGACATCCTGTGCGAACAGGGCGACCTGATCGGGGTACCCGACGGTACCCGCCACTGGTTCGACATGGGTGAGGCGCCCTACTTCGTGGCGATCCGGCTGTTCACCAACAAGGACGGATGGGTGGCGCAGTACACCGGGGACGAGATCGCCCAGCGTTTCCCGCGGATGGAACCGCCCGCGCGCTGATGTCCTTGCCGCCACCCGCTCCGCCGTAGGAGCCCGCTGGCGGGCGATGCTCTTCGTCGATGCATTAGAACAGGAGCATCGCCCGCAAGCGGGCTCCTACACGGACGATCCCGATGCGCCCGCCACCGGTCACGCGTCGGGCCGTCCTGCGGCTATGCTTGGACTACCCCATCGCCAGCACACCATCGTCATGATCGAAATCCGCGCCATCGTCACCGACATCGAGGGTACGACCAGCTCGATCCACTTCGTCCGCGACGTGCTGTTTCCCTATGCGCGCAAGCGGTTGCCCGCCTTTGTCGAGACCCATGGCGACAAGGCCGACGTGCAGCACTGGTTGCATGAGGCGGCGCGCGAGGCCGGGCTGGTCGAGGCCACGCGGCAGGAGATCATCGAACTGCTGCTGGGCTGGATCGACCAGGACCGCAAGTCCACCGCGCTGAAGGCGTTGCAGGGAATGATCTGGAAGGATGGCTACGAAGCCGGCGACTTCCGCGCGCACGTCTACCCCGAAGTGGCCGCCCGCCTGCGCGCCTGGCGCGCCGACGGCATACGGCTGTACGTGTACTCCTCCGGCTCGGTGCCCGCGCAGCAGCTTTTCTTCCGCCACAGCGATGCCGGCGACCTCACCCCCCTGTTCGCCGGGTACTTCGATACCGAAACGGGACCCAAGCGCGAAGCCGAATCCTATCGGCGCATCGCGACGGCGATCGACGAGCAGCCGCGGCATCTGCTGTTCTTGTCCGACATCGTGGAAGAACTCGACGCCGCGCGGGACGCCGGCTTCCATACCGGCTGGCTGGTCCGCGCGCCGCAGGGTTTGCCCGACGCGCCCCGCCATCGGGTCTATCCTGATTTCGACGCCATCCATCTCTCCTCATGAGCCGCCGCTCCCGCCATGCGTAGCGTACTGACCATCCTGCTGGCGTTCGCTGCCGGCGTGCTGCTGACGCTGTGGATGCCCGGTCGTGGCGGCCACATCACCGCGCCCGCGGCACCGGTGCAGGGGGCACTGGCGGCAAGCGCCTCGTCGGCCGGTGGCACGCCGAATGCCACCCCCGCCTCCGCCAGCAACGACGATGACGACTGGCCGGCGCAGGGCCCCAGCCCCGAGCAGGTGCTCTACGCACAGCCGCGCCTGCTGCAGCAGGCACTGGCCGCAATGACGCCGCGGGTGGCCGGCAAGCCCAACCTGTACCTGCTGACCTTTGCCGGCGACGGCGCCGAGGATGTGTTCCGCAACGAAGCCGAATATGCGGCAAAGCTTTTTACCCGCCGGTTTGGCCCCAGCGCGCACACCCTCGTGCTGGAGAACAACCCGGCCACCCTGGCCACGCATCCACTGGCCAGCTGGAGCAACCTGGAAGGCGCGCTCGCCGGCCTGGCCAGGGTGATGCACCCCGAGCAGGACATCCTGCTGCTGTACCTCACCAGCCACGGCAGCGAAGACCACACCTTGCTGGTCGACATGGACCCGCTGCCGCTGGACCAGATCGGCGCACGGGACCTGGCCGGAATCCTCGCCGAACACCCGCTGAAGTGGAAGGTCGTGGTGGTCAACGCCTGCTACTCCGGCGGCTTCGTGCCGCCGCTGCAAGGCCCCGGCACCCTGGTGCTCACCGCCGCCCGCGCCGACCGCAGCTCGTTCGGCTGCGGCAGCGACTCGGACATCACCTACTTCGGCAAGGCCTGGCTGGTCGATGCGCTGAACCGCACGGATGACTTCGTCGATGCCTTCCACCTGGCCAGCCACGATATCGGCCAGTGGGAGACCCAGGACAAACTCACCCCGTCACAGCCGCAGATCGATATCGGCAGCGGCATCGACGAGCAGCTGGCGCTGTGGCGCAAGCAGGTCACTCCCGGTCGCGCCGTGCCATTTGTCCCCGCCATGCCCGCCTCGACAGGCCTGTCCGCGGCCTCGCGATAGCTGGCAGGCCCTATTTTTCAGCGCGGGGTACATGCCGCCTGGCCAACAGCGCCGCCACGTCGGTCAGCGACAGGCCGCGGGCGCGCAGCACCACGGTGAGATGGAACAGCAGGTCCGCCGCCTCGCCCAGCAGCTCGGCGTCGTCCTGGGCCACCGCGGCCAGCGCGGTTTCCACGCCTTCCTCGCCCACCTTCTGCGCCATCCGGCGGATACCGCCTTCGAACAGGCTGGTGGTATAGCTGCCCGGCGGGCGCTCGGCCTCGCGGCGGGCCACCAGGGCGTCGAGTTCGGCGAGAAAGCCCATCGGCGGACGCACCTCGGCGCTCTGGCCAAAGCAGCTGGAGGTGCCGTTGTGGCAGGTCGGGCCGTGCGGCTCGGCCTGCACCAGCAGGGTGTCCGCGTCGCAATCGATGCGTATGGATTTCAACGCCAGCACATGGCCCGAACTCTCGCCCTTGGTCCACAGGCGCTGCTTGCTGCGGCTGTAGAACGTGACCTGGCCGCTGCTGCGCGTGCGGTTGAGGGCGTCGGCATTCATGTAGCCGAGCATCAACACTTCGCCGCTCAGCCAGTGCTGCACGATCGCCGGCAACAGGCCGTCGCCCTTGGCCCAGTCCAGGCGCGTGAGATCGGCGGTAGTTGCGACGCAATCAGTCATGGGAGGCACCATCGAATCAGTGGATGAAGGGGACGCACCGGCAACAGCCGTGCATGCAGCGGCCTGCGCCGTGCCCTGCGGGGACCGCCCGCGGCCCCGCGCTAAAGTCTTACGGCGACACCCTGCACGTCCAGATAATGCTTCAGCTCGGGAATCGCGATCGCGCCCGAGTGGAACACACTCGCCGCCAGCGCGCCGTCCACGTCGGCCTCGGCGAAAACCGGGCGGAAATGTTCCATCGCACCGGCGCCGCCGGAGGCAATCAGCGGCACCTGGCACATGCCGCGCGCCTCCACCAGCTGCGAAAGATCATAACCGGCACGCACGCCGTCGCTACCCATGCAATTGAGCACGATCTCGCCGGCGCCGCGCTGCTGCGCCTCGACGATCCAGTCCATCGTCCTGCGCGGCAGCGCCCGCGTTCTCGAGGGATCGCCGCTGTACTGGCGCACGCGCCATTCGCCGTCGGCGTCGGCGAGCGAATCGATCCCGACGACGACGCACTGCACACCGAACGCGGCGGCCAGCTCGTCGATCAGTTCCGGCCGCTCCAGGGCGGGCGAATTCACCGAGATCTTGTCCGCACCGGCATACAGGACCGCGCGCGCCTCGTCGACCGAGCGGATGCCGCCGGCCACGCAAAAGGGGATGTCGATGACCCGCGCCACGCGCTTCACCCAGCCGCGATCGACACTGCGCCCCTCGGGGCTGGCGGTGATGTCGTAGAACACCAGTTCGTCGGCGCCCTGGTCGCGATAGCGCAGGGCGAGGTCCACGACCTCCCCCATCACCACGTGGTCGCGGAACCGGACGCCCTTGACCACCTGGCCGTCGCGCACATCGAGGCAGGGAATGATGCGTCGGCTCAACATGCCAGTGCGTCCTCGAGGGTGAAGCGCCCTTCCAGCAGCGCCCGACCCAGTATCACGGCCCGGGCACCGGCTTCCCGCGCGGCACGAATATCGTCCAGCGAGCGCACCCCGCCCGATGCCTGCACGGCCAGTTCAGGCACGGTGTCGGCCAGGTGGCGATACAGTTCCAGATTGAAACCGGCCAGCATGCCGTCACGCTCGATGTCGGTGCACAGCAGCTGGCGGGCACCCCGCTCGGCGTACCAGGGTGCCAGCTCGTCCAGCGTGCGCGACTCCATCTCGGTCCAGCCGGCGCTGGGCAGCGCCCACGCATCGCCGATACGGCGCGTATCGAGGGCGAGGGTGATGCGCTCGCTGCCGTAGGTGTCGAGCCAGCCAGCCACCAGGTCGGGCTCACGGATCGCCACGCTGCCAAGCACCACCCGCCGCACGCCCACGTCGAAAAGGCGCCGCAGATCGTCTTCGCGGCGCACGCCACCACCGGCCTGGACCTCGATGCCGTCGGCGCAGATCGCCTTGATCACGGCGAGGTTGTCCAGCGCGCCGGACCGGGCGCCATCCAGGTCGACCAGGTGCAGCCAGCGGGCGCCGGCGTGCAGATAGCGCCGGGCAAGCTCGCGCGGATCGGTGGCGTAGTTCGTCTGTTGCCCGTAGTCGCCCTGGCGCAGGCGCACCACCCGGCCTTCACGCAGGTCGATCGCTGGAATGACGTCGAAAGTCATAGGTCGAGGAAATTCTTCAATAATCTGGCGCCGACGGCGGCGGAACGCTCGGGATGGAATTGCATGCCGTGGAAATTGTCGCGCGCGATCACCGCCGAGAACGGGCCGCCGTAGTCCGTCGTCGCGAGGCTGTAATCGCCCAACGGCACGGCGTAGCTGTGCACGAAATAGGCCTGCTCGCCGCCGCTCAGCCCGGCCAGCAGCGGGTGCGCGCGCTCGACCTGCAGACGATTCCAGCCCATGTGCGGCACGGGCAGGCCCGCGTCGCGCGGAAAATGCCGTACCGGCGCCGGGATCAGGCCGAGGCACTCGGTATCGCCCTCTTCCGAATGCGCGCACAACAGCTGCATGCCGAGGCACACGCCGAGCACGGGCTGGGTCAGCGAGCGCATCAGGTCGACCAGGCCCAGCTGGTGCAGGCGTGCCATGCCCGGGCCGGCAGCGCCCACGCCGGGCAGGATCACCTTGTCGGCCGCCCGTATCGTCGCGGGGTCGGCCGTCAGGCTGGCCTCCACACCCAGGCGCTGCAGCGCATAGCGGACCGAGCCGATGTTGGTACCGCCCGCATCCACCAGGACGACGCTCATTACAGCGTGCCCTTGGTGCTGGGCAGCTCGCTGCCCTCGCGCCGGATCGCCTGGCGCAGCGTGCGGGCGACCACCTTGAAGCAGGCCTCGACCATGTGGTGCGCGTTGTCGCCCTGCACGCTCAGGTGCAGGTTCGCCCCCAGCGTTTCGCACAGCGAATGGAAGAAATGCGGCACCAGCTCGGTCGGCACCTCGCCCACCCGCTCACGCGGAAAGCGGCCCTCGAACACGAAATACGGCCGCCCGGACAGATCCAGCGCCGCGCTGGCGTGGGCCTCGTCCATCGGCAGGGTGAAGCCGTAACGACCGATGCCGCGCTTGTCGCCCAGCGCCTGCTTCAGCGCCTGGCCCAGCGCCAGCGCGCAGTCCTCGATCGTGTGATGCTCGTCGATATGGGTATCGCCGTCGCAGGCTAGCGTCAGCGCGAAGCCGCCGTGCTTGCCGATCTGCTCCAGCATGTGATCGAAGAAGCCCAGCCCGGTATGCGCCTTCGGCTCGGCCACCCGGTCCAGGTCCACGCTGACCGTGATGCGGGTTTCCCTGGTGTTGCGCACGACGGTCGCGGTACGCGGCGCGTCCAGCAACTGGTGCGCCAGTTCGTTCCAGCCCACGCCCTGCGGCCCCACGCGCAGACCGCGCACACCCAGGTTCGCGGCAAACTGCAGGTCGGTTTCGCGGTCGCCCACCATGGCCGAGGCCGCGCGGCTCCAGCTGTCGTCGGCAAGATAGTGGCGCATCATGCCGACGCCCGGCTTGCGGGTGTCCTTGCCTTCATGGGGGAAACTGCGGTCGATCAGGATCTCGCGGAAAGTGATTCCCTGCGAGGCGAGCAGGCCCAGCAGCAGGTCGTGCGGCCCGTCGAAATCGCCCTGCGGGAAGCTGCTGGTGCCCAGGCCGTCCTGGTTGGTCACCATGACAAGCTCGTAGCCCGCGCCGACGAACCGCTGCAGCGCGGCGATCACGCCGGGCAACAGGTTCAATTTCGCGTAGCTGTCGACCTGCTCGTCGGCAGGCTCCTCGATCAGGCAGCCGTCACGATCGATGAAAAGTATCTTGCGGCTCATGCACGCTCACCGTTGGCGATTGGGTCCAGCACGCTCAACACCCGCTCATTCTCCTGCGGCGTGCCGATCGTGATGCGCAGGGCGTCCTGCAGGTTCGGATAACGCCGCACGTCCCGCACCACCACGCCGGCATCCAGCAGCCGCCGGTACGCCGCGGCCGGGTCGTCGAACCGCACCGCGAGGAAATTCGCCTGCGATGGCAGCACCGCGCGCACCCCGGGCAATGCCGCCAGCGCGGCATGCATGCGCCGCAGTTCCAGCCGCACCACGGCCAGGTGTTCGTGCGCCTGTTGCTGGCCTTGCGGCGACAGCGCGGCCAGCGCGGCAGCCACGCATGGCGAGGGCAGCGGGTACGGCGGCATGATCCGGCGCAGCAGCGCAATGACGGCCGGATCCGCCAGCACGCTGCCAATGCGCGCACCCGCCAGCGCCCAGGCCTTGGACAAGGTGCGCAGCACGGCCAGGCATTCATGGCGGTCGATCAGCTCGATCACGCTGCCGCCATCGGAAAACTCGACATAGGCTTCGTCGACCACCAGCAACGCGCGGCCGGCCAACCCCTGCAGCAGGCGTTCGACCGCGGCGCGCGCGACCCCCTTGCCGCTGGGGTTGTTCGGCGAGCAGACGAATACCAGCTTGACCGCGGGGGTGACCGCCGCGAGCACCGCGTCCACGTCCAGCCCGAAGTCGGCCGCCAGCGGCACCTCGACCACCGCGGCGTTCTGGATCCGCGCGCACACCGCGTACATGCCGAAGGTCGGCGGCTGGATCAGGATCGCGTCCTGCCCGGCGCGACAGAACGCGCGCACCAGCAGGTCGATCGCCTCGTCGCTGCCGCGGCCGACCAGCACCTGTTCACGGCGCACGCCGTAAAGGGTGGCCAGCGCGTCCAGCAGCGCCGCCGGCTGCGGTTCCGGATAGCGGTTGCAGCCTAGGCCGTGGTCGCCGGGCGGCGCCCATGCCGATTCATTGGCGTTGAGGAACACCTGGCCGCCACTGGCCTCCATCCGCGCCGAGGAATAGGGCTGCATGGCGCGAATCTCGGGCCGGGCCAGATCGAGCACGCTCATGCGCCTGACTCCTGCGCGTCGAGCGCCTCGAGCCGCAGGGTGACCGCCCGGCGATGGGCCTCCAGTTGCTCGGCCGCCGCCAGCGTGGCCGTACACGGGCCGATCCGCCGCAGCCCCTCGGCGCTGACTTCCTGCACGCTGATCTGCTTCTGGTAACTGGCCACCGACACGCCGCTGTAACTGCGCGCATAACCGTAGGTGGGCAGGACGTGGTTGCTGCCGCTGCAGTAGTCGCCCACCGATTCCGGCGTCCAGGGGCCGAGGAAGACCGAGCCGGCGCTGTCGATGCCCTCGAGCAGCCGGCGCGGTTGCGCCACCTGCAGGATCAGGTGTTCCGGCGCATAGCGGTTGCTCACCTCGACCGCCTGGGCCAGCGACTCCACGGCAATCAGCCGGCTCTGCGCCAGCGCCTGCCGGGCAATGCCGTCACGCGGCAGGGTCGCGCACTGCCTTTCGACCTCGCCGGCCACCTGGTCCAGCAGCTGCGCCGAAGGGCTCAGCAGGATCACCTGGGAATCCGGCCCGTGCTCGGCCTGCGACAGCAGGTCGGCGGCGACGAAGACCGGGTTGGCCTGGGCATCGGCGATCACCAGCACCTCGGAAGGACCGGCCGGCATGTCGATCGCCGCGCCCTCGGGATCGGACGATACCTGCAATTTGGCTTCCGTCACCCACGAATTCCCCGGGCCGAACAGCTTGTCGCAACGCGGCACGCTGGCGGTGCCATAGGCCATCGCCGCTATCGCCTGCGCACCGCCGAGCTTGAATACCTTGTGCACGCCGGTAATCCGCGCCGCATACAGCACCGCCTCGTCGCAGCTGCCGTCGGCGCGCGCGGGCGAGCACAGCACCACCTCGCGACAGCCGGCAATGCGCGCGGGCACGCCCAGCATCAGGGCGGTGGACGGCAACGGCGCCGAACCGGCCGGCACATACAGCCCCACCCGGCTGATCGGGCGCAGCATCCGTTCCACGCGCACGCCTGGCGCGGTGTCGACGGCTGCCGCTTGCGGCGCGGTGGCGCGATGGAACAGCTCGATCCGCCCGGCGGCCTCATCGATGGCCGCCTTGAGGGCGGGGTCGAGAGCCGCCTCGGCGGCGGCAAACTCCGTTTCCTCGACGACGACCGACGACAGGCTGCAGCGGTCGTACCTGGCGCTGAACTCCAGCAGGGCGGCATCGCCGCGCCCGCGCACGGCGGCAATGATCTGCGCCACGCCGTCGTGCAATTCCGCCGCGCGCGACTGGGCCGGACGCGCCAACGCGTCGATGCGAGCGGCCTCGGCCAGGGTGTTCCAGTCCAGACGCTTCACCGCGATCCACTCCTCAGCTCCAGGCGACAGTTGCGATTCCCGTTCATGCCGGCGCGTTCCTCAAGCAAGCATCTTCTCCACCGGCAGCACCAGCATCTCGCGCGCACCGGCCTTCTTGATCTCTTCCAGCTGCCGCCAACTCACCTCGCCGGCGCACAGGGCCTGCAGCATCAGCTGATCCGGCTGACCCAGCACCGGCAACAGGGTCGGCTGCGGACCGCCGGGCAGGAGCCGGGTCACCGCCTCCAGCGCGGCGCGCGAGGTCTGCAGCAGCAACAGGCGCGACTCGCGTACCTGGATCACGCCATCCAGCCGTTTCAGCAACAGCTCGAGCATGTCGCCGCGCTCGTCCGCCGGCAGCGCCAGCGACCCTGCCAGCACGGCCTGGCTCTCCAGCAGGATATCCGCTTCGCGCAACTGGTTCGCCACCAGGGTGCCGCCGCTCTGCACCAGATCGCAGATCGCGTCGGCCGTACCCAGCTTCGGCGCGATCTCCACCGAACCGGCAAGCGTCACCACGCCGGCATTCACCCCATGGCTGCGCAACCACTCGCCCAGCAGTCCGGGGTACGAGGTGGCGATGCGACGCCCTTCCAGCTGCCGTGGCCCCTGGTAGTCCAGCTCATTGGGAACGGCGATCGAAAGCCGGCATCGCCCGAAGCCGAGGGGGCGCAGCTCTTGCAGCGGCTCGGCATCGAGGCCGGACTGGCTGAGCTGGAATTCATTGAGCACGTTGCGGCCGACGATGCCGAGATCGCACACGCCCTGCGCGATCAGGCCGGGGATGTCGTCGTCGCGCACCAGCAACAGGTCCACCGGTTCGCCTTCGCCGAAACAGAACAGCTTGTCGCGGCTTTGCCTGAAGCTCAGCCCGCAACGATTGAGCAGGTTCAGCGCCGGCTCGGTCAGCCGGCCGGACTTCTGCATCGCAATGCGCAAACGATCGCGCGTCTTCATACCTTTGCCTTCCTTGTTGCGGGGGGTAGCCGCCGTGCGGCCCGTGCGGCCGCTGCCAGATAACCGCCGCTGCCCTGGTTGAGATAGCGCGCGACGCGCCCGATGGTGGTGATGCTGACCGCGGTGCGCTCGTGGATTTCCCGATACGACACCCCTTCCAGCAGGAACGGCACCACACGCCAGCGATCCACCAGCACCTCGAGCTCGGCCGGCGTGCACAAATCGCACAGAAAGGCGCCCATTTCATCCGTGCTCTTGAGCGAGAGCAATGCCTCGCAGAGGCTCAGCTCGGCGGACTGGGCGGGGGTTTCCGGATCAAGCGATCGGCGCTTCATAATGTACTAACGCATTAATACGTGAAGACGCATCATACACAGCAAGGGCGCGTGCGGCAAGCCATCGCCGCGCTCGAAGAAGCCCGGGTTCAGCCCGGGCCAATGGACAGGCCAGCCGACCCGCGCCGGAGCCGGGCGCCCGGCACGGCCAGCCGCAACAAAAACCCCGCCGAAGCGGGGTCGATGCTGCTCACCGAAACCGTGGCCGATTCAGGCCGACTTCTTCTTCGGTGCGGCCTTCTTGGCTGCGGCCGGCTTGGTCACGGTGGCCTTGGCGCCAACCACCGCCGGCACCACGGTATGCGCACGGGTATTGCCGTAGCTGCTTCGATTGATCTTGCCGCGCCGGGTCTTGCGATCGCCCTTGCCCATGGGAACACCTTGATTTGTTGGATGAACGGCCGACCATGATAGCAGTGCCGAAGCAAACGCCATAGTCAGCAGGCATGATCCCGGCCGGCGCAGCCCCGCGAACCGTCCGGACACTCGTCGGGATCGATCTGCACGGTCACGTGCTGAACCTGGAAGCGCTCCAGCAAGACCTGCCTGACCGCGCGCAGCGCGCGCGCGCTGGCGGCGACGTCGCGCATCTCCACGTGCAGGGTCGCCATGCGCGAGCCCGAGGCCAGTTGCCACACGTGCAGATGATGGACATTGCGGATGGCCGGGTCGGCCCCGTGCAGGGCAGCGACCATGGCCGCACTGTCCAGGCCGTCGGGCACGCCCTCCAGCAGGATGTGGGTCGACCGGCGCAACAGCCGCCAGGCGCTGGAGAGAATCAGCAGCGCCACCAGCATGGACAGCACCGGATCGGCCCACTGCCAGCCGAACCAGCGGATCAGCAGGGCCGCCACCACGGCGGCCAACGAGCCCAGCAGGTCGCCCAGGACGTGCAGGCTGGCGCCGGCGAGGTTGACGTCGTCGTGCGCATGGCCGTGCAAGGTGCGCAGCACCAGCATGTTCACCAGCAAGCCGGCGATCGCCACGAAGAACATCACGCCGGAAAGGATCTGCGCCGGATGGATCAGCCGGGTGATGGCCTCGTAGACGATCCAGCCGACCAGCACGAACTGGCTAAGCGCGTTGACAAAACCGACCAACACCTCGATTCGCCCGTAGCCGTAGCTGCGCCGGGCATCGGCCGGCCGCGCCGCCATGGCGACCGCGACCACCGCCAGCAACAGGGCCAACGCGTCCACCATCATGTGGCCCGCATCCGCCAGCAGCGCCAGCGAACCGGACCAGAGGCCGCCGATCACCTCGATGACCATCATGGCGGTGGTCAGCACGAAGGCGAACAACAGTTTGCGACCGCGAAGCGCGGGAGCCGCATCGTGATGGTGATCGTGGGCATGGGCGTGAAAATGCGCCTCATGCGAATCGTGCGCGTGAGTATGCGGATGGTCGTGGTTATGGGGCATGCTCATCCGTGAATGCTAGGCAGGGCCCCGTCCGTTACACAATCACAAGCGCGAATCCGCCACTCAGCGGGCGCAGAAAGGCCCATGCACGTGCGCGTGCCCGCTGTCGCGGCGCAAATTGACGAAATGGGCCGCGGCCAGCAGCAGCCCACCGCAGGTCACCAGCACACTGTGCACGGCAACCGGGTCATGCTCGGCATAGGTAACCCCCAGCAACAGCAGGGCCAGCCCGGGGACGGCCAACAGCAACGGCAGGGGATGCTGGTGTCGGCGGAACCCCCGCACCATCGCAAAGGTCGCCAGCAGGCAGGCACAGGTGACGAAGCCGCGTTCGAAGCGGTGATCGGCGAGGAACTCCAGCCCGAGAAACGGCAGCAGCGCCAGCACGAAAGGAAGCGCGGCGCAGTGGATGGCGCACAGGAACGATGCCGCCGCGCCGACACGGTCGGCCACACGCCACCAGCGGTTTTTGCGCTGCGACTCCAATTCCATCCAGTCCAGACCTGACCCGGCACCGCCAGAGGTGGCGATTCGGACACCGGCCCGCAATGTTACTTAGTAACACCGGTTCGCGCCATACCCTGCCGTCAGACGGATCAGGGCGGATGGCATCGCTTGCAGACACCGTGCACCTCGATGGTCTGCGCCTGCGGGCGGAAACCCAGCGACCGGGCCTGGGCCTTGATCAGCTCGGCCACCCGCTCGTCGCAGACTTCCTGCGCACTGGAGCAGACATCGCAAATCAGAAAGGGCACCTGATGCGCTTCGGCCGGATGGTGGCAGGACACGAAGGCGTTGATCGACTCCAGCTTGTGGATAAAGCCGTTTTCGAGCAGGAAATCGAGTGCGCGATAGATCGTCGGAGGCGCCGCGTTGCCATGCTTTTCGCGCAGCCGGTCGAGCAGGTCGTAGGCCTTGACCGGCTTGTGTTCGATCGCCAGCAACTCCAGCACCTCCTTGCGCAACGGGGTCAGCCGCAGCCCGCGCTCCCTGCTGGCGCGCTCGACCTCGCGCACGAACCCCTTCGCATCATGCCGATGCGGGTGATGCGCGTGCCGGTTGTCGCTACCTTGGTCACTCACCGCGTTCACCCTGCTCCCGTTGAGACATCCCGCGCGCCCGGTGCAATGGCGGCGGCTCCGCGCGTGGCTGGTGGCGAGGCCTCAGCAACACCACGACCCAGCCGATCGGCCCCAGTACCCACGCCCATAATGCACCTTCGAGCGTCCGCCCGCGCCACCGGCCCAGCAGCAGGCCGACGACGACAAACGCCAGGTTCCACCAGAACATGGCCGCCCACGGCACCATGTTCAAGAGGTTGAAGAATACGTGCCAGAACGCGCCGGGCGAATCCATGTCGACGCCGTGGGTGGCCCTGGCCAGCAACTCATTCATGCGGCAGCGGCTGCGATCCGGTCATGGGGACAACCGGCCCTGGATCAGGGCGATTGCCGCATCGATCCGCCTGAGCGCCTCGTCGCGACCGGCCAGGTAGATGGTGTGGTCGATCGAAGGCGACACCTGGGTACCCGTCATCGCCACGCGCAGCGGCTGGGCGATCTTGCCCATGCCCAGGGCCAGCTTTGCCGCCACCTGCTCGACCACCTGATGGATCGCCTCGGGGTTCCACGCGCAATCGGCAAGCAGCGACTTCGTCTCGCCCAGCACGGCGGCCGCGCTATCGTTTTTCAGATGCTTGGCGACGGCCTTTTCGTCCCATTCCAGAATGGGCCCGTACCAGATCTTCGCCCGCTCGGCCATTTCCTTCAGCGTATGCACGCGATCGCGCAGGGCGACGATCACGTCGATCGGCGCAGGCCCGGCGGCCACGTCGATACCGGCACGATGCAGATGCCATTCGAACTCCGCAACCAGCGACTGCGGCTCGTCCGTCTTGAGGTAGTGCTGGTTGAGCCAGGCCAGCTTCTCGGTATCGAAGCGCGACGCGGCCTTGTTCACGTCGGCAATGTCGAACAGCGCAATCATCTGCTCGCGCGAGAAAATCTCCTGGTCGCCGTGGGACCAGCCCAGCCGAACCAGGTAATTCAGCAGCGCGTGCGGCAGCAGGCCGTCCTCGCGATACTCCATCACGCTCACCGCGCTGGTGCGCTTAGAGAGTTTCTTGCCCTCCTTGTCCAGGATCATCGGCAGATGGGCAAACTCCGGCACCCTGGCGCCCAGCGCCTGGTAGATGTTGATCTGGCGCGGCGTGTTGTTGACGTGGTCGTCGCCACGAATCACCTCGGTGATGCCCATGTCGATGTCGTCGACCACGACGGCGAAGTTGTAGGTCGGCCAGCCGTCGGAACGGAAGATCACCAGGTCATCCAGCTCGCTGTTGCTCCACTCGATCCGGCCCTTCACCTTGTCCTCGAACACCACCGAGCCCTCATTCGGGTTGCGGAAGCGGATCACCCGGTTGGGATCGTCGCGCAAGGGTTCATGGCGATCGCGGTAGTAGCCGTTGTAGCGTGGCTTTTCGCCCCTGGCCATGGCAGCCTCGCGCATCGCATCGATCTCGTCCTTGCTCTCGTAGGCGTAGTAGGCCTTGCCGGCGGCGACCAGCTCATCGGCGACCTGGCGGTATCGGTCCAGCCGCTGGGTCTGGTAGAACGGGCCTTCATCGTGGTTGAGGCCCAGCCACTGCATCGCGTCGAGAATCGCCTGCACCGCCGCGTCCGTCGAGCGCTCGCGGTCGGTGTCCTCGATGCGCAGCACGAATTCACCGCCACGACGGCGCGATTCCAGCCAGCAATACAGCGCCGTGCGGGCGCCGCCGATATGCAGGAAACCGGTGGGACTGGGGGCAAAGCGGGTACGT
The DNA here is from genome assembly GCA_028866435.1 of Lysobacteraceae bacterium. Taxonomy (GTDB): domain Bacteria; phylum Pseudomonadota; class Gammaproteobacteria; order Xanthomonadales; family Rhodanobacteraceae; genus Rhodanobacter. Next base: position 14,637 of record JAGWIC010000031.1, on the reverse strand, counting down.
ACGGTCATGGGATTTTTTCAAGAGAAATGGAGCGAAGCGATGGATTTTAGCCGATACCGCGGCAACCACCCGAACCGGACGGCGCGACCCGCCCGTCCGGGACGAACGGGCTTGTCCGCCATGCTGCTGCTGGGCCTGGCGATCGCGCCGGCAGCGCGGGCCGACAACCCCGGCTACGACCGCCCGGGGCTGGGCTTCACCCCCGCCGTGCTGGACGCTGGCGAGATGACCATCGAGCAGGGGCTGCCAAGCTGGAGCCAGGACCGGAGCGCCGGCGTCGGCAGCACCCAGTACAGCGCCGACAGCCTGCTGCGACTGGGCCTGGGTGGCGCACTGGAACTGCAGCTTGGCGATTCGCTGTACAACCACCTGCGGCAAAGCGGTGCCGGCATCCACGCCGACAGCGTAGGGCGCGGCGACAGCAACCTGGCCCTGAAATTCGTGCTGCCCTCGCCTCGCCCCTCGTTCAGCTGGGGCTTGCTGGGCAGCGTCGAGTTCACCGACGGCAGCCGCGCCTTCCGCAACAGCCGGCGGCAGTACCTGATGGGCCTGTCCGCCAGCCAGCAACTGGACGCGCGCAGCAGCATCGGCACCTACCTGGAAGATGTCCGCGCTGGCGGCCGCGACAGCTACACCGCCGTGATCAACCACAGCCAGGCACTGGGCGAGTCGCTTTCGCTTTACGTCGAAGCGGCATGGCAACGCGAAGCGGGATCGGTCAGCGGCACGCTGGGTGGCGGCGGCCTGGCCTGGCAAGCCACGCCTCGACTGCAACTGGACGCGGGCTTCCGCCGCCGCCTGTCCGGCACGCTGCCGGCCTGGTGGGCCGGCCTGGGGATATCCATGTTCCTGGGCCACTGACGCCGCCGCTTCCCCGCTCCCGCGGGCAGCGGCCACGAAAGCCAGGTCATCGCGATGTCATGCGGCCGCCATCCGCGCGCAACGCCGGCCACCCACACTGCCGCCAGCCAGCACGGATACCGTCGTCATGCGCATCGGCATCGTCAGTGAAACCTATCCCCCGGAAGTCAACGGCGTCGCGCTTACCGTGCACAGCCTTGCCGCGGGCCTGGCCAGGCGCGGCCACAGCGTGGACCTGATTCGGCCGCGACAAGCGCTGCCCCACGACGACGAGCCAGGCATCGACGTGCTGAACATGCACGGCGGCTCGCTACCCCGTTATCCCGGCCTGCGCTTCGGCCTGCCGGCCGGTCGCAAGCTGGGCAGGCATTGGCGCGACCAGCGGCCGGATGCCGTCTATATTGCCACCGAGGGTCCATTGGGCTGGTCGGCCATCCGCACCGCCAGGCGCATGGGCATTCCCGTCAGCAGCGGTTTCCACACCCGCTTCGACCATTATGCCGATCACTACGGCGTCGGCCTTCTCACCCCGCTGGTGCGCCACTATCTTCGCCGCTTCCACCAGCGTGCCGCCGCCACCCTGGTGCCCACCGACGCGCTTTCCCAGGAGCTGCGCCGCATGGGCATCGTCAATGCACGGCTGCTCCGCCGCGCGGTGGATACGCAGCTGTTCCACCCGCACAGGCGCGACGACGACCTGCGCGGCCGCTGGGGCGCCGATGCGATGACGCCGGTGGTGCTGTACGTGGGACGCATTGCTCCGGAAAAGAACCTCGATCTGGCGGTGCGGGCGTTTGCCGCGATCCGCCGGCAGAACCCGCATGCGCGCTACGTCTGGGTCGGCGACGGCCCTGCCCGCGCCGACCTGCAGCAGGCGCACCCGGATTTCATCTTCGCCGGCGTGCAGCGCGGCGAAGCACTGGCACGGCATTTCGCCAGCGCCGACCTGTTCGTGTTTCCCAGCCTCAGCGAGACCTTCGGCAACGTGATCCTCGAGGCACTCGCCGCGGGACTGCCAGTGGTGGCCTATGCCGAAGGCGCCGCACGCGAACACCTGGTCGATGGCATCAACGGCTACCCCATCGCCTGCGGCGACGCCGAAGCCTTCGTCGACGCCGCCGCCAGGCTGGCCAGCAACCCGGGGCTGATCCGGCACATGGGCCGTGCCGCCCACGCCAGCATGGCCGGACTGTCACCGGATTCGGTAATCCGCGATTTCGAGACCCTTCTTCGCGACATGGCCGAGGAACATCCGCATGAACACCTTGCCACCCCTGCCCACGCCTGAGCTTCCCATCGGACCCCGCTTCGCGCTGGATCGCCGTGTATGCGTGGCCGCCAACCGCTGGGGTGCGCGACGGCTCGTGGGCCTGTTCTTCGGTGTCGTCAGCCGGCTGGGCGACGGCATCTTCTGGTATGCGCTGATGGCCGTGCTGGCCGTGGTGGGCGGCGATCGTGGGTGGATCGCCGCCGCCCACATGGCTGTCACCGGCCTCGTTGCATTGCTGCTCTACCGCCTGCTCAAGCGGTGGACCCGTCGCCCCCGTCCTTATCGGGCCTGCCCCGGCGTGATCGCCCATGTGCCGCCGCTGGACGAATTCAGCTTCCCGTCGGGGCATACCCTGCAGGCGGTGAGCTTCAGCATGGTCGCGATAGCGTGGTATCCGTCGCTGGCGCCGCTGCTGCTCGGGTTCTCTTCGCTGGTCGCGGCATCCCGCGTCATCCTGGGCCTGCACTACCCCAGTGACGTACTCGCGGCGATGGCGATCGGCGGCAGCCTGGGCGCCACCTCGCTGTGGCTTTTCCCGTTGCCGATCTGAATACCGAGGGTGCCGGCCGCGGTGCCGAACCGACCTGCGCAATATCTGCGCACGCCGTCACCAGCGCCTTCACGATCAGACAGATAGCCCGGTTGTCCACAGCCTTCCCCGGTCGCTCTCCACAACCGCTGTGGAGAACTCCGCGCGCGATGCCCGTCACTGCGCAAAAACTAGCCAACGCGTAGCAAGTACCTGTCGGCAAAGGGCATGCCGTGGCTTGTCCACAGGCTGGTACAGAAGGCGCGCACATTTGCTGTGGAGAACTCCCGCGGCAAAGCACCGGCGGCACCGCGATGCGTGCCTGGCGACAGCCCATGCCGGCACGGTTGGGATTGAGGTGGCACGAGATCGGCAGGCCCAGGACCATGCCGAGCGGCGGCCGGAGGACCGCCTTGCACCGCGTTGCGACCGGCTGCCCGGCGACAACCGTAACGCCGCTTGCACGGCTCCCGCGCCGACAGCGCTCTCAGGCGGCGTCGCCACCATCGCTGGCAACGCGCTGCTGCAGGTTGCCGCGGTAGATCAGGTACGGCTCGGCCTGGCCATCGATCACGGCATCGTCCACCACGACCTTGCTCACGTGCTCCAGCGAGGGCAGCTCGTACATGGTGTCGAGCAGCACCTGTTCCAGGATGGTGCGCAGGCCGCGTGCCCCGGTCTTGCGCTTGAGCGCCTTCTTCGCGATGGCCTGCAGGGCTTCGGGCCTGAACTCCAGCTCGACCTCTTCCATCTCGAACAACTTCTTGAACTGCTTGGTGACGGCGTTCTTGGGCTCAGTGAGAATCTTCACCAACGCCGCCTCGTCCAATTCGTCCAGCGTCGCCACCACCGGCAGCCGGCCGACGAACTCGGGAATCAGGCCGAAACGCACCAGGTCGGCCGGCTCCACATCCGACAACACCTTGCCCAGGTTCTCGGTACGCTCCTTGCTGCGCACCTCGGCCGAAAAACCGATGCTGGTGTTCTCGGAACGCTGCTGGATGACCTTCTCCAGACCGGCAAACGCGCCACCGCAGATGAACAGGATGTTCTTGGTGTCGACCTGCAGGAATTCCTGCTGGGGATGCTTGCGTCCGCCCTGCGGCGGCACCGAGGCCAGCGTGCCTTCGATCAGCTTCAGCAGTGCCTGCTGCACGCCTTCGCCCGATACGTCACGGGTGATCGACGGGTTTTCGCTCTTGCGCGAGATCTTGTCTATTTCGTCGATGTAGACGATGCCCGACTGCGCTTTCTCGACATCGTAGTCGCACTTCTGCAGCAGCTTCTGGATGATGTTCTCGACGTCCTCGCCGACATAACCCGCTTCCGTGAGCGTGGTGGCGTCGGCGATCGTGAACGGCACGTTGAGCAGGCGGGCCAGGGTCTCGGCCAGCAGGGTCTTGCCCGATCCGGTCGGGCCGATCAGCAGGATATTCGACTTGCCCAGTTCGATCTCGTCGCTCTTCTGCCGCGACTCGATGCGCTTGTAGTGGTTGTACACGGCCACCGCCAGCGCCTTCTTGGCGCGGGTCTGGCCGACCACGTACTGGTCCAGCGACTCGCGGATTTCACGCGGCTTGGGCAGGTGGGTGCGCCCGGAGGCCGCCTTCTCTTCCAGCTCCTCGCGAATGATGTCGTTGCACAATTCCACGCATTCGTCGCAAATGAACACGGACGGACCCGCGATCAGTTTGCGCACTTCATGCTGGCTCTTGCCACAGAAGGAGCAATAGAGAATCTTGCCGCTGTCGCTGGAACGCCCCTGCCGGTCGTCACTCATACTCTGGATCCCGCTATAAACCTGAATGCGTCGCGAGAATAACACAAGGCTCCACGTCTGCCTGCAGACGTGGAGCCCGCCTCGCGACTCCGGGGAGAACGGTCAAATCAGGCCGATTTGACCGTTTCAACGGCGCGTTTGTCGAGCACTTCGTCGATGAGGCCATAAGCCTTGGCGTCCACCGCGTTCATGAAGCGATCCCGCTCCATGTCCAGCTCGATCTTTTCGAGCGGCTGGCCGGTATGTTCGACATAAAGCTTGTTGAGCCGTTCGCGGATATAGAGGATTTCCCGCGCCTGGATCTCGATGTCGGTGGCCTGGCCCTGCGCACCGCCCGAGGGCTGGTGGATCATGATGCGCGAATTGGGCAACGCGAAACGCTTGCCCTTGGCACCGGCCATCAACAGGAACGAACCCATGCTGCAGGCCTGGCCGATGCACATGGTGCTGACGCTCGGCTTGATGAACTGCATGGTGTCGTAGATCGCCAGGCCGGCGGTTACCGCCCCGCCCGGACTGTTGATATAGAAATTGATGTCCTTGTCCGGATTCTCCGACTCCAGGAACAGCATCTGCGCAACGATCAGGTTGGCGACCTGGTCGTTCACCTCGCCGACGAGGAAGATCACCCGCTCTTTCAGCAGACGCGAGTAGATGTCGTAGGAGCGCTCGCCACGAGCCGTCTGCTCGACGACCATCGGTACCAAATTGAGGTTCTGGATCTGATCCATGGCCATTGCAGCTCTCCGGTTGATGTGCCTGACACTACGTCGGGCCTGAATCAGCTCAGGCCCGATGGACATGATGCCTGAATCGATCAGGCACCGGCTGGGCGCATCACGTCGTCGAAGCTCTGGTCCAGGTTGGTGGTCCTGGCATGTTCCGCCACCCACTCGGCCACCTGATCTTCCATCACGCGATTCTGCAGCCCGGACATCAGTTGGGGGTCGCTGTTGTACAGTTCAATGACCTTTTCCGGCTCCTCGTAGGTCGAGGCGATCGCGGCGAGCTGCTCGGCAATCCGCTTGCGGTCGATCTGGATCTCCTGCTTGCGGGCGATTTCACCCATCAGCAGGCCGGCGATCACGCGTTTGCGCGCGATCGGCATGGCGGCCTCGATCAGCTGCGGCGGCGGTTCCTGACCTTGCGGCACGCTGCCGGCGGCCAGGTTGCGCGCCTCGGACTGCACCATCATTTTCGGCACGTCCAGACCGACATGGGCCTCGGCCAGCTTTTCGGCCACTTCCGACTTCAGCTTACCCATCAGGGCCGCCTTCAGCTCGCGCTCGAGATTGGCGCGCACTTCCTTACGGAACGTATCCAGGTCGCCGTCGTCGATGCCGAAAAGCTTGGCAAACTCGCCGTCGATTTCGGGCAGCTTCGGCTCCTGCACCTTGATGATCTTGAAACTGACCTGGGCCGTCTTGCCAGCGAGCTGGTCGTTGCGGAAATCTTCCGGGAAAGCGACCTCGCTATCGAAGCTCTCGTCAGCCTTGCGCCCGGTCAACGCCTCATCCAGGGCCTTGAACAGGGTGCCGGAGCCGATCACGCTGCCGGCCCGCTCGAGACCCTCGGCCGGGAACCGATAGTCACCCGCGACCGCGGAATATTCGAACATCACGAAGTCCGCCTCGGCCGACGCCCGCTCGACTTCGTCGAACGTGCGCCGCTGCAGGCGCAGCGTCTCCAGCATCTTTTCGATGTCGGCATCGGTCACCTGCGCCACCGGACGATTGATTTCCAGTGCGGCCACGTCGACCGCCGGAAACTCGGGCATGATCTCGAAGGTGGCGGTGTAGGCGATTTCGCCGTTCTCGGGGCGTCCCGTGGTGTTGATCGCGGGATTGGCGATCGGCTGCAGCTTTTCCTGATCGACCGCTTCGCGCAGCGTGCTGCCGATCAGGTCGGAGAGCACTTCACCGCGCACCTGGTCGCCAAACCGCTGCGTAATCACCGCCGCAGGCACCTTGCCTGGCCGAAACCCCTTCAAGCGGACCGTGCGACCCATTTCAGCGATACGCGCACTCACCTGCTTCTCGAACCGCTCCGCCGGAAATTTCACCGTGAGCTTGCGCTCGAGCGTGCCGATGTTTTCAACCGAAACCTGCATGACGTCTCCTGGTACTACCGAATGTGGTGGGCCTGCCACAGGCGCCATGGCGGCGTCGCCGCCTGAAAAAAAGGGAATCAGTGGAGTGTGGTGCGAGGGGGGGGACTCGAACCCCCACGGGGTTAACCGCCAGAACCTAAATCTGGTGCGTCTACCAATTCCGCCACTCTCGCCTTGCCACCCTCGTCGCACGCGCAACAAACGCGGCATCCCGCGATCTTCGTCGGTCGCCAGACGACAGCTGGCGGCGCCCACGCCATATCAGCGCACTGCCCGTCCAAGCTGCTGCTTCCCTTGTACGGAAGCGGGCCATTTTACGGTTGCCCGACCTTGCAGCACAAGCCATATCGCCGCATCGGCGGCCCCGGCAACCGCGCTGGGCAAGGCACGGCCGCGGCGCAAACTAAAGACGCCGACCGCAAGCGATCGGCGTCTTTTTATTGGTGGGCCGTGAAGGATTCGAACCTTCGACCAATTGATTAAGAGTCAACTGCTCTACCAACTGAGCTAACGGCCCAATGAACTTGGACATGCAACTGGGGTGGGTGATGGGATTCGAACCCACGACAACCGGAATCACAATCCGGGACTCTAACCAGCTGAGCTACACCCACCATAAATCTTCAAACTGGTGCGCCAGACAGGACTCGAACCTGCAACCGTCGGCTTAGAAGGCCGATGCTCTATCCGGTTGAGCTACAGGCGCAGTCACAACCTTCAAGACGTCGCTGGTCGGGGCAGAGGGATTCGAACCCCCGACTTTTGCGTCCCAAACGCAACGCTCTACCAGACTGAGCTATACCCCGCTTTCGAATTCGCGATCGCTTGCGCCACCGAAGCCTTCAAATGTTACGGGTGACGCCTCGCCCAGTCAATCCGTATCGAAGCACACCATGCATCAAGACTTGCCGTTTCCAGGGCAATCGCAGCAGCACCGATCGCCTTGAAAACGAGGCGGAGTGCAAGCACGCCGCCTCACTTTGTAAAATGGTGCGCCCGGAGAGATTCGAACTCCCGACCACCTAGTTCGTAGCCAGGTACTCTATCCAACTGAGCTACGGGCGCACTGAAAAGTTTGAACTCCACCGCTTCGACAGCTGGCAGTCGAGGCGGTGAAGCCAGAAGCGGAATTATTCAGACTCCGCCCGCATGCGTCAACCCTTTTGTTGAAATTAATTTGTCGCGCGTTGCGATTCGCATCGGCGACATGCACGAGGGCGGCACATGGCCGCCCTCGCCTGTCCATCGCCCGGCGGCCGACCGCCTAGCTGCAGAACATCATCCTTCCAGCCCCGTCCGGCTCTGCGCCGCCGGGTCGCCCACCTTGCCCACCGGCGAGCCGGCGTCGCTCTTGGGCGGCGGCGGTGGTGGCGTCGAACCGGTGGACGGAGCGTTCTTGATCCAGTCCGCAGGCGGACCCGGCTCGCGACCAGCCATGATGTCGTCGATCTGGTGGGCGTCGATGGTCTCGTACTGCAGCAGCAATTCGGCCATCGTGTGCAGCTTGTCCAGATTCGCAGTGAGCAGTTCCCTCGTGCGTGCATAGGCGCGATCGAGAATGCCACGCACCACTTCGTCGATCTTGCTCGCCGTCTCGTTCGAAATGCTCTTGTGCTGCGTCACCGAACGACCGAGGAAGACTTCGTCCTCGTCCTCGCCGTAGGTGATCGGCCCCAGCTCGTCGGACAAGCCCCACTTGGTCGCCATGTTGCGCGCCATCTTGGTGGCCCGCTCGATATCGTTGGACGCTCCCGTGGTGACCTTGTCGGCGCCAAAGATCAACTCCTCGGCGACGCGACCGCCGTAAAGCGAGCACAGCTGCGACTGGATCGCCACCCGGTTGATGCTGTACTTGTCGCCTTCGGGCAGGTACATGGTGACGCCGAGTGCGCGCCCGCGCGGAATGATGGTGACCTTGTAGACCGGGTCGTGCTCGGGCACCAGGCGGCCGACGATGGCGTGACCGGCCTCGTGATACGCCGTGAGCTTCTTCTCGTCCTCGCTCATCGCCATCGAGCGGCGCTCGGTGCCCATCAGGATCTTGTCGCGCGCCTTGTCCAGGTGGATCATGCGCACTTCGCGTGCATTCTCGCGCGCCGCGAACAGCGCCGCCTCGTTGACCAGGTTGGCCAGGTCGGCACCGGAGAAGCCGGGCGTGCCGCGTGCGATCGTCATCGCGTTCACGTCGCCGGCCACCGGCACCTTGCGCATGTGCACCTTGAGGATCTGTTCGCGGCCACGCACGTCGGGCAGCCCGACCACGACCTGGCGATCGAAGCGGCCCGGGCGCAGCAGGGCGGGATCAAGCACATCCGGGCGATTGGTCGCGGCGATCACGATGATGCCCTCGGTACCCTCGAAACCGTCCATCTCGACCAGCAACTGGTTCAGCGTCTGCTCGCGCTCGTCATGACCGCCGCCGAGGCCGGCACCGCGATGGCGGCCGACCGCGTCGATCTCGTCGATGAAGATGATGCATGGCGCATGCTTCTTGGCCTGCTCGAACATGTCGCGCACGCGGCTGGCGCCCACGCCGACGAACATCTCCACGAAATCCGAGCCTGAGATGGCGAAGAACGGCACCTTGGCCTCGCCGGCGATGGCCTTGGCCAGCAAGGTCTTGCCGGTACCGGGCGGGCCGACCATCAGCACGCCGCGCGGAATCTTGCCGCCCAGTTTCTGGAACCGACCGGGATCGCGCAGGAACTCGACCAGTTCGCCAACTTCTTCCTTCGCCTCGTCGCAGCCGGCGACATCGCTGAAGTTGACCTTGATCTGGTCCTCGCCCTGCAGCTTCGCCCGCGAACGGCCGAAGCTCATCGCGCCGCGACCACCGCCACCGGACTGCGCCTGGCGCATGAACCAGATGAACACGCCGACGATCACCAGGATCGGCAGCCAGCTGACCAGCAGGCCGATCAACGAAAAGCCCTCGGCGGGGTCCTGCCGGACCTCGACCCCCTTGTCCTGCATCTGCTTGACCACCGCATTGGTGGAGAAGCCGAGCATCGGGGCGACGGTCCGGAACGAACTGCCGTCCTTCAGCTTGCCGCTGATGGTGGCCGGCTGATCGGCACCGATCGTGGCGCTGGCAACGTTGCCGCTGGCCACGCTCTGCGCAAACGAGCTGTAAGGCAGGTCGGTGGAGGCCGCGCCGTGCGGATTGAAGCTCTGGAACACGGTGAACAGCACCACCGCGATGATTACCCAGAGCAATACGTTTTTCGCTGTTTCATTCATGCACGATTCCCGCCCGGTGTCACTGTGTTGGGTTTGCGTCCCATGGCCAGTGCGTACACCTCACGCGAACGTGCGCGCGAGGCCTTAGGTTTACGCATGGTCACGCGGGTGAAGTCCGCGCGCAAGCTGCGCAAGTATTCATCGAAGCCGACTCCCTGGAACAACTTGATCAGGAACGAACCGCCCGGCTTCAGCCACTGCCTGCTGAAATCCAGTGCCAGATCGGCCAACGCCATCGCGCGGATCTGGTCAGCCAGCGCCACACCACTCATATTGGGGGCCAGATCGCACAGCACAAGATCCACCAGTTGTCCGCCGAGCAAGGCCTCCAGTTCGCGCAATACCGCCTCTTCGCGAAAATCGCCCTGCAGGAACTGGACGCCGGCAATGCTCTGCATCGGCAGGATGTCCAGCGCGAACACCTTGCCGGTGTCGCCCAGGCGGTTGCGCACCAGTTGCGACCAACTGCCCGGCGCCGCGCCCAGGTCGACCACGTTGATGCCCGGCTTCAGCAGGCGATCCCGCTCGATCAGCTCCTCCAGCTTGTACACCGCACGCGAACGCAGGCCCTCGGCCTGGGCCTTCTTGACGTATTCGTCCTTGAAATGTTCGCGCAGCCAGACTGCGCTGCTCTTACTGCGGGCCATGTCGTGGGGTCATCTTGATTTGGAACGTTGATTGGAACGGGATGGCTCATGATACCCTTTGCCGTTCATTTACCGCGAATCGAGCCCCGTCGCATGCCCCTGTCCTCCTCGCAGATCCGTTACCTGCGCAGCCTTGCCCATGACCTGAGCCCGGTTGTCCTGCTCGGCAACAAAGGCGCCACCGCGGCGGTGGTCAAGGAATTGGGCCAGGCGCTGGACATCCACGAACTGGTCAAGGTGAAGCTGTCCGGTGGCGACAAGGAGGAGCGGCAGGCGCAGATCGACGTGCTGGCCGGATGCACGCAGGCCGAGCAGGTGCAGCAGATCGGTCATGTGGTTGTGCTGTTCCGGCGCAACGCCGACGAACCGAAAGTCGCCCTGCCGCGCTAGGACGCACGGATGGACCTGTCGCTGGATCGCCCCGAAGGTTATCTGTTCGTGCGACGTGTCGATGCGGACCGCATCACGCTGGTCGATCGCGAGCTCAACCGCAGTTTCCTGCTGGCACCGGAGCAGGCAGTGGAGTGGCCGGTCGCCTCGGCCGCGGCGCTGGAGGCGGGCGACGTCGACGCCCTGCTGTCGCTGCGGCCGGAACTGGTCATCCTCGGCACCGGGCCGCGACAGGTCTTTCCGGCAGCGGCCTTTCTCGCCGGCTTGCTGCGCAAGGGCGTCGGCGTCGAAGTGATGGACAATGCCGCCGCCGCACGCACCTACAACCTGCTCGCTGCCGACGGAAGGCGGGTGGTCGCCGGTTTCATCCTGCCACCGGCCTGATCCGTTCCTGCCAGCGGCGGCGCAGACGCGGCGCGGTCATCGTGGCGGCAGGTAGTCCAGCGGATCGACCGGGTTGCCATCCTTGCGAATCTGGAACTCCAGCTCATCGCGCGTCGCCCCGGTGGAGCCCATTTCGGCGATCGGCTGACCGGCGCTGACCCGCTGTCCCTCCTTCACCAGCCGCCTGCGATTGTGGCCGTACGCCGACAGGAAACTGTCGTTGTGCTTGATGATCACCAGCTCGCCGTAGCCGACCAGGCCGTTGCCGCTGTAAACCACCACGCCATCGGCCGCGGCGCGAACCACATCGCCCGACTTGCCCGCAATCTCGATGCCGGGAATCGCGTCGCCGCCACTGAATCGGCTGAGCACGCGGCCATCCGCCGGCCAGCGCCAGCTGACTCCGCCGATGGCGCGCGACGCGCCCGCGGCGACCTTGGCCGGCGGCGGCAGCGCAGCGGGCGCGGGTGCACCCGCCACCGGAACGACGGCGGTCGCGGCCGCCCTGGCGGCCGGTGCGATGGCGGCCGGCTTGGGTACCGGCGGCCGCGGTACGGCCGCCACTTCCCTGGCGGGTGCTACCGGCACGAAGACCGGCGCCGCGGGCGCGGCCGCCGGCCTGGCCGGCCCGCTGGCCGCGCGAGCCTGGCCAGTGCCATGCGACGGCGACAAGCGCAGGCGCTGGCCCGGCCAGATGGTGTACGGCGCGGCGATACCGTTCCACTGCGCCAGATCGCGAAAATCCACACCCTTGCGAAAGGCGATCGAATAGAGCGTATCGCCCTTCATCACCTCGTAGCTTCCCCCGGGAACCCGGGTGCGGGCCGGTGCGGCGTAGGCCCGGGCGAGGCTGCCCGCGCCAGCGGGCGGGGGCTCGACCACCACCGAGCTGCGCATGGTGCCGCAGGCCGCCAGCAAGGCGCACAGGCCGGCGGCGGCAAGCCAGGGCGGCAGTCGATCGGCAACCATGGCGGTCGTGAGGCGGATCCGCTTTTTCATGCAAGCTCGCTCCGTGGACGATTCATCAGCGCAGCCATATCCACCACACCAGCAGCAGGCTCAGCGCTGCCAGCGCCGCCCAGCCGATCCATTCGACATGCTGGTGCAGCAGGCGTTCGGCCCGCTCGCCGAACAACCACACGAGCAAGGCCAGCAGCCACACGCGCTTGCCGCGCCCCACCGCCATGCAGGACATGAACGGCAACAGCGGCACGCCAACGATTCCGGCCGCCCACGTCACGAATTTCATCGGGATCACCGGCTGCAACGCGGCCAGCATCAACGCCCCCAGCATGGCCAGCGAGCGCTGGATCATGTCCGTCCGCAGGTTGTCCACCCAGGTGGTGATGACCTGCTGCACGTGCGCACCGAGCAGCGGCCTGACCGCCTCGTAAGCCCAATGGCCCAGCGCATACCCGACCAATGATCCCAGCAGGGAGAACAACAGGGACATATTGGCGTAGAAGAACGCCCGGTGCCGCTTCCCCAGCATCATCGGCGCCAGCATCACCTCCGGCATGATCGGAAAGATGAACGCCTCGGCAAAACTGAGCGTGCACAGGTAATAAACCGCCCGCGGAGCGCGCGCCCACACCAGCGCGCGCGCATAAAGTGCGCCGAACAGCCGCATCAGCCGATACCGCCGAGCAGGGGCACGAAGCTGACCGGACCCAGCTCTTCCTGGATGAAATCGCCCTGGCCGTCACCGCGCATGCGGATCAGGGTCTGTTGGCTGGGCGAACCCACCGGGGCCACCAGCACGCCGGTGGGGCTGAGCTGGTCCAGGATGCGGCTGGGAATGGTGTCGCCGGCGGCGGTGAGCATGATCGCGTCGAACGGAGCCTCGTCCGCCCAGCCCAGCTTGCCGTCGTCATGGCGCGTACGCACGTTGGTCAGCCCGAGCTGGCGAAAGCGGCGGCGTGCCTGGCGCAGCAACTCCTCGATCCGCTCCACCGTGAACAACTCGGGCACCAGGGCGGCCAGCACGACCGCCTGGTAGCCCGAGCCGGTGCCGATCTCGAGTACCTTCTGCGGCACGCCGCGGCTTCCGTCCACGCGCTCCAGCAGGGCTTCGGTCATGCGTGCCACCACCCAGGGCTGGGAAATGGTCTGGCCGTGGCCGATCGGCAAGGCGGTGTTTTCGTAGGCGCGCGAGTGCAGCGCCTGGTCGATGAAATGGTGCCGCGGCGTATTGCGGATCACGTCGATGACCCGCGGGTCGGCGATGCCGCCCTCCCTGAGGCTGGCCGCCAGCCGGTCGCGCGCGCGCTGCGAGGTCATGCCCTCGCCCTTCAGGTCCGCCGCCGGCAGTGGATAGACGGTCATGGCTCAGGCCGCCTGTTCGTCGCCGTGGCGCGCCGAGTCCATCTCGTCGCTCAACACCTGCATCCAGCTGCTGACCTTCTCCAGCGCCTGGAAGCGGGTCAGGTCGACGTGGATCGGCGTCACCGAGATATAACCCCGCCGTACCGCGTCGAAGTCGGTCCCCGGGCCCGCATCGTCCACCGGGCCGGCGGGGCCGATCCACCAGATCGGCCGTCCGCGCGGGTCGGTCTGCGCAATGCACGGCTCGGCGCGATGGCGCCGCCCCAGCCGGGTCACTTCGAAGCCGCGGATGTCCGCCCACTGGCGATCGGGCACGTTGACGTTGAGAATCGTATCCGCCGGTAGCGGATCGACCAGCAGGCGCCGCATCAGCAGCAACACCGCCGCCGCCGCCGAATCGTAGTGCGTGCCCTTGTGGTCCGACGTCACCAGCGACACCGCGATCGCGGGCAGGCCCAGGAAACGCCCTTCCATGGCGGCCGAAACGGTGCCGGAATAGATCACGTCGTCGCCGAGATTGGCCGAATTGTTGATACCGGAAACCACCATCTCGGGCTCTTCGGCCAGCAGGCCGGACAAGGCCAGGTGAACGCAATCGGTCGGCGTGCCCGCCACGCGGTAGTAACCGTTGCCCATCGGCAGCACCCGCAGGGGTGCGTCGAGGGTCAGCGAATTGCTGGCACCGGAGCGGTCCCGGTCGGGCGCCACCACGGTGATCTGCGCCACGGCGCCGAGACGTTCGGCCAACACGCGGATGCCCGGGGCATCCACGCCATCGTCGTTACTTACCAGAACTCGCATGATGCTCCGTCGAAGGCTGACTGCGTGCGCGCCAACCCTTTCGCCGACCGCGCATGCTCGATACCCCGAAGTCTACCGGAGCGTGCCGCCGGTTTCACCGGCGATCGCGCCGGCGGGCTGGCGGCCGCCCGGGCCCTGGTCGGCCGGGCTGCTAGTGTAGTGCTTCATTCTGTTTGGAACTTAAGCGCCTGTTGGCGCGGATGACCTTCTGCAGGATGTCTCTGGCGCTCTTGGTCCAAATGAACGGTTTCGGGTGGGTGTTGTGGTGGGCCACGTAGTCGTCAATAGCGGCGATCAACT
>JAGWIC010000105.1 GCA_028866435.1 Lysobacteraceae bacterium | reverse complement strand
AAGCGCTTCGCGCACCTCCTTGCACGGCCCGAAACCGGACGCGCCCAGGCCTCAGGCGCCGACCGCGTCGCGTACCTCGTCGTTCACCAGCACCGGCGCATTGCCGCCGGCACCCGCCACCGCCAGCCGGTTGCGGCCGCCATGCTTGGCGCGATACAGCGCCGCGTCGGCATGGCTGATGAGTTTCTGGAACGTGTAGCTCGAGGCGGTCGTGTGCGCCAGCCCCAGGCTTGCCGAAACCACCACCGCGGTCTCCGGGCCCAGCTTCAGCAGCGCACCGGCCAGCGCCCGGCGTATGCGGGTGGCGATCTCGACACCCTGTTCGGTGCTGCATCCCGGCATCAGGATGCCGAATTCCTCGCCACCCAGGCGGCCGAGCAGGTCCGACGTGCGCAGCTCGCGGCGACAGACCTCGACCGCGCGGCGCAGGGCTTCGTCGCCGGCGGCATGGCCATAGGTGTCGTTGATGCGCTTGAAGTGGTCCAGGTCCAGCACGACCAGGCAGGCTCCCGCGCCGGCCTGCTGCAGGCGCTGCAGGATTCGCCCGCTTTCCTGCAGGAAATGCTGGCGATTGAACACCCCGGTCAGGCCGTCGTGCCGCGCCATCCGCCGGAAGCGCAACTGCGACTGCTTGAGCCGTACCGTCCACAGGCCGATAAAGACCAGCACCAGCGACAGCAGCACGATATACAGCCGGCTGGTCTCCTGCGCCTTGCTTGCCAGCTCCTGGCGCAACTCCAGGACCCTGTTCTTCTTGTCCAGCGCCTCCAGCTTCAGCTTCTTGTCCAGCACCTGCTGCCTGACCATCTGGAAGGCCAGCGCGCGGGTCTTGGTATCGTCCATCGCGGCCTTTTCCTGGCGAACGTACTTCTCGTAGTACGCCAGCGCCGCCCGGTCGTCACCGGCCCGCTTCTCGATCTGGTAAAGCAGCTCATAAGCTGTTTGCAGCGGCCAGGTGAAACTCTTCGGGTCGCTCGCCGCCACCGCCGCCAGCGCCGACCGCCTTGCATCGCCATCCTTGCCCAGCTTCACGTAGGCCTGCGCGAGGCTGATGTCCAGGCCGGAAATATGCGGTTGGAATCCGGATCGCAGGACGCTCGGCTCGATCCTTTTCAGCAGGGCGATCGCCTGATCCGGATGACCCTCATCACTCAGCAAATCCGCGCGAGAAAGACGCAGCGTGTTGGCGTATACGTCCTGCTTATCGGCAAGACACACCGCAATCGCTCGCCGAAGCCCGGGATCATTCGAGGAGAGCGTGACGGACCAGCTTATCGCATTGATTTTGTATGAATAATTCGCGCATCGATTTTCCGGAGATGCCCTCTCCGGGTCGAGCTGCTGGGCGTATTTCAGGGCTTGATCAGGCTCTCCCGCAAGATCAAGCATCTGCACGATCGCGCGCAAAGCCTGTGCATGAGCGTTGCTGTCTTTTACCTGGGGCAGATCGACCATCAAGGTATTGGCCAACTTGAAGGCCGCCTCGTAATGATGGCCAATCGCCAGGCCGGTGATCAGCAGCGCCGTTGCGCGCGTCGCCAGGGCCGCATCGCCGGAGTGCTCGATAACGTCCCGCAGAATCGGCTCCTCCTTGGCAAGGTTCCCTTCGAGGCTTGCCAGACAGGCGTCCAGGTAGCGCAGGTGCCATCGCTGCGCCGGAGAAAGCCGGCTCTGTTCCCGGTGGAGCTGGCTGAGAATGGTGGCGAAGTTTGCGCGATCCGTCAGCTGGAACCTGTCAGCCTGGGCCAGCAGGACGGCCGGCGTGCCTGGCTCGGAAACCACCGCCTCGGCATTGCCCATGGCAATACCGAGAAGCGCCCCGGTCAGAAGGACGCGGCTCGCAAAGCAACCCGACGCGGAACGTGGCATGTACCCACCGAAAAGCTACAGTTTGGCACTACGGTGCATCAGCATCATTTAGCCGACTTGTCCGGATCTTCGGCGCCTTTGTCATCATCATCCGTATGGTGACCGCCGTCATGATCGTGGTCGTCGTCATGCCCACCGCCGACATTATTGTTCACGTGATTGGGCGCCTTGACTTCCCGGTGGCCCAGCTCCCTTGCCAAGTGGCCGTCGTCGCCCGAGGCAGCCGCCTGCTTGAGCGCCTCGCTGGCCTGCAGCCCGTTCAGCGCCCGCGACAGAGCCTCTCCGGAGGCGTGGCGCAGCGATGCATCCCGGCCGATGGCTTCCAGCAGTTCAATGGTATTGCCCATACACCCCCCGTTGTCGTTGCAAGTGACCTGGCCGTACCGCCAGGCGACGCCCCGCCCCGGGCGAACGCACCGCGACCTGGGTGCGAACGCCGTGCCGCCCGTCCAGCAAGCGCCGCCGGACGACCGCTGGAAGCCTAGCACGGACCCAAACGATGGCGGACGGGCATGCCCTGGCACGGCGGTGGGGACTCCCTGCTGGTCGAGGGGCGTGAGTAGTAGAACGTCTGCGGCGAGAGGCCTCGCCCGCGGCCCGGACGATTTCTGCCGCCCGCGCCCCTAGTCCTGTCCCGCCTGCCATGCCGCGTCCAGCACGGC
The DNA here is from genome assembly GCA_028866435.1 of Lysobacteraceae bacterium. GTDB lineage: Bacteria > Pseudomonadota > Gammaproteobacteria > Xanthomonadales > Rhodanobacteraceae > Rhodanobacter. The sequence continues at coordinate 5,135 of JAGWIC010000105.1, read as the reverse complement.
CAGTCGCTCGCGCACGGCGCGGTTGGGGCGCAACGGGGTGGCCGGCGGCAGGATCACGGTTTCCTCGGCGCTCACCTCCGTCGCCGGCAGATCGCGCAGGGCCACGCGACGGACGCGCGGCTGCTGGATCGGCAAGGTGGCGCCGCGGTAGATGATCAGCTCGTGCTCCGGCGGATAGTTCTCTTCAAGCACCTCGACCAGCACCTGGCGGTATTCGGGCCCGGTGGAGAATCGCTTCAATGAGCGGTCGCCCACCAGCCCCACCTGCCACAGCACCACATAGGCGGCGGGATTGAGCGGGGTCTCGCAGAACAGCAGCTGGCTCGCTTCGTAGTGCTGGCAGCCGTAGCGTCCCGGGTCGATGCCGAGGTCGGCATACAGGCAATCCTCGGCGGAGATGCCCGGCTCCATGTGCGCCTGGAAACCTTCGGCCCGCGCCAGCTTGATCACCTCGTGCGGCGACCAGGCGAATATGCCGGGATGGCCGTAGAACACGGCACAGACCTTCCTGCCGGCGCGCACCTCGGCCATCATCACCTCGACCCATTCGCGGTAGGTCTGCAGGCGCGACTTGTCGCCCTTGCCGTAATACGGCTGCAGGCTGCGCACATCCGGGTGCATGCTTTCCAGCCACATCTCCACGATGCCGTCGGAAAGCGCGGCGAACACCACGTCCGCCTGCTCGATATGGCTGCGCGCCAGCGGGCCAAGGTGCGAACCCAGGGTCATGCCCAGGCCGACGCAGGCGATGCTGCCGGGTTGTTTGCGGTGTTCCGGCAGGGCGGCGATGATGGCTTGCATCCGGCTGACGATAGACGACTGGCCCGGCGATTTGAAGCCACCGCCCACGCAAACGTTGGCGTCGCCGCCCGCCGGCGGTCTACAGTCGCCGGTATTGCAGCGCCTCGGCCAGGTGTTCGCGCTCCAGCAGGGCCGCGCCGCCGTCGATGTCGGCAATCGTGCGCGCCACCCGCAACACCCGGTGATAGGCGCGCGCGGAAAGGCCCAGCCGCTCCAGCGCCGCATCGAACCAGCGCCGTTCGGCCGGGCCCAGCGCGCAATCGCGCTCCAGCTCGCGGGTGCTGATTTCGGCATTGGGCCGACCGGCGCGCAGCAGCGACTGCCGGCGGGCCTTCAGCACCCGGGCGCGGACGGTGGCGGAGTCCTCGTCATGCGCGCCGCGCGGCGTGGCCAGGTCGCGCATCGGCACCGGCGGCACCTGCACGCAGATGTCGATGCGGTCCAGCAACGGACCGGAAATGCGCGAACGGTAACGCTGCACCTGGTCCGGCGTGCATTGGCAGCGGGGGTCGCCGGCATAGCCGCAGGGACAGGGATTCATCGCCGCCACCAGCTGGAACTGGGCCGGGAAGGTCGAGTGCCTGGCCGCGCGCGAGATCAGGATCTGGCCCGATTCCATCGGCTCGCGCAGCACCTCGAGTACATGCCGGCTGAACTCGGGCAGCTCGTCCAGGAACAGCACGCCGTTGTGCGCTAGCGAGACTTCGCCCGGGCGCGGATACGATCCGCCGCCCACCAGGGCCACCGCCGAGGCGGTGTGGTGCGGCGAGCGAAACGGACGCCGGCGCCAATGCGCGAGGGTCGCCCCCTGCCCGGAAACGGATTGCACCGCGCAGGTCTCCAGCGCCTCCGACTCGCTCAGCGGCGGCAGGATGCCGGGCAGGCGTTCGGCCAGCATGGTCTTGCCGGTGCCTGGCGGGCCGATCAACAGAAGATGGTGGCCGCCCACCGCGGTGATCTCGAGCGCGCGGCGCGCCTGCAACTGGCCGCGCACGTCGGCCAGGTCGGGGCCGCCCTCGGCACCGCCGTTGCTGGGAATCCCCACCGGCGCGGACAATTCGTCCGCGCCGCGCAACCAGGCGCAGACCTCGGCCAGGGAGTCGGCCACGCGCACATCCACATCCGGCACCAGCGCCGCCTCGGCGGCATTCGCGCGCGGCACCACCACGCGCCGACCGCGCACCCGTGCGCGCAGCAGCGCGGGCAGCACGCCGGAGACGCTGCGCAGGGCGCCGGTCAGCGCCAGCTCGCCGAGGAATTCACAGTCGTCGAGCCGCTCCCGCGGCACCTGCCCGCTCGCCGCCAGGATGCCCAGGGCAATCGGCAGATCGAAGCGGCCGCCATCCTTGGGCAGCTCGGCCGGCGCGAGATTCACCGTGACCCGGCGGTTGGGGTATTCGAAAGCGGTGTTCTGGATTGCCACGCGCACGCGGTCGCGGGCCTCGCGCACGGCCGCTTCGGGCAGCCCCACGATATTGGTGCAGGGCAGGCCGCCGGAAAGGTGCACCTCGACCATCACCTGCGGCGCCGCGATGCCCTCCTGGGCACGGCTGAGCGTCACCGCCAGGCTCATGCGATCGGGGGCGTGCGCTGGCGCGTGGATGGAGCGCTGACATGCTGGAACATCAAGCGACTCCATGCAGTGGCGCGGTACAAATAACCGCCTCCGATCGTTCTCGGGGTGAGGGTGACGGATCGGAGGCGGCTCCCGGGAGGCTTTGTCTGCTAGACCCCGCGAGCAGCCACGCTGGCCTCGAGCTCGGCCACCTGTCGCTCCAATGCGTCGACCTTCGCGCGTGTGCGTGCCAGCACCTGCGACTGGACGTCGAATTCTTCGCGGGTGACTAGGTCGAGGCGGCGCAGTCCCTGCACCAGAACATCCTGGAAGTTGGCGCGCAAGTCCTTCTGCGCCTGCGCCAACCCTGGCGGCACCAACGACACAAGCCGCAGGGCAATCTGGTCGATATCCTGCTTGTCCATCATGGACAGCGCCTCGCTTTCGTCGAGGTAAATAGTAGGTGAATGGATTTCTCGATCGCCATCAGCTTGCTCCGTCAGAAAATGTAGGGATTGTCCTACACGGACCCCGATACAGGCGACAATGCCGCGCCCGGCAGGCAAAATACCGCCACGCACGGCCGGCATGCCTGCGCCTGCCCATTCAAGGAAGCACCTCATGAAACTGGTCGTGGCCATCATCAAACCGTTCAAGCTGGACGACGTTCGCGAGGCGCTGGCCGAAGCCGGCGTGCAGGGCATTACCGTCACCGAAGTGAAGGGTTTCGGGCGGCAGAAGGGCCACACCGAACTCTATCGCGGTGCCGAGTACGTGGTCGACTTCCTGCCCAAGATCAAGCTGGAGGCGGCGGTGGCCGACGACCAGCTCGACCGCGTGGTGGAGGCCATCCAGCACTCGGCCCGCACCGGCAAGATCGGCGACGGCAAGATCTTCGTCAGCACGCTGGAACAGGTGATCCGCATCCGCACCGGCGAACTGGACCACGACGCGCTGTGAGCCCCGCCCGGCCCCGCCGCTGCGCCAGGCCACTGGTGGCAAGCGCGCCGCAAGCACAAATTGTTGTGTTGACCGGACACGCCACACCCGATATGTTGTGGGCGTCGGTGCCCGACCCGATGTGACATCGGTCGGGCTTAAAAGGGAATCCGGTGTGAATCCGGAACTGCCCCGCAGCGGTAAAGTGGAAACGAACGCCCTTACATGCACTGGCCCACCGTGGCTGGGAAGCGAGGGTCACTAGGCGGATCGCCAGATCCACGTCCACAAGTCCGAAGACCTGCCGGCACATCGGGGTGAACGTGCCCCGGTGCGTGGTGATGGCTTCCGCGGGGAGGCACGTCGCAATGCTGTCGGCGCCCTGGCGCCAGCGTTGTGTGTCGTCCCCGGAGTCCATCGCCTCAGGCCCTGCGCGCGGGAGCAGGCGTTTGATGTTCCCTGCTCCGGAGCCACCAGCCATGCAACCCCTCGATACCGCCGGGCGCGAAAGCAGCGTCGCGCGTGCCGATCTCGCCACCCCCGTTGCCGCCGAGGCGCCATCCTCGTCCGCTACCCCGTTTGCCCTGACGCCGTCGCACACCCCCGGCCAGATGCGCGTGACCAAGCGCAACGGCAGCCAGGAGATGGTCGATGTCAACAAGATCGTCAAGGCAGTGACCCGCAACGCCGACGGCCTGCACGCGGTCGACCCGCTGCGGGTGGCGCTGAAGACCATCGGCGGCCTGTACGACGGCGCCACCACCCAGGAACTGGACCAGCTGTCGATCCGCACCGCGGCCGCGCTGACCGCCGAGGAGCCGGAATACGGCCAGCTCGCCGCGCGCCTGCTCGGCGCCTTCATCGACAAGGAGGTCAGCGGGCAGGAGATCCAGAGCTTCTCGCAATCGGTCGCGCGCGGCGCCGAACTGGGCATCCTCAACGCGCGACTGCGCGACTTCGTCGCCTTCAACGCGCGCAAGTTGAACGACGCGCTCGACCCGCTGGCCACCCGCCGCTTCGAATACTTCGGCCTGCGCACGGTGTACGACCGCTACCTGTTGCGCCACCCGCAAAAGCGGCTGGTGATCGAGACGCCGCAGCACTTCTTCATGCGCATCGCCTGCGCGCTGGGCGGCAACGACATCGCCGAGACGCTGGAGCTGTACCGGCTGCTCTCCTCGCTGGAATACCTCGCCAGCTCGCCCACCCTGTTCAACGCCGGCACCGCGCACGAACAGCTGAGCTCGTGCTACCTGCTCGATTCGCCGCTCGATTCGCTGGAATCGATCTACGACAAGTACGCCGACGTGGCCAAGCTCAGCAAGTTCGCCGGCGGCATCGGCCTGGCGTATTCGCGGGTGCGTTCGCGCGGCTCGCTGATCCGCGGCACCAACGGCCATTCCAACGGCCTGCTGCCGTGGCTGAAGACGCTGGACGCCTCGGTCGCCGCGGTGAACCAGGGCGGCAAGCGCAAGGGCGCCGCCTGCGTCTACCTGGAATCGTGGCACGCCGACATCGAGGATTTCCTCGAACTGCGCGACAACACCGGCGACGACGCCCGCCGCGCGCACAACCTGAATATCGCCAACTGGATTCCCGACGAGTTCATGCGCCGGGTCGAGGGCGACGGCGACTGGTCACTGTTCGATCCGAAAGCGGTGCCGCACCTGGTCGACTGCTGGGGCGAGGCGTTCGAACGCGCCTACCGCGAGGCCGAAGCCGGCGGGCTGGCCGTGAAGACGGTGAAGGCACGCGAACTCTATGCGCGCATGATGCGCACGCTGGCGCAGACCGGCAACGGCTGGATGACCTTCAAGGACCGCTGCAACGCCACGTCCAA
>JAGWIC010000030.1 GCA_028866435.1 Lysobacteraceae bacterium | reverse complement strand
GCGCACAGGGTGCGCTCCTACACCGCCACCTCGGCCTTGATCGCCGGATGGGGGGCGTAGCCCTCGATCGCGATGTCCTCGTAGCGGAAATCGAAGATCGAGCCCACGCCGGGATTGAGCTTGAGCGTGGGCAGCGGCCGCGGCTCCCGCGTCAGCTGCAGGCGCGCCTGCTCGACGTGGTTGTTGTACAGGTGCGCATCGCCCAGCACGTGCACGAAGTCGCCCACGCCCAGCCCGCACACCTGCGCCACCATGTGGGTCAGCAGCGCATAGCTGGCGATATTGAACGGCACGCCCAGGAAGATGTCCCCGCTGCGCTGGTACAGCTGGCAGCTGAGCCTGCCGTCGGCCACGTAAAACTGGAACAGGCTGTGGCACGGCAGCAGCGCCATCCGCGAAAGCTCGCCGACATTCCATGCGCTCACCAGCAGCCGGCGCGAGTCCGGGTTGCGCCGGATCTCGTCCACCACCCACGCGATCTGGTCGACCACGCCACCGTCCGCCGTGGCCCAGGCGCGCCACTGCTGGCCGTAGACCGGGCCGAGCTCGCCGTTCGCGTCGGCCCACTCGTCCCAGATGCGCACGCCATGTTCTTTCAGGTAGGCGATATTGGTGTCGCCGCGCAGGAACCAGATCAGCTCGTGCACGATCGACTTCAGGTGCAGCTTCTTGGTCGTGACCAGCGGAAAACCCTGGTTGAGGTCAAAGCGCATCTGCCAGCCGAAGACACTGCGCGTACCGGTACCGGTGCGGTCGGACTTTTCGCTGCCGTGCTCCAGCACGTGGCGGAGCAGGTCGAGATAGGCGCGCACGGTTCAGGCCGGCGCCGGCACGTCGGCCAGCGGCAGGGTGGGCGCGCGCCGGGAGAGTGCGATCAGCCACAACCCGACCACCACCAGCGGCAGCGACTGCAGCTGACCCATCGTCACCCACTGCGTGCCCAGCAGATAGCCCAGCTGCGGATCGGGCAGTCGAACGAACTCCACCGCGATGCGGAAGCAGCCATACATCAGCGCGAACAGGCCCGACACCAGGTAGCGCGGCCGCGGCTTGAGCGATACCAGCCACAGCACCACGAACATCACCACCCCCTCCAGCGCCAGCTCGTACAACTGCGACGGGTTGCGCGGCAGCCCGCCGAACTGTTGCAGCGGCGCCAGCCACGCCGGATGGGCCATCGCCCAGGCCACGTCCTCGCCGTGCGCGCCCGGGAAGATCATCGCCCACGGCAGGTCGCTGGGCTTGCCCCACAGCTCGCCGTTGATGAAATTGCCCAGGCGGCCCAGGCCGAGCCCGATCGGCACCAGCGGCGCCACGAAATCGATGGTGTCGAACAGGTGCAGCGCATGCCTGCGCGTCCACCACCAGCCCGCCGTCACCACGCCGAGCAGGCCGCCATGGAAGCTCATGCCGCCGTCCCAGACCCGGAACAGCGCCAGCGGATCGGTCCAGATCCAGCGGATGCCGCCTTCGTAGTAGAACAGCATGTACCACACGCGCCCGCCGATGATCACGCCAAGCATGCCGTAGAACAGCAGGTCGCCCAGCGCATCGCGGCTGACCGGCAGGCGCCCGCGCCGGCGCCGGTACTCGCCGAGCACGGCCACGAAGAAAAAGCCCAGCAGGTACATCAAGCCGTACCAGTGCACCTGGATCGGGCCGAGGTGGAAGGCGACGGGATCGAATTGGACGACGAAAGGTTGGGTCATGCTGGAAACACTGGCCGGCGAATTAAAGACGCAAGTGTAACGGCAGGCGAAAGCGCTGGGTCAGCCTTGCCGGGGAGGCGCTCCGGCAGCCATGAGGGCTGCGGACCGCTCAAAGCAGCACCGGGCGATCGGGCAGTTCATCCCTATGGGACCCATCCGTGCCGGGGAAATGCGCCTGCAGTAGGGCATGCGCCGCGGCGATGGCGTCGAGGCTGCCTTCGCGCCATTGGCCACGGGCGTAGCACTCGCGCATGCGTCCGGCGATCGCCGCCCATTCCGCCGGGGCCACCCGTGCGGCGATGCCGCGATCGGCGATGATCTCGATGCGGCGCTCGGCCATCAGCACGTAGATCAGCACGCCGCTGTTGTGCTCGGTGTCCCAGACACCCAGCTGGGAGAACACCTGCCGCGCCCGGGCCGGGGCGTCGACACCCTCCAGCACCGCCAGTGGCGCCAGCCGCGACTCGATCGCGAACCGCACTTCGCCCCGATGGCCGCGTTCGCCGGCAGCGATGACGCGGGTCATCTCGTCCAGCAGCGCCGGCGGGAACCGCCGCCGCAAGCGGAACCAGCCGCCGAACAGGTTCAGCCACAACCGCCCGAACACGTTCATCACCAGCTCCCCGACGATCCGCCGCCACCGAAACTGCCGCCGCCACCGCTGAAGCCGCCACCGCCCCCGCCAAAGCCGCCGCCACCCCAGCCACCGCCGCCGAAGCCCCCGCCGAAGCCGCCCCAGCCGCCACCGCCGATCGACCGCCCGGCGCCGCCGGGCAGCAACATCATCACGCCGCCGATGACGGCGCCGAGCACGCCGGCGCCCGCCGACAGCAGCAGCCACAGCAAGCCACCCACCACGATGGCACCGAGCGGAACCCGGACCCCGGTGCTGGCGCCGCCGAGGAAGCCGCGCAGGAACAGGGCGGCGAACAGCCCGATCATCAGGCCGCTCTGCCAGTCGCCGGCCGGGCGTTCGCCCCGCGCGGCAGCCCGCGCCGGCGGCGGCAGCGGCTCGCCGTCGATGAGTCGGGTCAGCGCGTCGATACCGGCATTGATGCCGCCATAGAAGTCGCCCGCCTTGAAGCGGGGCTCAATGAACTCACGACGGATCCTGGCCGTGGCCGCGTCCGGCACCGCGCCCTCGAGGCCGTAACCCACCTCGATCCGGTCCTGCCGATCGTCCTTGGCCACCAGCAGCATGATGCCGTCGTCGATACCCTTGCGGCCGACCTTGTTGGCCTCGACCACGGCCAGCGAATAGCTGTCGATGTCCTGCGGCCGCGTGCTCCCCACCATCAGCACCACCAGCTGCGCGCCCTTGGCCTGCTCCAGCGCCACCAGCTTGGCGTCCAGCGCATCCACCTGCGCGGCGGTGAGCGTGCCGGTGAGGTCGGTCACGTGGCGCGCCAGCATCGGCACGCCGGCGGCGGCCCGCAACGGCATGGGCGACAGCAAGGCCATCGCCACCACCAGCAGCAGGCCCCTCAGGCACCGCGACGGCATCAGTGCGTCGACGCGGCGGCGGCCGGCGCATTGGTGCCGAAGTCCACCGTGGGCGCGCTGGAAATGGCCTTCTCGTTGTCCACGCTGAAGTTCGGCTTGATCTTGTAGCCGAACATTTTCGCGGTGAGGTTGGTCGGGAAGGTGCGGATCAAGGTGTTGTAGGCCTGCACCGCCTGCACGTAGCGGTTGCGTGCCACGGTCACCCGGTTCTCCGTCCCCTCGAGCTGCGCCTGCAGGTTCTGGAACAGGCCGTCGGCCTTCAGCTGCGGGTAGTTCTCGCTGACCACCATCAACCGCGACAGCGCGCTGCCCAGCTCGCCCTGCGCGGCCTGGAACTGCTTCAGCTTCTGCGGGTCGTTCACCGTGTCGGCGTCGACCTGCAGGCTGCCCACCTTGGCGCGCGCCTGGGTCACCTCGACGAACACCTTCTCCTCGTGCTGGGCGTAGCCCTTCACCGTGTTGACCAGGTTGGGCACCAGGTCGGCACGGCGCTGGTACTGGTTCAACACTTCCGACCAGTTGGCCTTCACCGCCTCGTCCTGCTTCTGGATCGCGTTGTATCCGCAGCCGGAAAGCATCGCGACGAGCAGCAACAGCACCAGCAGACGCACGATTTTCATGGGGTCACTCCAGCGTGTCGAAGCCGGCATTGCAGCACTCATGCGATCACGGCGCAATGCTCCAGGCGCGGCCGCAGCCAGCCCTCAGAACCAGCGCGGCAGCAGGATCAGCCCCCAGCTCAGCGCCACCAGGATCAGCAGCACGAACACCGCGGCCGAGCCCATGTCCTTGGCGCGTCCGGCCAGTTCGTCGAATTCCGGGCTGACCTTGTCGACCACCGCCTCGATCGCCGAGTTGAGCAGCTCGGCGGACAGCACCAGCAACGGCGCCAGCACGAGCGCAAACTTCTCCAGCCCGCCGTCACCCAGCCACAGCCCCAGCGGCACCAGCACGATCACCAGCGAAGCCTCCAGGCGGAACGATGCCTCATGTCGCCAGGCCGCGCGAAAACCCTTCATCGACCACTGGAACGCGTTCCAGAGCTGCTTCGGGCCGCGAAAACCTTCAGCCGCCATCGTGGTGCGCGCCCAGCGGGCCGCCGGCAAGCGCCGTCGCGGCATCAACGAGACCGGACCCGGGCTGGTGCGCATGTGGCGCAGTGGCTATCGGCATGGGCGGCAAGCTCTCATCGGACCGTCATCTGGCAGGCCGTGCATGATGCCACAAGCGTCCGCCCCGCCAGCGGCGCCGGCGCCAGGCGGTTCAGGGTCGGCCGCGCCGCCGTCTGCGCCATGCGGCAGTGCAACTACACCGCGCCGGCGGATGCGTTACCCTTCCCCGGTTGTGTCCCGTTCAGGGATGCATTGCACGGGCGCGTGCCTGCACGTCGCCATGGCTCGAACCACGCACGGAAAAGATATGGCAACCCAGAATCCGGCCGTCTCCCAGACCCGCTCCTTCAGCACCGTCTTCCTGATCGAAATGTGGGAGCGCTTCGGCTACTACGGTATGCAGGCGCTCATCATCTATTACATGGTGCAGCGGCTGGGTTTTCCCGACGACAAGGCCAACCTGGTCTGGAGCGCGGCGGCGGCGCTGATCTACGTGGCGCCGGCGATCGGCGGCTGGGTCGGCGACAAGATCCTCGGCACCCGGCGCACCATGCTGCTCGGCGCCTCCATCCTGTCGGTCGGCTACATGCTGATGGCCGTGCCGGGCCAGAGCATATGGTTCCTGTACTGCTCGCTGGGCGTGATCGTGGTCGGCAACGGCCTGTTCAAGCCCAACGCCGGCAACCTGGTGCGCAAGATCTACGACGGCGACGACTCCAAGATCGACAGCGCCTTCACCATCTACTACATGGCGGTGAACATCGGCTCGACCATTTCGATGCTGCTGACGCCCTGGATCAAGGACTACGTCAACCAGAAGTACGGCCACGAGCTGGGCTGGCACGCGGCCTTTGCCGTCTGCGCCTTCGGCCTGCTGCTGGGCCTGGCCAACTACATGGTGATGCGCCACACCCTGGACCATGTCGGCTCCGCGCCGGACGAGGAGCCGGTGCATTCCGGCAAGCTGCTGGCGGTTTTGGGCATTGGCGTGCTGGCGGTGTTCGCCTCGGCCTTCGTGCTCGGGCATGAATCGGTCGCGCGCGTTTTCGTGTACCTGGCCGGCGCGGTGGTGCTGGGGATCTTCGCCTACCTGATCAGCAGCAGCCAGCGCGGCGAGCGCGCCGGCCTGATCGCCGCCCTGGTGCTGACCGTGCAGACGGTGTTCTTCTTCATCTTCTACCAGCAGATGTCGACCTCGTTGAACCTGTTCGCCCTGCGCAACGTCAACCCCAGCTTCGACGTGTTCGGCTTCCACCTGTGGAACTGGTCGCCGGCGCAGTTCCAGTCGTTCAACCCGATCTGGATCTTCATCCTGAGCCCGATCCTGGCAGTGCTGTACAACACTGCCGGACGCAGCGGCAAGGACATCTCGATCGCCACCAAGTTCGCGCTGGGCTTCGCCGCCGTGGCGCTGGGCTTTTTCATCTACAGCTGGGCCAGTCATTTCGCCGTCGACGGCAAGACCACCTCGTGGGTGATGGTGTGGGGCTACGGCGCCTCGTCGCTGGGCGAACTGCTGGTCAGCGGCCTGGGCCTGGCGATGATCGCGCGCTACGTGCCGGAACGGATGGGCGGCTTCATGATGGGCGCCTATTTCGTCGCCTCGGGCGTGTCGCAGTACCTGGGCGGCATCGTGGCGAACTTCGCCAGCATTCCCGCGAACATCACCGATCCGCTGCAGACCATGCCGATCTACACGGCCCTGTTCAGCAAGCTCGGCTATGCGGGCCTCGGCTGCACCCTGATCGCGCTGGCCGTGCTGCCGCTGATGAAAAGGCTGACGGCCCAGCACCACGCGCACAACGCCGCTGCCGATACCGCGCTGCCGACGGTCCGTTCGGAACAGTAAGCGGCACGCCCGCCATCCCCGCCCGCCACGACGCGGGCGGGGCCATCACCCCGGTCACTCATCATGCCGCATCACCGCGCTTCGCTTCGCACCAGCATCGGCCCCTTCGCGCTTACCCGCACCCTGGCCTGGCTGCGGCTTTGCGCGATCGGCGGGCAAAGCGTGGCGGTGCTGGTGGCCGCCTGGTGGCTGCACCTGACCATCCCCGTGCTGCCGCTGCTGCTCGGCATCGGCCTGCTGGCCGTTTTCGGCGTGGTGGCGGCGTGGCGACTCGGCAAGCCGTGGCCGGTGCACGAAGGTGAAACCGTGGGCCACATCGCGGTCGACACCGCAGTGCTGGGTTACCTGCTGTATTTCAGTGGCGGCGCCAGCAACCCCTTCATCACCCTGCTGCTGGTGCCGATAGCGCTGAGCGCCGCCGCGCTGAGCGCGCGCGCCTTGCTGGCGGTATCGCTGCTGACCGGTGGCACCTACCTTTTCCTCATGCGCTGGCACGTGCCCCTGCCCATGTCCATGCACGACAGCGAGGGATTCTCGCTGCACGTGACCGGCATGGCGGTGAATTTCATCATCACGGCGCTGCTGCTGGGTTTTTTCATCAACCGGCTCGCGCACGCGCTGCGGCTGCAACAGCTGGAGGTTCAGCGCATTCGCGAGCGGGCGCTGCGCGACGAGGGCATCCTGGCCATCGCCACCCAGGCCGCCGGTGCCGCGCACGAACTCAACACGCCGCTGTCGACCATGCGCACGCTGCTGCCGGAGCTGCGCCGCGAGCACGTCGACGACACCCTGCTGGACGACGACCTGGCCCTGCTCGAAGGCCAGGTCGATCGCTGCAGCACGATCCTGCGCGAGATGGTGGCCTTCGGCAAGGCTCAGCTGTCGCAGGAGCCGGTGCGACTCAGTGTCACCGACTTCATCCATGGCTGCCTCGAGCGCTTCCAGTTGCTGCGGCCCGAGGCCGAGCTCGACTTTGCCATGGACGACGCCACCGCACAGACCATCCTGCGCACGCCCCCCGGCCTGCGCCACGCCCTGCTCAACCTGCTCAACAACGCCGTCGACGCGTCCGCCCTCAACCAGTCCATGGCCGTGTCGCTGGAGGTCTCGCGCCTCGGCGGCTGGCTGCAGCTGAGCGTGCGCGATCGCGGCCCCGGCTTCGACAGCACCGATGAGCTGACACGGCTGGGCGATTCGGAGAAATCGACCGGGCTGGGCATCGGCCTGGCGCTGGCCGAAGCCACCGCCGAACGCCTCAGCGGCGAGCTGGTCGCACGCAACACGGCCGCGGGTGCCGAGGTGTGCCTGCGGCTGCCACTGGCGGTGATCGCGGAGAAAATGGGACCCACTCGCCGCAACGGACGTGCAAGCGAGAGCCATTCGGGCAAGAATGGCCCCTGATCATTCCGGGAAACACCTATGTCCGAGTTGCCGCACGCCGCCACGGCACGCCCGTTGCTCCTTGTCGACGACGATGTCACCTTCCTGCGCGTGCTGGCGCGCGCGCTTGCCTCGCGGGGCTTCGAAGTCATCACCGCCAGCAATTTCGACGATGCGCGCGCACTGACCCGCCGGCACCATCCGCGCTACTGCGTACTCGATCTCAAGCTGGGCGAGGAAAATGGCCTGCGCCTGATTCCCGAACTGCAGAGCCTGGTGCCCGACCTGCGCGTGCTGCTGCTCACCGGCTACGCCTCGATCGCCACCGCGGTGGAGGCGATCAAGCGCGGCGCCCACGATTACCTGGCCAAGCCGGTGGATGCGGACGCCGTGGTGCGGGCCTTGCTCGACGGCGACAACGCCGGCCCCGACGACAGCGACCTTCCCGATACCCCCGAGCAGCCACTGGCCCTGCGCCGGCTGGAGTGGGAACACATCCAGCGCGTGCTGACCGAGTGCGACGGCAACATCTCCGAGACCGCCCGCCGCCTGGGCATGCACCGCCGCACCCTCCAGCGCAAGCTGGGCAAGCACCCGGTGCGCGAACGGCCCGACTCCGAGGACTGACCCCATCGCATATGTTGTAGGAGCGCACCCTGTGCGCGATGCTCTTGATGTCGATAAGAGCGAAATGCATCGCGCACAGGGTGCGCTCCTACACTCAGCGCGAACCAGCCACGTTTCGACACACCGCTCAACAGCCGATGCTGGGCGTCAGGTCGATCTTGATCGTGTGGTCCGCGACCACCTTGCCATCCTTGCCCGCGCGCTTTTCACCCAGCTGGATCGTGCCCCGTTGCCCGGGCCGCATGCGGATGCGGGGAAACCCGGATCTGGACATCGGCCCACCGCTCAGTTCGGCCCGCACTTCCAGTTGCCCATGTTCGACCGGTGCCACCGTGAAGCGCCCGTGCCACGGCAGCAGCTTGCCGATGTTGCGTTCCGTGACGTCGTAGTACCGACCCGGTGAGAGGCAAATGTTGGCGTGAAGCCGCGGAGGTTGATCATCGATACCCAGCGCCAGCTTCAACCTGTAGTGCCGAACGGTGGTGAGCTTCGCGGCGTTCGAAGACGCTGTCGTCGACTGCGTTGCGGCATACACGCCGCCCGCGCCCACTATTGCCACGATCATGACAAAGGCTAAACCGCATACGCGACGAAGCCGTCCGGGCTGACTCTGTTTCAACATGGCGATACGCTCCGTGATGGGGTGACGCGGTGACCAGGGACAACCGACCGGCAACGCGAACGCGGCCGACTGGGTTTTCAACATCGCATGGGCATAGCAGCGGCGCAGCTCGCCGTGCTCGCGCAGCACCGCAGCGTCGCAGGCCAGCTCCTGGTCGTGGCGCAGTGCGGCCAGTGCCCACCACGCGAGCGGGTGGAACCAGCACAGGGCCGCCAGGATTCGCGCGAGCAGGCACCACCAGCCGTCGCGGCGGCGCGCATGCGCGGTCTCGTGGGCGAGGATCAGCGCGCGTTCGCCGGTGTCGTAGCGCTGCTCGAAATCCGCCGGCAACACGATACGCGTACGCCAGGCGCCGACCAGGGCTGGACCGACATCGGTGTCGACGGCGCGCAGCACCGGCCAGCGTGATGTCATGCTGGCCATGACCGTGGCTCCACGCAGCCGGGTGCGATAGCGCTCCTGCGCGAGCGCGGCCAGCAGCAGGCTCAACACGCTGCCGACAAGCCAGGCCAGCGCGACGCCTGCACGCCAGTCGACGACACCCGCACGCGCGGCATGCGCCGGCAGCGCAGCGACGACCGAGGTAATCGCGATCACCACCGGCGGCAGCGCCGCCACCGGCATTGCAGCATGCGGCAGCTCGCCGGCCAGCATCGCCAATGGCGGCAGCAACCAGAGCTGGAAGGCACGCTCGGCGCCGAACAGGCGGCGGCACGGCTTGCGCAGCATCGCCACCAGCAGCGTGGCGGCGGTGAAGGCGAGGATCAGCAGCCAGCCGCGCCCGAGCCAGTCGATCCCGGTCCAATCCATTGCGGTTGCCTCAATGCTGCTCATTGTCGAGCTCCGCGAGCAGTTTGCGCAGTTCGGCGATGTCCTTCTCTGACAGCTTTCGCTGCTCGGAAAAGTGCGCCACCAGTGGCGCCACACGGCCGCCGAACAGGCGATCGAGCAGCCCCTTGCTTTCCTGCTGCACGTATTGCTCGCGCAGCAGCAGCGGGGTGTAGAGGTAGCGGCGGCCATCGCGCTCGGCGTGCACAGCGTTCTTTTTGAGCAGGCGGTTGAGCAGGGATTTCACCGTGCCTTCCTGCCAGTTCTGCGACGGACCGACTTCGGCAAGGATCTCCTCCGCCGTGCGCGGGGCCCTGCCCCACAACACATCCATCACGACTGCTTCGGCTTCGCTGATCGCCATGGCGCACCGTTTACGTATGTAAATGAACTTATGTTTACACGCGTAAATGGTTGCGTCAAGCCCTGCGGCCGGACACCCACGGCATCACGCCGGAAGGCGCTGCCGATCAGCCGGGCACGCTGGGTGCGCTATCAGGACGCGGTGCCGCCGACCGTCATCGCATCGATCTTCAGGGTCGGCTGGCCGACGCCGACAGGCACGCTCTGGCCGTCCTTGCCGCACACGCCGACGCCCTCGTCGAGCTGCAGATCGTTGCCGATCATCGAGACCCGGTTGAGCACCTCGGGGCCGCTGCCGATCAGGGTGGCGCCCTTCACCGGGCGGGTGATCCGGCCATCCTCGATCAGGTAGGCCTCGGAGGCGGAGAAGGTGAACTTGCCATTGGTGATGTCGACCTGGCCGCCGCCGAAATTCGGCGCGTAAAGCCCCTTCTTCACCGAGCGGATGATCTCCTGCGGATCGTGCGAGCCGGCCAGCATGTAGGTATTGGTCATGCGCGGCAGCGGCAGCGCGGTGAACGACTCGCGGCGGCCGTTGCCGGTGGGGGCCATGCCCATCAGCCGCGCGTTGAGCTTGTCCTGCATGTAGCCCTTGAGGATGCCGTCCTCGATCAGGGTGGTGCACTCGGTCGGGGTGCCCTCGTCGTCGATGCTGAGCGAGCCGCGGCGGCCCGGCAGGGTGCCGTCGTCGACGATGGTGACGCCCTTGGCCGCGACGCGCTGGCCGATGCGGCCGGAGAACGCGGAGCTGCCCTTGCGGTTGAAATCGCCCTCCAGGCCGTGGCCGATCGCTTCGTGCAGCAGCACGCCGGGCCAGCCCGGGCCGAGCACCACGGTCATCTGCCCGGCGGGGGCGTCGACCGAGTCCAGGTTCACCAGCGCCTGGCGTACCGCCTCGTCGGCGAAGGCCAGCGCGCGACCGTTGGCGAGCAGTTCGCGATAGCCGTAGCGACCGCCGCCGCCGGAGCTGCCCTGTTCGCGGCGGCCGTTCTGCTCGGCGATCACCTGCACGTTCAGCCGCACCAGCGGACGAACGTCCGCGGCCAGGGTGCCGTCGGAGGCGGCGATGAGGATGGTGTCGATGGTGGCGGCGAGGCTGACGATCACCTGCCTGACGCGCGGATCGCGCGCACGCGCATGGGCATCGACCTCGCGCAGCAGGGCGATCTTGTCCGGGTTGGGCAGGCTTTCGACCGGATCGATCGCCGGATACAGCTGCCGCGCGCCGTTCAGCGCCAGGGGCCGGCCGGCGCCCTTGCCATCCTGGGCGATCGCCCGCGCGGCGCGGGAGGCCTCCAGCAACTGCGGCAGCACGATTTCGTCGGAATAGGCGAAGCCGGTCTTCTCGCCCGAGATGGCGCGCACGCCCACGCCCTGCTCGATCGAGTGGCTGCCGTCCTTGACGATGCCCTCCTCCAGCAACCACGACTCGCTGCGCGAGTGCTGGAAATACAGATCCGCGGCGTCGATGGACGGCCCCATCAGCTGGGTGAATACGTGGTCGAGATCGCCGGTGGCGATGCCGCCGGGGAGCAGCAGCTTGCTGGCGGCCAGGGTGATCAGGGAGTCCATCGGTCTCGGCTTCGTCTGCGGTCGGTCGGGAATCACCCCAGATGGGGGCGCCGCCATCCGGTTTAAAGCCTTGCCGCCAGGTGCAGCTGCGACCCGCCGCGCCGCCGGTGGTGGCGGATCAGGGCTTGACTGAGCTGGCCGCCGCTGGCGACACCGCGCTGCCGGCGGCAGCCGGCCCCAGCAGGGGTGGCGGCGGCGGCGCGACATCGCCACGCTTTTCGATCAGGGTGATCACCGGCGCATCCCAGCTGCCGGTGATCCGGTAGCGTGCGCTGGCCGCCATGTTCAGCCCTCCGCCGAGCAGGCCCTGCATGGCGAGGCCGGCCGCGGCGCCGATCGGCCCGCCCACCACGGCGCCGACCAGTGGCAGGCTGTTGCCGACGTGCGGCATCACGTGCATCTGCTGGTCGTAGTCCCTGGCACGCAGGCCGGTGCGGCCGCTGACGCTGATGTTGGCGGACGGGCCGGCGATCAGCAGGTTGCTGGTGGTGGCGTTGCCATTGGCCAGCTGGAAGTCGCCGGTGATCGAGTCGAAGCCCAGGCCCTTGCCGAACACGTCGCCGAAGTCCAGGGTCAGCCGGCGCGGCAGGTCGGCCAGCGAGACCAGGCCGAGCAGGCGGCCGACGCCGGGGGATGTGACTTCGGGGATGCGGCCGTCGCGCACGTCGATATGGAGCGCGCCGCTCATCGTCGCCATGTTGATGTCGCTGGGACCGCCCGGCCAGCTGGCATCGAGCTGATCGTGCGTCTTGCCGCCGTCCACCAGGCCCTTGAAGCCGAACGCGCCAAGCATGGCGCCCAGGTTCTCGGCAGCGAAGCTGATGCGCATGTGGGTGGTGCTGTTGCTGGCACTGCCGTTCCAGTCGCCGCTGGCGGTGACCTGCACCTGGCTGGAAAGCGCCCGCAATTGTTCGATGTGCATGCCCGCGGGCGTCGGCCAGGTTTCCAGACGCGCCTCGCCGAGCTTGGCGTCGCCCAGGCGCAGTTGCCCCACCCACAGGTGGAATGGCGGCAGCGCCGCGGGGTCGATGCCGGTATCGGCGGGATCGGGCGGCACCGCCTGGGAGCCGGCCGCGACCGCAGCGCCGGCCACGGCCGGCTTGTTGGCGGCAGCGGCCGCACCCCCGGCGTGCCCCGTGCCGGCCATGGCCGGCGCCTGCGGCCAGTACAGCCGCTGCAGCCGCGCGGTGACGCCGCGCTTGCCCAGCTCCTGCGTGGGGATGCGGAAATTGCCGAGCATCGCCGGCCCGTCGACATCGACGCTGAGCACGTCCGCTTGCGGCGCGGCGTCGATCTTGAGTGCCCCCAGCTGCCGCCCGAACCAGCTCGCCTTGTCGGTACTGACCTCGATGCTCTCCAGCCCCGGGCCACCGCCACCGCTGCCGGCCGCCGCCTGCTGTACCCAGCCGGTGACATCCAGCTCGGCGGCGTGACCGCGGATGCGGAGGTCCCGCGGCGGCAGGGTTTGCGGCATCTCGGTGCCGAACGCCAGGGTCGCCGCCAGCGGATGGGTGTCGTCGGCCAGTCGGAAACGACCTCGCATCACCTGCCCCAGCGCTATCTGCAGGTCGCTGCCCGCGACCGGCAGGCTCATGCTCAGATGCAGCGGCAAGCGCGCGTCCGCCGGCTTGCCCAACGGTGCCGGCAGCTTCAGTGTCATGCCCGTCAATGGCGAATCCACGCTCAGGGTCTGCGCCAGGGCATCGCTGCCGGCATGGTGGGCGATGCTCAGGCCGATGCTGAAATCGCTGCGACCGTCGGCGAGCGAGCCGAGCCAGGCCAGCGAGGGGTAATCCCGCACCAGCTCGGCCAGGCTGTAGCCACCCTGCAACTGGGCCGACAGCACGGTGTCGGGGTCACTGTTGGCACCGGCGACGGCCAGGGTCAGGGTCGAGGGCTGCCCGCGAAAACCGGCGTCCAGCGGGCCGGCGCGCATGCCGTGCAGGTCGAAGCTGAGCGGCCCGCTCAGCTTGTCCAGCTTGAGCTTCCATTCGGGCGCGGTCAGGTCGGCGTCCTTCAACTGGGCGGACCCGTCGAGGCGGGCATCGGCGATGTGCTTCAGCGGCAGGCTCAGGTGGAAGCGAAAGCTGCCCGTGCCGCCCACCGTGAGCTTGGCCAGGGTATCGGCCTGATGGATGCCGATGGGGCTCTTGCGCACGAACTCCATCAACTTGCCGCCACTGCCACCGCCATGCACGTTGAGATCGAGCAGGCCATCGGCGAAATCGGGGATCAGCGCCACCGCGCTGCTCGCCTTGACCCCCAGCGACTGGCCGGCACTGGCCTCGACCAGCATGCCGGTATCGACGAACTGGGCGACGGCGCTGACGCCTTCGGCCTGCGGCCAGTCCTTGCCGTAATCGAGGGTGAGGCCGCTGACGACGGCGCGCGCCTCGAAGCGCCCTTCGTGGTGGCGGAAAGGCCAGTCCGCCATGTGGCCGCGCAGCAGCACCTGCCCCTCGTCGACGCGACCGGCCACCAGTGCCCGGTCCAGCCACTCGATGGTGCCGGCGGACATCGAACGGGTCGGCCAGAACAGCTTGGCGGCGGTCACGTCGGCATGATCCAGCGAGGCATAGGCATCGACGAACGGCGCGCCACCCTGCGCCGGCAGGACGACCTCGCCGAGCGCCTGGCCGACATAACCGGCGCCGCTGAAATCCAGCGTATCCACGCCGACATGCCAGTCGCCGTCCTGCGGCCAGAACGCCAGCGTGCCGGCGAGGTTGGACAGCACGAACGGTTGCCGGAAGTCCGCAGGAAACTGCACGGTGGCCGGCTGCGGTGGCAACTCCAGCGAAATCGCCTCGGCATCGCCGCGCAGCCGCCCCTGCAGGCCGCTCACGCCGGGCAGCTTGCCGACCGGGTCGATCGCCAGGCCGGCGAACCGCGCATCGAGCGCCTGCAGGCCGCCGGCCCGCGTCCACTGCATCGTCAGCTGGCTGAGATCGCCGCGGGGGTGCCCGCTACCCAGCCACGGCGACAGCGCCGCCGACATGTGCGGGGCCAGCGCCAGCCACGGCAGCAACGGTTGCAGTTGCAGCTCGCGCGCCGCCACTGCCACGCTGGCCTGGGCCGTGCCCGGCTGCTGCAGCGCCAGCACCATGGCACTGCCATCGTCGCCCGCCCAGCGCAGCCGATAATCATCACCGGTTCGCGCCAGCCCCGCCAGCCCATGCAACGAGGCGACGCTGGCCTCACCGCCGCCGGGCGCGCGCACCAGCAGCCGGTCCAGCTCGAAGCGGACCAGGCATTGGGTGACCTGTCCCTTGTTCCAGTCCAGCCACGCCGACAACCGGCCCGCGCCGCCGTCGAGCGAGTAGCCGCCCATGTCGATACCGTCGAGCAAGGGCTTGAGTTCGGCCCCGTCGACGCCGACCCATACCCGGCCGGCGCTTCCATCGTCACGGAAACGCCCGGCCATGCGCACCGCTGCCGCCGCCACGCCCTCGCGCTGCAGGCTGCCGCCGACGCGGAGCTGGTCGCCCTGGTGGCTCAGGCGCAGTTGCGGCGACCGCAGCGTGTAGTGCGTGTGCAGCACGTTGTCGCTCACCACGATGCGCAGATCCTCCAGCCACAGATCCGCGGACAGCGGGCCGAGCGAGGGCGGCTGCCGGCCCGCGCCACCGGCAAGGCCGACGCCATTGACGTGCCAGCCCGCGGCATCGCGCAGCAGGTCCAGCTGCAGGCCGCGCACATGAAAATTGATCAGGTGGCGCGAAGGCAGCAGCCAGCCGCCAAAATCGAGCTTCAGCGTGGACTCGGGCAGCTGCAGCAGCGGCCCGCCCTGGCCACCGGCCGCGCCGATGGTCACCCCGTGCAGCACGAACTCGGGGCCGGAGCCGGTCCAGCGCCCCTCCATCGAGACGATGCTGACCGGGCGCTGCAGGCGTTCGCCGAGCTGCGCCGCCACCCAGCCGGGATGGCGCGCCAGCAGCGGCAGGGTCAGCTGCGCCACCGCCGCCAGCACGGCCAGCGCGATCAGTGCGCCGCCACCGAGCCAGGCCATGCCGCGGGCACAGCGATGCAGCCTCCGCTGCCACAGCCGGTTCACGCGCGGCGGTCCAGGCCGGTTTTACAGCAAGACGACATCGAATTGTTCCTGCGAATAATGCTCTTCCGCCTGGAATCGTATGCTTTTGGAGATGAACTCTTCCAATTCGGCCACCGCACCGGACTCCTCTTCCAGGATCCGGTTCACCACCACCGGGTTGGCCATCACCAGCAGTTTCTCGGCATTGAACTGGCGCACCGCGCGCGTGATCTCGCGGAAGATCTCGTAGGTCACCGTCTCGGCGGTTTTCAGGACCCCGCGCCCATTGCAGGTGGGGCAAGGCTCGCACAGCTGGCGGGCCAGGCTCTCGGTGGTGCGCTTGCGGGTCATCTCGACCAGGCCCAGCGCCGACATCGGATAGACCGTGGTCTTGGCGTGGTCGCGCGCCAGCCCCTTGTTCAGCATGCGCAGCACTTGCCGCTTGTGTTCCTCGTCGATCATGTCGATGAAGTCGATGATGATGATCCCGCCGAGGTTGCGCAGGCGCAGCTGCCGCGCGGCCGCCTGCGCCGCTTCCAGGTTGGTGCGGTAAACCGTTTCCTCCAGGTTGCGGGTACCCAGGTAGGCACCGGTATTGACGTCGATCGTGGTCATCGCCTCGGTCTGGTCCACGATCAGGTAGCCGCCCGATTTGAGCGGCACCTCCTTCTTCAGCGCCCGCTGCATTTCGTCCTCGACGCCGTAGAGGTCGAAAATCGGCCGCTCGCCGTCGTAGTGCTCCACCCGGTCGTCCAGCTGCGGCATGAACTTGTGCACGAACTTGACCACCTTGTCGAAGGTCTCGTGCGAGTCCACGCGCACCTTCTCGATGTCCTCGTTGAGCATGTCGCGCAGGCTGCGCAGCGGCAGCGACAGTTCCTCGTAGACCCGCTCCCCGATCCTGGCCTTGGCGATGTTCTCCTGCACCACGCGCCACACCTTGGTCAGGTAGGCCACGTCGAAGGCCAGCGACTCGGCGCTCTGCCCCTCGGCATTGGTGCGCACGATGTAGCCCAGCGGACTCTCGCCGATCAGCGGGGTGAGCACCTCCTTCAGGCGCTGGCGCTCGGCCTCGTCCTCGATACGCGCGGAAATGCCCAGCGTGCGCGCATACGGCAGCAGCACCAGGTAGCGCGACGGGATGGACAGATGCGTCGACAGGCGGGCGCCCTTGGTGCTGATCGGGTCCTTGACCACCTGCACCACGATCTCCTGGCCTTCGTGCACCAGCTCGCTGATCGAGGGCATCTGGCCGTTGCCGTTCGGCTCCCCTCCGTCCGCCGTCGCGGCCATGGGGCGCACGATGTCGGAGGCATGCAGGAACGCCGCGCGCTCCAGCCCGATTTCGACGAACACCGCCTGCATGCCTGGCATCACCCGCTGCACCCGACCCTTGTAGACATTGCCGACGTAGCCGCGGCGGGACGCCCGCTCGACATGCACCTCCTGCAACATGCCGTTCTCGACCACGCCGACCCGCGTCTCGCGCGGTGTCACGTTGATCAGGATTTCTTCGCTCACCGCATACTCCCAGGCCAGGCGATCTTTATAGCGGCTGCGCGGGCAGGCTGTCGATGCATGGCGCACGCCGCAGCCGGCCAGGACGGTATTGCTTTAGCATGGAACCGGACCCGAACGAGACCTCGCATGAAACTGTTGCTGGTGGAAGACTCCGAACGCCTGCGCCAGACCCTGCGCCACGGGCTGCAGGGCGCCGGCTTCACCGTGGACGCGGCGGCCGACGGCGTGGAAGCCTGTGGCTTCCTCGACAGCTACGACTACGAACTGGTGGTGCTGGACCTGATGCTGCCCCGGCTGGACGGCATCGGCGTGCTGCGCGCCCTGCCCAGCGGCGGCCAGCGCCCACGGGTGCTGGTGCTGTCGGCGCGCGACCAGGTGAGCGACCGCATCGAGGCGCTCAATGCCGGTGCGGACGACTACCTGGTCAAGCCGTTCGCCTTCGACGAACTGGTGGCCCGGCTGCACGCGCTGGCGCGCCGCCCGCAGGAGGCGCAGCCGCTGACCCTGAGCCTGGGCGCGCTGGAATGGGACCCGCGCGCGCACTGCGCCAGCGTGAACGGACAGAGGCTGCCGCTGACCCCGCGCGAATTCGCCGTGCTGGGCCAGCTGCTGCGCCATCGCGGGCGCGCCTTCACCCGCCTGGAGATCCTGGAGCGCACCGCCGGCGCGGACAGCGAAGTGTCCGACCGCAGCGTGGAGGTCCTGGTGTTCGGCCTGCGCCGCAAGCTGGATGCCGCCGGCCTGCCCGGCCTGATCGAGACCCGCCGCGGCGCGGGATACCTGATCCCTTGAGCACACGGTCGCCATGAAGCTGGCTTCGCTATCGTCCCGCATCACCGCCTTGCTGGTGTTCACCACCCTGCTGATCCTCGGCGGCGGCGCCAAGCTGATGGACTGGCGGGTGGACCATGAACTGGAAGGCCGCTTCCGGCAAAACCTGCTGACCCAGGCCAATGCGCTGAGCACGATGATCCAGCTGGAGCAGGACGAGGCGCTGGACGAGCCGCCTTCGCAGCATCACCCCGACGTGCTCGGGGCCGACACGCCGACCTATTACGAACTGCGCTGTGACGGCATGCCGCCCCTGCGCAGCACGCCGCCGCCGCCGTCAACGCCGGCGGGCTGGCCAGGCCGGGTCGCCGGCAAGCCCCGCTTCAGCAGGCTGCAGCACGGCCATCAGCAGCTGGGCGCCGTGCAATATGCCTTCGTCTTCAACCCGACCGGCGCCGGCGGGCCGGCCGGGCAACCCCACGCATCCGGCCAACCGCCGCGCCACTGCCTCCTGTTGTTCGAACAGGACCGCACCGGCACCAACGAAATCCTGCTGGCGATCGACTGGATCCTGCTGCTGAGCCCGGCACTGGCACTGATCATTGCCCTGGTCGCGGTGCCGCTGGTGGTGCGCCGCGGCCTGCGTCCGATCACCGCCCTGGTCGACCGCATGCACACCATCGGCCCGCACGCGCCGGGCCAGCGGCTGGCGATCAGCGGCATCCACGAACTGGACCCGCTGGTCGCGCGCTTCAACGACGTGCTCGAACGCATGGATGACGGGCTCGCCCGCGAACGCCAGTTCGCCAGCGGGCTGGCCCACGAAACCCGCACCCGGCTGGCCGAGCTGCGCGCCCTGGCCGAAGTGGAGGCGCGCTACCCCAGCGGCCGCAGCCTGGCGGACATCCTCGGTGAAATCGGCCAGATCGGCGCCGAACTGGAGGCCACGGTCACCGCCCTGCTGCTGTTGACACGGCTGCAATCCGGGCTGGAGCAGGCGCACCCGCAGTGGTTGCCGCTGGACAGCTGGCTGGAGCGGCAGCTGCAGCGGCAACAGGCCCTGGCGAGCAGCCGCGGGCTCACCCTGCGCACCCAGGGCGCGCCACCGGCCGGCCTGCATACCGACCCGGCCCTGCTCGAAGTGGTCGTCGGCAACCTGCTCGGCAATGCCTGCGCCTATGCGCCGAGCGGCGACACGGTGAACATCCTACTGCGCGGCGACGGCCTGGATATCGACAACGCCGCCCCCGAACTGGATGCCACCGACCTGCCCCACGTCGGTCGCCGGTTCTGGCGCAAGCAGCTGCCGCATGCCGGCCACGCCGGGCTGGGCCTGGCGCTGGCCGGTGCCGCGGCGGAGGCGCTCGGCCTGCGGCTGGAGTTTCGACTGGACGAGGGGCACCGCCTGCATGCGATGCTGGCCTGGCCGAACGAAACCAGCCCACGGACACCGCCGCGATGAACAGCCCGCCACGACGCCAACCCACCCTGCTCGCCTGGAGCGGCGGCAAGGATTGCCTGCTCGCCCTGCAGCGCCTGCTGGCCGACCCGCAATGGCAGGTCGTCGGCCTGCTCACCACGGTCAACCGCAGCTACCAGCGGGTGGCGATGCACGGCGTGCAGCGCGAGATCCTGCTGGCGCAAACGGCCGCGCTCGGGCTGCCGCTGCTCGAGGTGCCGCTGGACTGGCCCGGCAGCAATGAAGCGTACGAGGAGGCGCACGCCCGGGCCCTGGTGGAGGCACGCATGCGCTGGCCGGGGATCCGCCACTGCGCGTTCGGCGACCTGTTCCTGGAGGACGTGCGCGACTACCGCGTGCGCCAGCTCGGGCGCGACAACTGGCGCCCGCTGTTTCCGCTGTGGGGCGAGGACACCGCCGCGCTGTCGCGGCGCTTCATCGCCGAGGGCCATCGCGCCATGCTGTGCTGCGTGGACACCCAGCAACTGGACGCCAGCCATTGCGGCCGCGACTACGACGCCGCCCTGCTCGATGCGCTGCCGCCCGGCGTCGATCCCTGTGGCGAACGTGGCGAGTTCCACACCCTCAGCTACGCCGGCCCGCTCTTTCGCCAGCCACTGAAGCTGCGCCGCGGCGAGTCCGTGCTGCGCGACGGCCGCTTCCAGTTCACCGACTTCCTGCTCGATGGCGAGCCGGCCCGGCATGCCGCCACCCCTGCCTGAGCCGATCCTGCCCGACGTGCTGCGGGCCGGGCTGGCGCTGGTGTTTTGCGGCACCGCGGCGGGCCGGCGCTCGGCCGCGGAGGGCGCGTACTACGCCCATCCGGGCAACCTGTTCTGGCGTGCCCTGTTCGAGACCGGCCTGACTCCGCGCCTGCTGGCAGCGGGCGAATTCATGCAGCTGCCCGACTACGGCATCGGCCTCACCGACCTGGCCAAGCACCACGCCGGCAACGACAGCGAGCTGCCCCGCGACGCGTTCGACCGCGCCGCCCTGCTCGGCAAGATCGGGCGTTATCGGCCCGCCATCGTGGCCTTTACCAGCAAGAATGCCGCCCGCGCCGCGCTTGGCCGCCAGGTCGACTATGGCCTGCAGGACCAGCCGATCGGCACGACGCGCGTGTTCGTGCTGCCCTCCCCATCCGGCCAGGCGCGTGGACACTGGCGGATCGAACCCTGGCGGCAGCTGGCCGCCATCCGCCGCCCGCCGGGCTGAGCACGGCGGCGTTGGCTGGCGCTCAATCGGCCGGCGTCTGCCGATCGCGGCCGACCGCCTCCGGCCGCACCGCCGACGCCCGGTTCGACCAGCTGCGACGGATGTAACTGACCACCGCGGCTACCTCGGCATCACTCAATCGCTGCGCGAACGGCGGCATCGAGTACGGCCTGGGGACGGCCCGGGTGAGCGGCGCAAAACCGCCGAGCAGGACCGCACGGGTGGCATTGATGCCGCTCGGCTCGATCACCGAGGGGTTGCCGTCGAGCGGCGGATAGACGCCGGCCATACCGCGACCGTCCTTGCCGTGGCACGCCGCGCAATGCTCGGCGTACAACGGCTTGCCCTGATGCACCAGGGCATCGTCGTGGGATGTCGGATCCACGTCCGGCACCGGTGCACGCGCCGGCAGGGAGACCAGGTAGGTGGCCATCGCCTGCAGGTCGTCGTCGGACAGGTGCTGGGTACTGCCGGCCACCACGTCCGCCATCGGTCCGAACGCGGAGCCCCTGCCGGACTGGCCGGTCTTGAGCAGTTGCACGATGTCCTGCGCGCTCCAGCCCTGCAGGCCGCCATGCTGTCGGGTGCTCAGATCCGGCGCATACCAGTTCTGCACCGGTATCTGTCCGCCACCGAGCGTCGGCGCCGCCGCCAGGCCGCCCCAGGCGTTGCGTCTGGTGTGGCATTCGCCGCAGTGGCCCAGGCCCTGTACCAGGTAGGCGCCGCGGTTCCATGGCGCGCTCTGCTCCGGATCGGGCCGAAACTCACCGGCCCGGAAATACAGCGCGCGCCAGGGGCCCAGGCTCTCGCGCCGGTCGTAGGGAAAGCGCAGGGACCCGGTGGCGGTCGGCCGATGTACCGGCGGCAGCGACTGCAGGTAGGCGAATATCGCCAGTGCATCGTCCCTGCTGACGCGGGTGTATGAGGTATACGGAAAGGCCGGGTACAGCCATTCGCCGCGGCGACCGCGTCCCGTATGCAGGGCCCGCCAGAAATCGGCAAAGCTCCAGCGGCCCAGCCCGGTCTCGCGGTCGGGCGTGATGTTCGGCACCGGGATATTGCCGAACGGGGTGGGCAGCAGGCGCCCACCGGCCATTGGCCGACCGCCCTGCGCCGTATGGCAACCCGCGCAGTCCGCCGCCGTGGCCAGGTAGTCGCCGCGGGCGATCAGCGCCGGATCGCTCAGGCTCGCCGGGCCGATCCCGGTCCGCGCTTCCGGGCGATGCCCTGCATCGGCGGCAACAACCAGCCAGCCCGCCAGCAACACCAGCAACAGCAACAGCATCGCGAACAGCCTGCGCAGGCCCCTCATGGCACGCTCGCCCCGGCAGCCAGCACACCGCAAGGCAACGGTGGCTTGACCGAGCCAGCCGGCTGCGGGTGGATGTCGGCCGGCAACTCGCGGCTGGCCAGCGCCGCGGCGACGGCGGTGATGTCCGAATCCGCGAGCCGCCCGGCGATCACTGCCATGCAGTCCGGCGCCGCCATCGCACGGGTATGCGTGCGCCACGAGCCCAGCTGGGCACTGACGTAGTCATACGGCAGGCCGACCAGGGCGGGCGTGGAGGGTTGCACCCCGGTGAGCTGGCTGCCATGGCAAGCGGTGCAGGCGGGGACCCGGCGCGCCGGATCGCCATGGTCGATCAGTTGCTCCCCGCGCTGCAGCGTTTGCGCCGACACGGCCGGCACCGCCGAGCGCTGATAGGGCACCTGCTGGGCGGCGAAATAGTCGGCGATCTCGCGCATGTAGGCCGGACTCAGCTGGCGCACGGTGTACTCCATCGGCGCGTATTTGCGCAGGCCACGGCGAAAATCCTGCATCTGCCGCACCAGGTAGTCGGCCGGCTTGCCCGCCAGTCGCGGAAAATAGCCACTGCCCGGCGTGCCTTCGCCATGCACGCCATGGCAGCTGGTGCACACGGCGATCCGTTGCTGCAAGGTGTCGGGGATGGCCGCCACCTCTTCGGCGGCATGGACTGCTCGGACGGCCTGCCATGCAAGCAGGCACGGCGCGAGGACGACGAGGAAGCGGGTACGGCGACGGCGGGCGCGACTGGTCATGCCGGGATTGTACGCGGGCATGGCCTCGCCCGGCCGCCGGCTCGCCGGACGGCCCGGGCTGCCGGGGCTCAGCCCTGCCCGCCTGCCGATTTGCGCACGATCAACATCGCCAGCTCCAGCGACTGCTCGTAGTTGAGCCGCGGGTCGACCATCGACTTGTAGGCGCGATCCAGATCGGTTTCGGACAGGTCGCGCGCGCCGCCCATGCACTCGGTGACGTCCTCGCCGGTCAGCTCCAGGTGCACGCCGCCCAGACGTGTGCCTGCCGCCGCGTGGATGTCGAAGGCCTGATCCAGCTCGCCACGGATATTGTCGAAGCGGCGCGTCTTGTGGCCGTTGGACGTGCTTTCCGTATTGCCATGCATCGGATCGGCCACCCACAGCACCCGGCGCCCTTCCCGCTTCACCGCATCCAGCAGGGCAGGCAGCGCCGCGGCGATCTTCGCGTTGCCCATGCGATGGATCAGGGTGAGTCGCCCCGGCTCGTCGTCGGGGTTGAGCACGTCGATCAGCGGCAACAGCTGCTCGGGCGTGACCGAGGGACCCACCTTCACCGCAACCGGGTTGCGGATGCCGCGGAAATACTCCACGTGCGCACCGTCCAGCGCCGCCGTACGCATGCCGATCCATGGAAAATGCGTGGACAGGTTGAACCAGCCCTCGTGCCGCGGCACCTGCCGGGTCAGCGCCTCCTCGTAATGCAGCAGCAAGGCCTCGTGCGAGGTGAAGAAATCCACCCGCGAGAAACCGGCGATCGGGCCGGCCAGGGTCTCCATGAACCGCAGCGAGTTGCCGATGCCGGTCACCATCTCCCGATACTCGGCGGCCAGCGGCGAATGCTCGACCCAGGCCAGGCCCCAATACTCCGGATGATGCAGGTCGGCGAAACCGCCATCGATCAGCGCGCGCACGAAGTTCATGGTCAGCGCCGAATGCGCGTGCGCCAGGATCAGCCGCTGCGGATCGGCACGTCGCGCCTGCGCCGTGAATTCGGGGCCATTGACCACGTCGCCGCGAAAGCTCGGCAGGGTCACGCCGTCGCGCGTCTCGGTATCCGTGGAACGGGGCTTGGCATACTGGCCGGCGAACCGGCCGACCCGAAGCACCGGCTTCTTCAGCCCGTGCACCAGCACCAGGCTCATCTGCAGCAATACCTTGAGCCGGTTCGAGATGATCGGGCTGGTGCAGTCGGCGAAGC
Organism: Lysobacteraceae bacterium; assembly: GCA_028866435.1. Taxonomy (GTDB): domain Bacteria; phylum Pseudomonadota; class Gammaproteobacteria; order Xanthomonadales; family Rhodanobacteraceae; genus Rhodanobacter. The sequence continues at coordinate 12,024 of JAGWIC010000030.1, read as the reverse complement.
TCTCGGCGCAGTCCCCGCCCTGCAGCAGGAAGCGCTGGCCTTGCTGCGCTTCGGCGATGGCCTGCTTCAGCGCCAGCACCTCCCACGAGGTCACCAGCGGCGGCAACCGGCTCAGCTGGGCGCCCGCCGCTGCCAGCTCGGCCGCGTCGTCGTAGCGCGGCTGCTGCAGGGCCTCGCGCCGCTGCCAGGACTGCGGTGCCCAGCCCGCCTGGCCAGCGTGCAGTGCGGAAACGGCCTTCATCGGATCAGTTCGCGACATGTGCCGGCCCCTCCCGACGAACGGCCAGCCAGGCCAGCACCGCCAGCACGACAAACCAGAACAGCGTCCACGCCGGCATCGGCAGGCCGAGGATAGGCTCGACCTTGGCGCATTCGCCCGACCCGGTGAACACCAGCTCGAGTACCTTGGCAAACGGGAACGCGCTGAACATGTAATCCAGCGGTGGGCCGCACGACGGCACCTGATCCGCGGGCAGCGACTGGATCCACAGGTGCCGCCCCGCCACCACCATGCCGAACAGCGCGCCGAGCCAGACCCCCGCCGCGGGAATCCAGCGCATGGACCCGCGGGGTGCCCACGCCGCGCCAAGCAGGAAAAACACCCCCATCACGATCACCGCGATCCGCTGGAAAATGCACAGCGGGCAGGGAAACATCTGCCAGAAATATTCGGCGAAAAGCGCAAAACCCATCAGGCTGCCGCAAATCAGGAAGCCGACGAGGAAACTGAAGCGATAAGACCAGCGGAATGGATTCATGGGACATTGCTGCGTTGCGGAACATCGACCTTACCCGTTCGCCGCCGCGCTGTCAGCAGCCGTGCGGCATCTTGCCTGCGCGCCACGGCCGGCTGCCGCCAGACGGCAAAAACCCGGCAGGTCGCCCCGCCGGGTCTGTTGCGGCCGCTGAGGGCGGCCCGCCGACGCTGTCGCCGATCGGCTTACTCGGCGTCGATGGCTTCGACCTGCGGGCGACCGACCAGCTCGACGTACGCCATCGGCGCATTGTCGCCAGGACGGAAGCCGCACTTGAGGATGCGCAGGTAACCACCGGGACGCTCCTTGTAGCGCGGCCCCAGCTCGACGAACAGCTTGCCTACCGCTTCCTTGTCGCGCAGGCGCGAGAACGCCAGGCGGCGGTTGGCGACGCCGTCGGTCTTCGACAACGTGATCAGCGGCTCGGCGACGCGGCGAAGCTCCTTCGCCTTGGGCAGGGTGGTGCGGATCAACTCATGCTTCAGCAGCGACGACGCCATGTTGCGGAACATGGCCTCGCGGTGCGAGCTGGTGCGGTTGAATTTGCGACCGGATTTTTGGTGGCGCATGGCAAGATTCTCTGTGTCTGTTGTTATGAAAAACCGGCACGCACGTCCGGTTTTCCGCGGTTACCCGCTTATAAAGGCCCCATTCGCGCGGGCTCTTGTGAAGAGCGCGGCCACGAATGGCCCGCGCCCGGACTTACCGTTGGCCAGGCGACCGCGCGAGGGGCAGCCCGGCCCGCTGCCGCGATCGAGGCCGATCGCGGCGGCAAACCATCAGCCAAGCTGCATGCCGTGCGCCAGGCCCGGCGGCGGCCAGTTCTCGAGCTTCATGCCGAGGGCGAGACCACGCCCGCCCAGCACGTCCTTGATCTCGGTCAGCGACTTCTTGCCCAGGTTCGGCGTCTTCAGCAGCTCGACCTCGGTCTTCTGCACCAGGTCGCCGATGTAGTAGATGCTCTCGGCCTTGAGGCAGTTGGCCGAACGCACGGTGAGCTCCAGGTCGTCGATCGGGCGCAGCAGCAGCGGGTCGAAACCGCTCTTCTCGGCCTTGTCGGTGGCGCTCTCGCGACGCGAGAAATCGCCGAACACCGACAGCTGGTCGTTGATGATCTCGGCCGCCTTGCGCACCGCGTCCTCGGCGCCGATGGTGCCGTTGGTCTCGATGTCGAGCACCAGCTTGTCGAGGTTGGTGCGCTGCTCGACGCGAGCGGCGTCCACTTCATAGGCCACCCGCAGCACGGGCGCGAACGAGGCGTCCAGCTGCAGCCGACCGATCGGACGCGCTTCGTCATCCGGATGCTGGCGCGCGCTGGCCGGCTGGTAGCCGACACCGCGACGCACCTTCAGGCGCATGTTGAGCGAGATGTCCTTGGTCAGGTGGCAAAGCACATGCTCGGGATTGATGATCTCGACCGAGTGGTCGACCACGATGTCGCCGGCGGTAACCACGCCCTTGCCTTTCTTGGACAAGGTCAGGGTGACTTCATCGCCGGTATGCTGGCGAATGGCCACGTCCTTCAGGTTCAGCAGGACTTCGATGACGTCTTCCTGCAGACCTTCCAGCGTGGTGTATTCATGCAACACGCCATCGATCTCGACCTCGACGATGGCGCTGCCGGGGATCGAGGAGAGCAGCACGCGGCGCAGCGCGTTGCCCAGGGTGTGACCGAAGCCACGCTCGAGCGGCTCGACCACCACCTTGGCGCGGTTGGCTCCGAGCTGTTCGACGCTGAGGCCACGCGGCCGCAGCACACTAGTTGACGAAACTGCCATGCAGAGCTCCGGTAATTACTTCGAGTAAAGCTCGATAATCAATGCTTCATTGATGTCGGACGGCAGATCGCCGCGATCCGGCACCGACTTGAACGTACCTTCGAACTTCTTGGCGTCGACTTCGACCCAGATCGGACGCAGATCCATGGTGTCGAACACGGTCGCCGCCTCCTGAACGCGCAGCTGCGCGCGACCCTTCTCGGTCAGCGCGATCGCGTCGCCTGCGCGGACCTGGTAGGAAGGAATGTTGACCTTCTTGCCGTTCACCAGGATCGCCTTGTGGGCAACCAGCTGGCGGGCCTGGGCGCGGGTAACCGCGAAGCCCATCCGATAGACGACGTTGTCAAGACGGCTCTCGAGCAGGCGCAGCAGGTTCTCACCGGTGTTGCCCTTGAGGGTCGACGCCTTGGTGTAGTAGTTGCCGAACTGACGCTCGAGCACGCCGTAGATGCGCTTGACCTTCTGCTTCTCACGCAACTGGACCGCGTAGTCGGACAAGCGCGCACGCTTGTTCGCACCATGCTGACCGGGCTTGTTTTCCAGCTTGCACTTGGAGTCCAGCGCGCGCGCCGGGCTTTTCAGGCTGAGATCTGCACCCTCACGACGGGCGAGTTTGCAGGTAGCTCCACGATAACGGGCCATGTTTTTTCTCTTCAATAGTCCGGCCACGGGTGGCCGGTTTTTGATTCTCGCGATCAGGGATGACCGCAAGAAACAAGCTTCAGACTCGACGCTTCTTGGGAGGACGGCAGCCGTTATGCGGAATCGGCGTGACGTCGATGATATTGAGCACCTTGTAGCCCAACGCGTTCAGCGAGCGCACCGCCGACTCGCGGCCCGGGCCCGGGCCCTTGATGCGCACTTCCACCGTCTTCACGCCGTAGTCGCCGGCAGCGCGGCCGGCCTTCTCGGCGGCCACCTGGGCAGCGAACGGGGTCGACTTGCGCGAGCCGCGAAAACCGGCGCCGCCGGCGGTAGCCCACGACAAGGCATTGCCCTGGCGATCGGTGATGGTGACGATGGTGTTGTTGAAGGAGGCCTGCACGTGGGCCACGGCATCCGTGACGACACGCTTGATCTTCTTCTTGGTTTTGACCGGCTTAGCCATAATTTTTGAGGCTCTTGGTAATCAGTGCGGCCACGGATGACCGCTTTTTGATCTTCGCGACCGTGGACGATCGCACTAGTGCAATCACTTCTTGATCGCGCGACGGGGGCCCTTGCGGGTACGTGCGTTGGTACGGGTGCGCTGACCGCGCACGGGCAGGCCGCGACGATGGCGCAGGCCACGGTAGCAACCCAGGTCCATCAGACGCTTGATGGCCATGCCGACCTCACGGCGCAGGTCGCCCTCGACGATGTACTTGCCGATTTCGTGGCGGATCTTCTCCACCTCGCCTTCACTGAGGGACTTGATCGGGGTGGTCGGAACCACACCCGCATCCACGCAGACCTTCCTGGCCCGGCTGCGGCCGATACCGTAAATACTCTGCAGACCAACCCAGACATGCTTCTGGACCGGCAAATTGACACCCGCGATGCGCGCCATGATGTACTTTCTCCGATGCGTTTCGTGCGCGGTAAACGCGCAATTTTAACCTGAATTACCCGAACTGGAAAGCCCTGCGGCACCGCGGTGCCGCCACTCCCCGACTTTGCCCCTCGTTGGCAGCCTCAGCTGCGGCGGAGATTGGCCTTCTTGAGCAGACTTTCGTACTGGTGACTGACCAGATGCGCCTGCACCTGGGCCGTAAAATCCATCACCACCACCACCACGATCAGCAGCGACGTGCCACCGAAGTAAAACGGCACATGCCAGGCCTGCTGCATGAACGATGGCACCAGACAGACCGCCACCAGATACAACGCACCGACGCCGGTCAGACGAGTCATCACCGCATCGATGTAACTGGCCGTGGCGCGGCCCGGGCGGATACCCGGAATCAGCGCACCGGACCGCTTGAGGTTGTCGGCCGTCTCGTCCGCGTTGAACACGATCGCGGTGTAGAAGAACGCAAAACCGATCACCAATACCGAAAACACGATTTCGTAAAGCGGATTGCCCGGGCTCAGCGACTGCGTCAGGTCCTGCAACCAGCGCGACTGGTGGCCAGTGCTGAACCAGGTGACCGCCGTCGCCGGGAACATCAGCAGGCTCGATGCGAAAATCGGCGGAATCACCCCGGACATGTTGATCTTCAGCGGCAGGCTGGAGGTCTGGTTCTGGTAAGCCTTCTGCCCGCCGGAACGCCTGGCGTAGTTCACGGTGATGCGCCGCTGGGCGCGCTCCATGAACACCACGAAGCCGGTCACGAACAGCGTCAGGGCGAACACCATCAGCAGCTTGATCAGCGACAACTCGCCATTGTTGGCCATGCCCAGCGTGTGCACCACCGCCGCCGGCAGGCCCGCCACGATGCCGGCAAAGATCAGCAGCGAGATGCCGTTGCCGATGCCACGCTCGGTCATCTGCTCGCCCAGCCACATCAGGAACATGGTGCCCGCGGTGAGGCCCACCACCGATGACATGACGAAGCCGAAGCCCGGCGTGTAGACCACCGGCGCGCCACCGGCGGCAACCTGGCTCTGCAGCGCCATGGCGATGCCGAACGACTGGAACGCCGCCAGTGCCACCGTGGCATAGCGCGTATACATCGTCATCTTGCGCTTGCCGGACTCGCCTTCCTTGCGCAGCGCCTGCAGGCTGGGGATCACCGACCCCATCATCTGGAACACGATCGACGCCGAAATGTAGGGAATCACGCCCAGCGCGAACACCGAGAACCGGGCCAGCGCGCCGCCGGAGAACATGTTGAACATGTCCATCAGGCCGTTGCCGTTGACCAGGTTGGTCATCGCCTCGGGGTTGACGCCCGGCACCGGGATGAACGAGCCGAGCCGGAACACCATCAACGCGCCGATCACGAAGAAGATGCGCTGCCGCAACTCCGTCAGCTTGCCCAGCTTGCCCAGTGCATTGCCCTTGGCTGCAGCCACGCCGATTACTCCACGCTGCCGCCGGCCGCCTCGATGGCTGCCTTGGCGCCGGCGGTAGCCAGCAGACCCGACAACTTCACCGCGCGACCGATTTCACCCTTCAGCACCACCTTGACCTTCTTCGCCCGGCTGTTGATCAGGCCAGCCTGATGCAGCACGACGACATCGATCACCTCGGCCTTGAGGGAAGCCAGCTGGTACAGGAAAACCTCCTGGCTCTCCGCCTTCATCTTCGAACGGAAGCCGATCTTCGGCAGCCGACGCTGCAGCGGCATCTGGCCGCCCTCGAAGCCGTACTTGTGGGTGCCGCCGGCGCGGGCGTGCTGACCCTTGTGGCCGCGGCCAGCGGTCTTGCCCATGCCCGAACCGATACCGCGGCCCACGCGCAGGCGCGTCTTGTGCGAACCGGCGGCCGGCTGAATGTCATTCAAACGCATGATGCTTACTCCTCGACCCGGACCAGGTAATAGACCGTGTTGATCAGGCCCCGAACCTGCGGGCTGTCCTTCAATTCACGAACGTCGTTGATCTTGCCCAGGCCCAGCGCCTTGACGCTGAGGCGATGACGCGCCTGCACGCCGCGCAGGCCCTTGACCAGGCGCACGCGCACGGTCTTGTCGGCGGTTTGTGGGGACTTAGCCATTGCCGAGCACCTCTTCCAGGGTCTTGCCACGCTTGGCGGCGATCTTCTTGGGCGAGGCGACCGCCTGCAGGCCCTTGATGGTGGCGCGCACCAGGTTGATCGGGTTGCGCGAGCCGACAGCCTTGGCCAGCACGTTCTTGACACCCACCACTTCGAGCACGGCGCGCATGGCACCGCCGGCGATCACGCCGGTACCCTCGGACGCCGGCTGCATGTACACCCGCGCCGCGCCGTGGTTGGCCTTGACGGCGTACCACAAGGTGCCGTTGTTCAGCTCGATGTTCACCATCTGGCGGCGTGCACGCTCCATCGCCTTGGAAATGGCCACCGGCACTTCGCGCGCCTTGCCATAGCCGAAGCCGACCTTGCCTTCGCCGTCGCCCACGACAGTCAGGGCGGTGAAACTCATCTGGCGGCCACCCTTGACGGTCTTGGCCACGCGGTTGACGGCGATCAGCTTCTCGAGCAGGCCGTCCGAATTTTCGCGATCGTTAGAAGACATGTTCTTTTCCATGTGCCCGGCAAACCGGGACTTTTGCTTGCGGCTTGGCCGCTTGGAGTTGTTGGGTACCTCGACGGGCGATCAGGCTGCCCGAAGGAAAGCCTGGCCCGGGTGACGCCTTGTCAGAACTTCAGACCCGCTTCGCGAGCCGCCTCGGCGAGCGCCTTGATGCGACCGTGATAGCGGAAACCGGAACGGTCGAATGCCACCGACTCGATCCCGGCGGCCATGGCGCGCTCGGCGACGGCCTTGCCCACCGCCGCGGCAGCGGTCAGGTTCTTGGTGCCCTTCAGGCCCTCGGCAACCGACTTCTGGACGGTGGAGGCCGCGGCGACCACGTTCTGCCCCGAAGCATCGAACACCTGGGCGTACAGATGCTGGCCGGTGCGATGCACCGACAGCCGCGCCACGGCGAGCTTGCGGATGTGACTGCGCGTGGACTTGGCGCGGCGCAGGCGATTTTCGTTCTTGTTCATGATTGTTTCCTCGAAAGCGGATCGACGGTAGTTTCGCGGGACTCCGGCGGGCAGCGCGGTCATGAATGGCCGCATCCGCACGCAGGAACTGCGTACTTACGCCTTCTTGGCTTCCTTCAGGGTGATCTTCTCGCCGGCGTAACGCACGCCCTTGCCCTTGTACGGCTCCGGCGGACGGAAACCGCGAATCTTGGCGGCCACCTGGCCGACGACCTGCTTGTCGGTGCCCTTGATCAGCACTTCCGTCTGGGTCGGCGTTTCCAGGGTGATGCCCTCGGGCGCATCGAACAGCACCGGATGCGAGAAGCCCAGGCTGAGATTCAGCGACTTGCCCTGCATGGCCACACGGTAGCCGACGCCGACCAGCTCGAGCTTGCGCTCGTACCCGGTGGAAACGCCGGTGACCATGTTGGCGAGCAATGCGCGCGCGGTACCACCGAACTTGTCGTCCGTGCCCTCATCCATGGCGATGGTCACGACGCCGTTGTCGACGGCGACCGAAACACCCGGGAGGTGATGCACGGTGAGCGTGCCCTTGGGGCCTTTCACCGAAATGTCGTTGGCTCCAACGGCCAGCTCGACGCCCTTCGGCAGGGAAATGGGTTTCTTGGCAACACGTGACATCGAGAGTCTCCTTATGCCACTTGGCCGATGACTTCGCCGCCCAGACCCTTGGCGCGGGCCTGCGCATCGGTCAACAGACCGGCGGAAGTCGAGATGATCGAGATACCCAGGCCACCAAGGACCTTCGGCAGCTCGTCCTTGCCGCGATACACACGCAGGCCGGAACGGCTGACACGGGAGATGGTCTCGATGGCCGGCTGGCCTTCGAAATACTTGAGCTTGATCTCGAGCACCGTCTTGCCTTCCTCGGCGGAAGTCTTGGCGTCGAGGATGTAGCCCTCGTTCTTGAGAAGGTTGGCGATCGCCACCTTCAATTTCGACGACGGCATACGGACGGTCGGCTTGCCCATGGCTTGGGCGTTGCGGACGCGCGTAAACAGATCGGCGATGGGATCAGTCATGCTCATGAAAACATCCTTCTGAGTACACCGATATCCGATAGAACCGGAAATCAATCAAATTGTGAGCCGACAACGCGTCGGCCTGCCTTGCGCAGACCGCCGACTATATCAGCAATTTCAGGTTTTAGCGAACTATCGATGCGATAGTCGCATCTACGGCCGCATCACGATGCAGCCGGCAGAGGGTTGGCCGCGGGAGACTCCCGCCGCCAACCCGGCAAGGGTTGGTTACCAGCTGGCCTTGCGCAGGCCGGGAACGTCACCGCGCATGGTCGCTTCACGCAGCTTGTTGCGGCCGAGGCCGAACTTCGCGTAGACCGCGCGGGGACGACCGGTCAGCGCGCAACGGGTGCGCTGGCGCACCGGACTGGCGTCGCGCGGAAGCTTTTGCAGTTTGCTCTGGGCTTCCATCTTCTCCTCATAGGAGGCGGTGGGGCTCAGCACGATCGTCTTCAGCTCGCCGCGTTTGGCGGCGTACTTCTTGACGAGCTTGGTCCGCTTGATATCGCGGTTCACCATTGAGGTCTTGGCCATGGACTACGCCTATCAGTTGCGGAACGGGAAGCTGAAGGCGGTCAACAGCGCCTTGGCTTCTTCATCGGTGCCAGCGGTGGTGGTGATGGAGATATCCATACCGCGCAACGCGTCCACCTGGTCGAAATCGATCTCAGGGAAAATGATCTGTTCCTTGATACCGAAATTGTAGTTGCCGCGACCGTCGAATGCCTTGGCCGACACGCCACGGAAATCGCGCACGCGCGGCAGCGAGATGTTGATCAACCGATCGAGGAACTCCCACATCTGCGCCCGGCGCAAGGTCACCTTGCAACCGATCGGCCAGCCGTCGCGGATCTTGAACGAGGCCACGGAGACGCGCGCCTTGGTCGTGATCGGCTTCTGGCCGGAGATCTTGGCCATGTCGGCCACGGCGTTGTCGAGCACTTTCTTGTTGCCCGCCGCTTCGCCCACGCCCATGTTCAGCGTGATCTTGGTGATGCGGGGAACCTGCATCACGTTCTGGTAGCCGAACTGCTCGGTGAGCTTCGCCACTACCTGTTCTTTGTAGAAATTTTCAAGGCGCGTCATGATCGTGTTCCTTACGCGTCCACGACCTCGCCAGTCGAACGGAACACGCGGACCTTGCGCCCATCTTCGAGCGTTTTGGTGCCGACGCGTTCACCCTTGTTCGTGGCGGGGTTGAACAGCTGCACATTGGAGAGATGGATCGAAGCTTCACGCTCGACGATGCCGCCAGGCTGGTTGGCCTGGGGGTTCGCCTTGGTATGACGCTTGACCAGATTCACGTTGGAGACGAATACGCGATCGTCCGCAACACGCAGCACATCGCCGCGCTGACCCTTGTTCTTGCCGGTGATCACGAGGACCTGATCACCCTTACGGATACGGTTCATTGTTGTGGTCTCCGCTCAGAGCACTTCGGGCGCGAGCGAGACGATCTTCATGAACTTCTCGCTGCGCAGCTCGCGGGTGACCGGCCCGAAAATACGGGTGCCGATCGGCTCGAGCTTGTTGTTGAGGAGCACCGCTGCATTGCCGTCGAAACGGATCAGCGAGCCATCGGACCGGCGAACACCCTTGGCGGTACGCACCACCACGGCGTTGTACACCTCGCCTTTCTTGACCTTGCCGCGGGGGATGGCATCTTTCACGGTGACCTTGATGACGTCACCGATCGAGGCGTAGCGGCGCTTGGAGCCGCCGAGCACCTTGATGCACATCACTTCCTTCGCGCCGCTGTTGTCCGCTGCGGACAGCGTGCTTTGCATCTGGATCATGTCTGCACCCTCCCTCAGGCGTCGGCGCGCGTGATGATCTCAACCACGCGGTGATGTTTGGTCTTGGACAATGGACGGCATTCCGCGATGCGCACGAGATCACCCTCGTTCGCACCGAGATCGTCCTGCGCATGCAACTTGGTCGACCGGCGGATGATCTTGCCGAGCAGCCAGTGCTGAACCTGACGCTCGACCAGGACGGTCACGGTCTTGTCCATCTTGTTGCTGGTGACCCGCCCCTGGAGGGTGCGCGCCTGCTTCGTTTCTGCTTGAACCTGGTTGTCGCTCATGTCGGCCGTCCCTTACTTCTTGTCGCCGAGCACGAATTTCGTGCGGGCGATGTCACGCCTGACGCGGCGCAGTTGGTGCGGCTGAGTGAGCTGACCGGAACCCTTCTGCATGCGCAGGTTGAACTGCTCCTTGCGCAGGTCCAGCAGGTGCTGCTTCAACTCTTCGGCCGACTGGTTTTTGATATCTTTGGTGGCCATCACATCACCGCCCGGGTTACGAACTGGGTCTGCACCGAGAGCTTGGCAGCGGCCAGGCGGAACGCCTCGCGCGCCGTCGACTCGTCGACGCCCTCGATTTCATAAAGCATGCGTCCGGGCTGGATCGGCGCGACCCAGAACTCGACGCTGCCCTTGCCCGCGCCCATGCGGACCTCGATCGGCTTCTTGGTGATCGGCTTGTCCGGGAACACGCGGATCCACAACTTGCCGCCACGCTTGACGAAACGGGTGATGCAACGGCGGGCCGCCTCGATCTGGCGCGCAGTGAGCGCCCCGTGCGTGGTTGCCTTCAGGCCATACTCGCCAAAGCTGACGAGATTGGAGCACTGCGCCAGACCGTCGTTACGGCCCTTGAACTGCTTGCGGTATTTGGTGCGCTTGGGTTGCAACATGGCAACTCTCCTTACTTCGCAGACCGTTCGCGGCGACCGTCACCGGCCTCGCGACGCGAGTCATTACGACGACCTTCGCCACCTTCGCGGCGCGGCTGCGACGGCTCATCCTTCGTTTCCTGGCCGGCAGCGGCCAGATCGAAGACTTCACCCTTGTAGATCCAGACCTTGATGCCGATGATGCCGTAGGTGGTCTTCGCCTCGGCCGTACCGTAGTCGATGTCCGCACGCAGGGTATGCAGCGGCACGCGACCCTCGCGGCTCCACTCGGAACGGGCGATCTCGGCACCGTTCAGGCGACCGGACACGTTGATCTTGATGCCGAGCGCACCGAGGCGCATGGCATTGCCGACCGAACGCTTCATCGCGCGACGGAACATGATGCGGCGCTCAAGCTGCTGGGCGATCGACTCGGCGACCAGCTGGGCGTCGAGCTCGGGCTTGCGCACTTCGTTGACGTTGATGTGCGTCGGAACGCCCATCATGTCGCTGACTTCCTTGCGCAGCTTCTCGATATCCTCGCCCTTCTTGCCGATCACCACGCCCGGGCGGGCGGTGTGGATCGTCACGCGTGCGGTCTTGGCCGGACGCTCGATCTGGATGCGGGAGATACCGGCAGCGGCCAGCTTCTTCTTCAGCATGTCACGGACTTTGATGTCCGCCACGAGATAGGTGGCGTAATCAGCCTTGTTGGCGTACCACTTCGAGTTCCAGTCCTTGGCAATGCCGAGGCGGATACCGGTGGGATGAACTTTATGACCCATCGTCTCTGTCCCCAGTCAGTTGCCGACAACCACAGTGATGTGGCTGGTGCGTTTCAGGATGCGCGACCCGCGGCCTTTGGCACGGGCGTACATGCGCTTCATCGCCGGACCTTCGTCGACGAAGATGCTGGCCACCTTCAGCTCGTCGACGTCGGCACCGAGATTGTTCTCGGCGTTGGCGACGGCCGACAGCAACACCTTGCGGACAAGGAGTGCGGCCTTTTTGTTGGTGAAGGTCAGCACGTCGCTGGCCCGGCCCACGGGAAGCCCGCGGACCAGATCAGCCACCAGGCGTGCCTTTTGCGCCGAGATGCGGGCGCCACGCAGGATCGCTTTGGCTTCAGTGCTCATCACTTGCCCTTCTTGTCGCCGACATGGCCCTTGAAC
>JAGWIC010000029.1 GCA_028866435.1 Lysobacteraceae bacterium | reverse complement strand
CGCCTGTGGAAGCGCCATTTCGTGGCGGTCAGCGGCGTGCGCCGCGGCGACCGCGTGCTCGACCTGGCCGGCGGCACCGGCGACATCGCCGCGCTGCTCAAGCCGGTGGTCGGCGACGAGGGCGAGGTGGTGGTCGGCGACATCAACGCGGCGATGCTGGGCGTGGGCCGCGACCGGCTGACCGACCGCGGCCTGGTCGCAGGGCTGCGCTGGGCCCAGCTCAACGCCGAGGCGCTGCCGTTTCCGGACCACAGCTTCGACGCGGTGACCATGGCCTTCGGCCTGCGCAACGTCACCGACAAGGACAAGGCGCTGGCCGACATCTGCCGCGTGCTCAAGCCCGGTGGCCGCGCGCTGGTGCTGGAGTTTTCCCGGGTGCGGAACGAGCTGTTCGGCAAGCTCTACGATTTCCACTCGTTCAAGGTGCTGCCGAGGCTCGGCCAGCTGTTCGCCGGCGACGCCGACAGCTACCAGTACCTGGCCGAGTCGATCCGCAAGCACCCGGACCAGGAAACCCTCAAGGGCATGATGGAGCGCGCCGGCTTCGGCCGGGTCGAGGTGCGCAACCTCACCGGCGGCATCGTGGCGATCCATCGCGCCTACAAGCTCTGATCCCGCCTTCACGCCATGCCCCGCACCGGACCGGGTCCGAAGCCACGCGAAGCACGGGCCATGCCGAACCGCTTTCGCCTTTTTGCCGCCTTCGGCGCCGCGCTCGGCTGGCTGGCGCTGGCGCTGCAACTGCTGCTGTCGATCCAGCTGACGGTCGCGAACGGGCAAGGCGCGATCGCCGGGGCATGGCTCTACCTCGGCTTCTTCACCGTGCTGACCAACCTGCTGGTGGCGGCGGCGCTGACCGCCGCCGCAGGCCTGGGGCGGGGCGCCCTCGGGCGCTTTTTCAGGCGCGCGGACGTGCATACCGCGCTGGCCATGAGCATCATCATCGTCTGCGCGGTCTACAACCTGATGCTGCGCCAGCTGTGGCATCCGCATGGCTGGCAGATCGTCGCCGACAACGCCCTGCACGTGCTGATGCCGCTGCTGTTCGTGCTGCACTGGTGGCTGGCGGTGCCCAAGGCCGCGCTGCGCTGGAGCCAGATCGCCGGGTGGCAGGCCTACCCGGCGGCCTATTTCGTCTACGCGCTGGCACGTGGCGCATTGACCCGCTGGTACCCGTACCCGTTCCTCGACGTCACCACCCTGGGCTACCCGCAGGTGCTGCTCAATGCCTGCGCCGTGCTGCTGGCGTTCGTCGCGGTGGCGGCGCTGCTGCTCGCGCTGGCGCGCTGGCAGCTGCAGCGGGCGGCCAGGGCGAACGCCTCGCCGGCACAACCCTGAGCACCGCCCTCAGGCGGCCGGCGCGCGCAGGTCCTGCAGCAGTTCGCCACAACGCGGCAGCTCCTGCTCATGCCCGGCATCGCGCCAGGGTTCCTGCAGCCCCTGCGCATACCAGCGCTGCATTGCCGGCAGCTCGAGCAGCCGCCGTGCATAGGTGGCGGCCGTCTCGCCCAGCCTGATGCCGTAGGTCTGCACGCGGAACGCCACCGGCGCGAAAAACGCATCGACGGCGCCGAACCCGGCGCCGGCCAGGAACGGACCGCCAAAGCGGTGCAGGCCCTCGCTCCACAACTCGTCGATGCGGGCGATATCCGCATCCAGCGCGAGGGGCAGGTCCGGGCGCCAGCGCACGCGCACGCCACAGTTCATGCCGCCATACTCGCGCAGGGTGGCAAAACCCGAATGCATCTCGGCGGCGGCGCAACGCGCCCACGCCCGCGCCACGGGATCGGACGGCCAGACACCGGCATGGCGCTCGGCCAGATACTCGGCGATGGCCAGCGAATCCCATACCACGGTGGCGCCGTCATGCAGGCACGGCACCTTGCCGTTCGGCGAGAAGGCGCGGAACGCCTGCCTGTTGGCCGCTCCGTCCTGCGCGAACGGCAGCAGATGTTCTTCGAACGCGATGTCCAGCACGCTGAGCAGCAACCACGGCCGCAACGACCACGACGAATAATTCTTGTTGGCGATATGGAGCTGATACATGACGCAACCCTCCTGCAGGATTCAGTTCGCCTCGCCGGCCGCCGCGGCTGGCGGCATGCTGGGCATGGTCCGCCGCCGCACGTTGGCCAGGGCTACGCCGGCCACGGTGATCACGCCGCCGACCAGGGTCAGCAGGCCGGGACGCTCGCCCAGCCAGAGCCAGCCGATCAACACCGCGATCGGCGGCGAGAAATAGATGAAGCTGGAGACCTGCGACGCCGACGTGCGATGCAGTGCCGCGTTCCAGGCCATGTAGCCGACGAAGGTCGGCGCGACGCCCAGCCACAGCAGGGCGGCCACGTGCGACCACGGCGCCAGCCGCAGCGCACCGGCGATGCCGGCGGTGAACGGCAACGCGCCCAGCGCGCCGGCGAACAGGGTGACGGCGGTCACGCCGATCGTGCTGGAACGTGCGAAGAAGGGCTTCAGGCCGACAAAGAACACCGCCGAGGCAAGCACGCTGACCAGCACCAGCGCCGCCATCGGCTGGAAGCGCACCTGCTTGCCGCTGGCCAGCACCACCATCACCACCCCGACCAGGGCCACGCCCAGGCCGGTCAGGGTGCGGGCAGACAGACGCTCATGCAGCCAGATGGCGGAAACCGCCGCCGTGGCGGCCGGCGCCAGCGAGATCAGGATCGAGGCCGTGCCGCTGGCGATCCGCGTTTCCGCATAGTTGAGGCACAGGTGATACACGGTCAGCCCGATCACGCCCAGTGCGGCCAACGGCAACCAGTCGCGCCGTGCCGGCAGCGGCACCCGCTTGACCAGCACCAAGGCGGCAAAGCACAGCGAACCGACCGTCAGCCGGGAAAACGCGACTTCGCCGGGGGTGAACGAGGCCAGCGCATAGGCGATCGCCGCATAGGCCGACGACCAGGTCAGCAAGGCCGCGCCGATGTACAGCAGGGTGCGCCCGTCGAGGCGCGGGGAGGTGTCCATGGAGTGGATTCGATACCGGGGAATACCCATCCTACCTGTTCCGCGCGCCGCTCGGCCAACGCGAGGCAAAGCCGCCGTGCAGGGTGCGCAAGCAGTACTTTTGCCACGGTCGCGCACTGACCTGTCCACGCATACTTGTCGCCTGGTTGCGTTCCTTGCAGGGGTTGCCATGCGTCTTCTTCTCTTCCTGCTTCTGGCAGGCGCGCTCGCCGTGGCGCCGGTATCCACGAATCGCGCCGCCACGGCGGTCGCCACGGCGCCCAACCTCGCCGACCAGCCCGCCGGCGAGGGCTCACCACCCGCCATCGAGACGGCCACGCCGAGCCACCACAGCATCACCCTCAACGGCCGCACGCTGAAGTACACCGCCACCGCGGGCACCCTGATCATCCGCGACGACAAGCAGCAGCCGCAGGCCAGCGTGTTCTACGTCGCCTACACGCTGGACGGCGCCAAGGCCGCGCAGCGGCCGCTGACCTTCCTCTACAACGGCGGTCCCGGCTCCTCCAGCCTGTGGCTGCACATGGGCTCGTTCGGCCCGGTGCGGATTGAAACCGCCAGCCCAGACGCCACCGCGCCGGCACCGTACAAGCTGGTGCCGAACCAGGACAGCCTGCTGGACAAGACCGACCTGGTCTTCATCGACGCCGTCGGCACCGGCTACTCGCGCCCGCTCGGCAAGGCCACCGGCAAGGATTTCTGGGGCGTCGACCAGGACATCTCGGCGTTCACCCGGGCGATCGAGCGCTACGTCACCGTCAACCGGCGCTGGAACTCGCCGAAATTCCTCTACGGCGAGAGCTACGGCACCACCCGCTCGGCGGCGCTGGTCGATGCGCTGCAGGACAAGGGCATGGCCTTCAACGGCGTGATCCTGATGTCGTCGATCCTCAACTACGGCGTGCGCCTGCCCGGCTACGACGAAGTCTACGTCGGCTACCTGCCCAGCTACGCGGCCGCCGCCTGGTATCACGACAAGCTGGCCAGCAAGCCCACCGACCTCAAGAGCTACCTGAACCAGGTCCGCGCCTGGGCGCAGGGCCCCTATGCGGCGGCGCTGGCGCAGGGACAGAACCTGCCGGCCGACCGGCTCGACGCGGTGGCACGCCAGTTCGCCGCCTACACCGGGCTGCCGGTGCAGTACGTCAAGGACGCCAACCTGCGCGTCGACCTGGGCCGCTTCCGCAAGGAGCTGCTGCGCGACCGGCGCCTGACCCTGGGCCGCTTCGACAGCCGCTTCACCGGCACCGATGCGGATGCCGCCGGCGAAACCCCCGACTACGACGCCTCCGACGCCGGCATCAGCGGCGCCTTCGTCGCGGCCTTCCACATCTACCTCGCCACCGAACTGGGCTACCACAGCGATCTCGACTACCGTCCCACCTTCGGCCAGATCATCAAGGACTGGGACTGGAAGCACCGCGCCGCCGGCATCAGTCGGCCCCTGCCGGTGCCCTACGTGGCCGGCGACCTCGCACACGCGATGCGTACCAACCCCCACCTCGAGGTACTGTCGGTCAACGGCTATTTCGATCTGGCCACGCCGTTCTTCATCACCGAGTACGACCTGGCGCACATGAACCTCGACCCGTCGCTGCGCGGCAACCTGCAGTTCCTGTACTACCCGTCGGGCCACATGATCTACCTCAACACCCAGGCGTTGCGGCAGCTCAAGGGCGACCTCGCCAACTTCTACGACCACGCCGCGCCCGCGCGCTGAGAGGAGTCCACCATGCGCAAGTTTCTGTTCGCCCCGCTCGCGCTCGCCCTGCTGCTGGTCCCGGCTCACCCGCCGCGTGCCACCGAGGCGCCCAAGAGCGCCGACCAGGCGCAGTCCGCGAAGGCCAGCAAGCAGGACGAGCTGCCGATACCGCCGGAACGCAGCGTGGTCACCTCGCACAGCGTGCAGGTCGATGGCCGCAGCATCAACTACAAGGCCACCGCCGGCACGCTGCTGATCAAGGACGACCTGGGCAAGCCCACGGTCAGCATGTTCTACGTGGCGTACACGGTGGACAGCGGCCACGCCGCGACGCGCCCTGTCACCTTCCTCTACAACGGCGGCCCCGGCTCCTCCAGCATGTGGCTGCACATGGGCTCGGTCGGCCCGGTGCGGGTGGCGAACGAGGGCGACCAGCCGATCCCGCCGCCGCCCTACCGCACCGTGCCCAACCAGTACAGCCTGCTCGACAAGAGCGACCTGGTATTCATCGACGCGCCCGGCACCGGCTACTCGCAGCTGGTCGGTGCGGCCAAGGGCAAGCAGTTCTATGGCGTGGACCAGGACGCCGCCGCCTTCGCCAGGTTCATCACCCGCTACGTCGACCGCAACGGGCGCTGGAATTCGCCGAAATTCCTGTTCGGCGAAAGCTACGGCACGACCCGCTCGGCGGTGCTGGTCAGGCTGCTGCAGGAACAGGGCATGGAGTTCAACGGCGTCGTGCTGATGTCCTCCATCCTGGATTTCAGCGTGTGGGCCCAGACCGGCGTCGACCACGCCTACGTCGTCGACCTGCCGACCGAAGCGGCGATCGCCTGGTACCACGACAAGGTGCCGGACAAGCCGGCCGACCTCGCCGGCTTCCTGGCCCGGGTGCGCCGGTTCGCCAGCGGCGACTACACCCTGGCGCTGGCCCGGGGCGACGCGCTCGCGCCCACCGAGGCCGACCGCATCGCCAGCCAGCTCAGCCGCTACACCGGCCTGTCGACCACCTACATCAAGGAGGCGAACCTGCGCATCGATCCCAGCCGCTTCCGCAAGGAGCTGCTGCGCGACCAGCGCCGCACGGTCGGCCGGCTGGACGGCCGCTTCGAAGGCATCGATGCGGACGCCGCCGGCGAAACGCCCGACGGCGATGCCGCCAGCGACGCCGCCACCGGCGCCTACCTGGCCGCGTTCAACCAGTACGCCGAATCGACATTGAAGTTCAGCACGGATCACCCCTACCTGCCCAACAACTACCGCGTGATCAACCGCGGCTGGGACTGGAAGCACAAGAGCGGCCGCGGACGCGGCTTCACCCAGGCGCCGTACGTCGGCGGCGACCTGGCCGGGGCGATGCGGCGCAACCCGCACCTGAAGGTATTCTCCGCCAACGGCTACTACGACCTGGCGACGCCGTTCTACGCGACCGAGTTCGACCTCGGCCATCTCGGCCTCGACCCGGCGATCGGCAAGAACATCGAATTCGGCTTCTATCGCTCCGGCCACATGATCTATTTTGACGTCGACGCGTTGAAGCAGCTGAAAGCCGACCTCGCCCGCTTCTATGATGAGGCCGCACCGCACGCCTGACCCACGGGACCCGCCGATGACCCGCAAGCCCCCCGAGCCACTTCCCGCGCCCGAACCGGCGCCGACCAACCCGCAGCGGCGCCGCCTGCTGGGCGGGCTGGTGCTGGGCGGCGCCGCGCTCGGCCTCCATGGCTGCCAGTCGGCCGGCGAGCCGCGCCAAGCCTCGGCCGGCAGCGCGGAGCTGCCGGCCGAGGCCGTCGACGCGCTGCTGCAGACCCATATCCAGCACGTGGTGGTGCTGTACGCGGAGAACCGCAGCTTCAACAACCTGTTCGCCGGCTTTCCGGGGCTGCAACAGCCGCTGGAAACGCTGCCGCCGGAGCGCTACCGCCAGCGCGACCGCAACGGCGAGCCGTTCACCACCCTGCCGCCGATCTGGCAGGGCCTGGTGCCGCACAGGCAGGTGGTCGACCACCGCGGCTACAAGATCGGCGAGCACGACATCACCGGCCTGGCGAACGCGCCGTTCGCGCTGCGCACGCCCGCCGGCGAGCCGCTGCCGCACGGCGTGGTGACGCGCGACCTGGTGCACGCGTTCTACCAGAACCAGTTGCAGATCAATGGCGGGCGCAACGACGGTTTCGTGGCCTGGGGCGACAGTGGCGCGCTGGTGATGGGCCACTATGCCGACAGCGCGGTGAACCTGCGGCTGTGGCGGCTGGCCGAGCAGTACACCCTGTGCGACAACTTCTTCATGGGGGCCTTCGGCGGCTCGTTCCTCAACCATCAGTACCTGGTCGCCGCGCAGCCGCCGTTCTACCCGCACGCCGACCGCAGCCCGGCGAAGTACGGCATCGCCACCACGGCGAGCGGGGAGGCCACCGACGTGCACCTCAAGCTGGCCGACGACTCCCCCGCCAGCGCGATGCAGGGCAAGGCGAAGTTCGCCACGCCGAACACGCTGACGCCGGATTTCCACGCGGTGAACACCATGGGGCCACCGTACGCGCCCGGCTTCAGCCGGGATCCGCACGACCCGGCCCTGGCCGATGCCGGCAACCCCAACACCTGCCCGCCGCAGAGCCACCGGCACATCGGCGACCTGCTGTCGGCCAGGGGCATCGACTGGGCCTGGTACGGCGGCGCGTGGCAGGCGGCGCTGGACGGTCACGGCGACGGCGCCGCCGGCGAGTTCCCCGAGCAGCCCAATTTCCAGCCGCACCACCAGCCGCTGAACTATTTCGCCAGCCTCGCCCCCGGCAGCGCGGCGCGGCGGCAGCACCTGCGCGACGGTGGCCTGGGCGAAACCGCCGCCAGCAATCATTTCCTCGCCGACGTCGCCGCCGGCAAGCTGCCGCCGGTGACGTTCTACAAGCCGCAGGGCAACCTCAACATGCACGCCGGCTACTCCGACGTGGAAGCCGGCGACCGCCACCTCGCCAGCGTGGTGCATGCGCTGCAGGCCAGCCCGCAGTGGCCGCAGATGCTGGTGGTGATCACGGTCGACGAAAACGGCGGCTGGTGGGACCACGTGGCGCCGCCCCGGGGCGACCGCTGGGGACCGGGCACGCGCATCCCCGCCCTGGTGGTCTCGCCCCACGCCAGGCGCGGCCATGTCGACCACACCATCTACGACACCGGCTCGATCGCGCGCTTCATCACCCGCCGCTTCGGCCTGCCCAAGCTGCCCGGCCTGAAACTGCGCGAGGAGGCCATGATCGCCGCCGGCGGGCCGCCGCCCGGCGATCTCACCGCGGCTCTGCAATTCCACGCCAGCTGACCACCCATCCTGCCGGAGCCGCCTCATGCGCGAGCTGTACCCCGAGATCGAGCCGTACCGCAGCCGTCGCCTGGCGGTCGATGCGCTGCACACCCTGCACGTGGAGGAATGCGGCAACCCGGCCGGCCTGCCGGCGCTGTTCCTGCACGGCGGGCCCGGCGCCGGCCTGTCGCCCTACCATCGGCGCTTCTTCGACCCGGCGCGCTACCGCATCGTGCTGTTCGACCAGCGCGGCGCGGGCCAGTCCACGCCGTTTGCCGAGTTGACCGACAACACCACCGGCCATCTGCTGGCCGACATCGAGGCCATCCGCCAGCGGCTGGGGATCGAGCGCTGGGCGGTGTTCGGCGGCTCGTGGGGCTCCACCCTGGCACTGGCCTACGCGCAGGCGCATCCCGAGCGCACGCTTGGGCTGGTCCTGCGCGGCATCTTCCTGGGGCGACCGCACGAATTGCGCTGGTTCAACGAAGTGGACGGCGGCGCCTCGCAGATCTATCCCGAGCGCTGGGCCCGTTTCGTCGGCTTCATCCCGCCGCAGGAACGCGCCTCCATGCTCGACGCGTACTGGCAAAGGCTCAACAGCAACGACGAGGCCACCCGCCTGGCCGCGGCGCAGGCCTGGAGCGCGTGGGAGGGTGGCGGCACCACCCTGGTGCACGAACCCGATGCCCCCGGCATCTTCGACGAACCGCACAAGGCACTCAGCGTGGCCTTGCTGGAGGCGCACTATTTCCGCCACGCGCTGTTCCTGCAACCCGACCAGCTGCTGCGCGACATCGGCCGCATCCGCGCCATTCCCGGCACCATCGTGCACGGCCGCTACGACACCATCTGCCCGGCGCGGAACGCCTGGGACCTGAGCCAGGCCTGGCCGGAAGCCGCGCTGCACATCGTGCTGGCCGGCCACAGCGCCGCCGATCCGGCGATCGTCGATCAACTGGTGCAGGCGACGGACCGGCTGGCGGACCGGTTCGGCTGACGCCCGGCCTGGAGCAGGACGCGGATATCGCCATCGACCCGCAGGCGAGCCGCGCCTTGCCCCGACCCGGACTTTCAGCACGGTCGGCCACGGCGGGGCCGATGGCATACTTGGACTCCACCCGCTGCGAGACCTGCCCATGCGCGTGCTGCCAACCCTTGCCCTTGGCGCCCTGCTGCTGCCGCTGAGCGTGCTGGCCAGTGAACCCAATTCCTACGCCCAACCCGACCAGGTGGTAGTGACGCATCTCGACCTGGACCTGAAGATCGATTTCCCGCACCGGCAGCTGGACGGCGTGGCCACGCTGAAGCTGGACTGGAAGAACCCGCAGGCGCCGGCGCTGGTGCTGGACACGCGCGATCTGAAGATCGCGTCCATCGATGCGGTGGACGCCAAGGGCAGGACCCGCGCGCTGAAGTACACACTGGCGCCCGCCGACAAGGAACTGGGCAGCAAGCTCACCATCGAGGCACCAAAGCATCCGGTGCAGGTGCGCATCACCTACGCCACCTCGCCCGACGCCTCCGGCCTGCAGTGGCTGCCACCCGCGCAGACGGCGGACAAGCGGGCGCCCTTCATGTTCTCGCAGTCCGAGTCCATCCACGCGCGCTCCTGGGTACCGCTGCAGGATTCGCCGGCGATCCGCTTCACCTACGACGCCCACGTCAGCGCGCCGAAGGACATCCGCGTGGTGATGAGCGCGCTCAACGACGCCAGGCATCCGCTGGACGGCGATTTCCGCTTCGACCAGCCGCACCCGATCCCCTCCTACCTGCTGGCGATCGCCGCCGGCGACATCGCGGTGAAGGAGACCGGACCACGCTCGGCGGTGTATGCCGAGCCCTCGGTGGTGGAGGCGGCCGCGCGCGAGTTCGCCGACACCGAGAAGATGATCGAGACCGCCGAGCATCTGTACGGCCCCTACCGCTGGGGCCGCTACGACCTGCTGGTGCTGCCGCCGTCGTTCCCCTATGGCGGCATGGAAAACCCCGACATGACGTTCGCCACGCCGACCATCATCGTGGGCGACAAGAGCCTGGTCAGCGTGATCTCGCACGAGCTGGCGCATTCGTGGTCGGGCAACCTGGTCACCGCGGCGAGCTGGCGCGACATCTGGCTCAACGAGGGTTTCACCACCTACGTGCAGGGCCGCATCACCGAGGCGCTGTACGGCAAGACGCTGGCCGACGAGGAGGCGCTGCTGTCGGCACGCGCGCTGGAGAAGTCGATCGGCCGCATGCCCGCGAACGCGCAGAAGCTGGCGCCCGATCCGCGCGGCGTGGGCGCCGACGATGCGCTTTCCGACGTGGCCTACGACAAGGGCTCCTGGTTCCTGCGCACGCTGGAGCAAAAGTTCGGCCGCGAGCATTTCGACACCTACCTCAAGAGCTATTTCGACCACTTCGCCTGGCACAGCATCACCACCGAGCAGATGCTGGCGTACCTCAAGCCCAACCTGATCGAGAAATACCCCGGCAGGATGAGCTGGGACGAGGTGCAGGACTGGGTCCACGGCACCGGCATCCCCAAGAACGCGCCGCTGCCCGATTCGCCGCGCTTCGACGCCATCGACAAGGAGCGCAGCGCCTTCCTCGCCGGCAGCCTGCCCGCCGCCAAGCTGGACGCGAAGGACTGGAACACCCAGGAGTGGATGTACTTCCTCGACCGCCTGCCCGACGTGCCGAAACTCGGCCAGATGCAACAGCTCGACGCCACCTGGCACCTCACCGGCACGCCCAACGCCGAGATCGGCATGCGCTGGTACGTGCACGCCATCGCGGCCGGCGACAAGGCCGTATGGCCTGCCGCCGCCGAGCACATGACCCGCATCGGCCGGCTCTACCTCACCGTGCCGGTGTACAAGGCCTTCGCCAGAACGCCGCAGGGCCTGGCCTATGCCGAAGCGGTGTACGCCAAGGCCAGATCCGGTTATCACCCGCTGACCCGGCAGGCGGTCGAAGCCGTGTTTGCCGCAGCGCACGCCCCGAAGAAGTAGCACCGCCCCGACCGGACCCTGCCCATGCCGTCACTCACCACCAGCTCCGGCACGCCGCTGTGGAAGCGCCTGCTGCTGCGTCGCCTGAAATTCCTGGCCTGGCTGGTCGCCTTGCTGGCGATCGTGCTGGGCGGCAGCTACCTGTTCGCGCCGCAGTGGCTGATGCGGGCGAACTACCTGCGCGAAGCGATGGCGGCGCACCTGGAAAAGCACTCGGTGCAGGCGGGCGACACGCGCTGGAGCTACTACGAGGGTGGCGAGGGCCCGACCATCGTGCTGCTGCACGGTTTCGCCAGCAACAAGGAGGTCTGGCTGCAGACGGCGAAGCTGCTCACCCTCCATTTCCACCTGGTCATTCCCGACCTGCCCGGCTGGGGCGGGTCCTCGCGCAACGCCGGTGCCAGCTACGACATCGATGCCCAGGCCACGCGCCTGGACCAGTTTGTCGACGCGCTCGGCCTGCGGCGCTTCGTGCTGGTCGGGCATTCGATGGGCGGCGCCATCGCCGCCGTCTATGCCGCGGCGCATCCGGACCACGTCGCCGAACTGGCGCTGGTCGATGCGCTGGGCCTGAAAGGCACGCCGACCGCGCTCGACCGGGAGGTGATGGCCGGCAAGGACCCGTTCCTGTTCCGCGATCGCGCCGGCTTCGCGCGGGCCAGCGCGCAGGCGTTCGCCCACCCGCTCGACCTGCCGGGCCGGTTCGTCGACGTGCTGGTCGACCGCAACCGGCGCGACAGCGCCTTCATCGACCGCACCCTGGCCGAGCTGCGGCAACCCTCGCAATACCTTGCCGTGCAGCACCGGCTCGACCAGCTGCGCATGCCGGTGCTGGGCCTGTGGTGCCGCGGCGACAAGATCGTCGACCTGTCGGCGCTGGACAGCCTGCGCAACGGCCTGACCCGGGCCAGCGCGATCAGCACCAGCGTGCTCAACGGCTGCAACCACATGCCGATGCTCGAGCGCCCGGCGGAAACCGCGCAGATCCTCACCGGATTCGCACTGTCGCATTGACAACCCCCGGCCCGGACCCTACGGTCATCTGCGGCTCAGCCTGCGCGTGTGCAAAATGCGCGATTGGCCGCGCTGTCCAGCGGCCGTTGGCCGGCGCTGCCCCGACGGCGGGGTGCCGCGCCATTGCATGAAAGCGGAATGATGCGCCCAAACAAGACTCAAAGCCTGCTGCGTTCCGGCGTCGATGCGATCGTCCGCATGTCGTCCACCCGCGCCAATTACTGGGCGGAGGTGGTGGTGGACGCGGCACTGAGCCTGCTCCTGCTGGGAGCGGGCTGGCGGCTGCACGGCGATGGCGGTGCGCCGGCCGCGCTGCTGACCTGCGCCCTGGGCCTGTTCGCCTTCAGCTTCATCGAGTACTTCTTCCACCGCTGGATGTTCCATACGCGGGTGCCCTTGTTCGCCCAGGGCCATCGCATGCACCACGAGCACCCGCTGGGCTACGACTCGCTGCCGTTCTTCCTGCCGGGCCTGGTGCTGCTGCTGCTGACCGGCACCTTCATGGCGATCATGCCCGACGGCACGGCGCTGCTGCTGGCCGGCTCGATCACGGCCGGCTACATCGCCTACGGCTTGAGCCACTTCATCATCCACCACGTACGTTTCAAGCACCCGCTGCTGCGCCGCTGGGCCGGCGCGCACCATGTGCATCACTACCATCCGGACAGCAACTTCGGCCTGACCACGCCGTTGTGGGACATCGTGCTCGGCACGCGCTACGTCAGGCGGCCGCGCGACCACTGAGTGGCGCAGCGGGCCTCGTGCGGGGCCACTGGGAACCGCTACCGGCGCAGTCGCGGCATGCGCCCACCATGCTGGCGGTCGCCCCGGGAAAAGGAGATCGCGGGCGGGGCTCCTGCCCCGACGTTTCCAGCGCGATCCGGAGCGGCAGCTGCGCCGGCTCAGTCGGCGACGTCGGCGACCAGGCGATCGAGCTCCGCCTTCAGGATCGCGCCGTTCTGCCGCAGCCAGTCGCGCTGTTCGCGCCAGTCGGGAAACAGGTTTTCCACCTGCACCCAGAACCGTGGCGAGTGGTTGCGTACCTTGAGGTGGCACAGCTCGTGCGCCAGCACGTAGCGCAACGCCGCCGGCGGAGCCAGCGCCAGCGCGAGGTCCAGGTTGATGCGATCGCGCGTGTCCAGGCTGCCCCACAGGCTCTTCATCGGCCGGATCCGCAGCGAGGTGGGCGCCAACCCCAGTTGCGGCACGTAGCCGGTGAGCCAGCGCGACACGTCGCGCCGGATCAGCGCCTCCAGGTGCGAGGCGATCAGGCCACGGGCCACCGGCAACGCCCGCGTGTGCGGGCGCGGAATCACCAGGGTGAAGCCGGCGGGCGCAGCCTCGATGCGTGGATACGGGCCCTCGGCCCAGTCCAGGGTGGCGGTCTCGCCACGCAGCGGGAAATCGGTGGCGTAGCCGACCCGCAACGGTGGCAGCGGCTTGACGATCAGGTTCAGCTCGTCGAGCTTCTGCTCCAGCCAGTCGGCATGGCTGCGCAGGAACGCGCTGACCTCGGCCGGATGGGTGCCGCGCGGATACGACACCCGCGCGCCCTTGGGGGTCACCGTCAGGCGCAGGCGCCGGGCACGCGGATGCGCGGCCTTCTGCACGCGGATGGTATGCCCGCCTGCCGTTGCCAGTTCCAGCCAGTCGCCTTCGAGATGCTGCGCCATGTAACCGCCCGTCGCCCGCAACCACGCGGCCGTCATCGCCGCGTGGGAGGGGAGTATGTGGGTAAAGCGGCACCCCGGCGCAAGGGCTTTTTGTCACCGCCGCAGCCAGCGCCGCCGGGGCAAGCGTCTCAGCCGTCCTTGGGACGCGGGACGGCAAACCATTCCTCCAGTTTGCCCAGCAGGCGCTCCAGTTCCAGCGTCAGCAGGGCGAAACCGGCGTCCATCTCGGCGTAGGCGTCCTGCTGGCTGTCGCCCAGTTCGTCCATCACCACGTCGAGGAATTTCAGCTTGCGGATCACCAGGTCCTCGCCAAGCACGAAACTGATCCGATCGTCGAAGGTGAGCCCGAGCAGGAACACCTGCTTGCCGTTACGCAGGTGTTCCTTCACTTCCTCGGCATCGAGGTCCTGCCGCCGGCAGCGCGCGATCGCGCCGGTGGCCGTCGCCGGGTCGCGCAGTTCGCATTCGTCGCCCAGGGTCAGCCCGGCCGGCAGGTTGCCGTTGGCGAGCCAGTCGGTCATCAGCACGCGCGGCGCCTCCTCCGGCGCCAGCGGCACCGCGGGAAAGCTGCCGAGCGCCTCGCGCAGCTGGGTCAAGGCGTTTTCGGCGGACTTGCGACTGGCGCTGTCGATCACCAGCCAGCCGTGTTTCCGGTCCACATAGGCTGACAGGCGCGAGTTGCGCACGAAGGCGCGCGGCAGCAGTTCGTTCAGCAGATCCTCCTTGATCCGCTTGCGCTCGCGGCCGCCGACCTTGCGCCCTTCTTCCTCGGCGATCTTCTGCACCTTGCGATGCAGCTCGTCGTTGATCACCGCCGCCGGCAGGAGCTTGTCCTCGCCGCCCACGGTGAGCAGGGTGCAGTGGTTGACGGTGCGGGTCAGCGGCTCCTCCTCGCCACGCCCGACCGGCGCCACGAAGCCGCGGGTGGACATCTCCATCGGGCCGCACGGGCGCAGCCGGTGCTCACCCAGCGCCTCGTCGAGACGCTCGAGATCGGTGGCCACGGCGGGCGAAAAACGAAACAGGGTGAGATTGCGAAAGAACATGCAGGAATCCGGGTCAGTGCTGCGGGAAACAGGGGGTTTCGCCGTCATTCCGGCGAAAGCAGGAATCCAGTGCCCTGATAGGGCCAAAGACGCTGGGTCCCGGCTTTCGCCGGGATCACGGTCATGGATGTCAGCGGATGACGGCAGCCACCGCGGCGGCGACGGTGTCGAGGTTGCCGTGATTCAGCGCGGCCACGCAGATGCGGCCACTGTCGAGCGCGTAGATCGCGTGTTCGTCGCGCAAGCGCAGCACCTGCGCCTTGCTCAGGCCGGAATAGGAGAACATGCCGGCCTGCCGGTTGATGAAGTCGAAGTCGGCCGCGCCATGCGCGGCCAGGCGCTGCACCAGCCCCGCGCGCATGGTGTGGATGCGCGAGCGCATTTCGCCCAGTTCCTGCTCCCAGCGCGGGCGCAGCTCGGCGCTGCCGAGCACGCCCGCCACCAGGCTGGCGCCATGCGACGACGGGCTGGAGTAGATCGTGCGGATGGTCTGCTTGATCTTCGACAGCACCCGCGCCGCCTCGCCGCGATCGGCGCCGACCATCGACAACGCGCCCACCCGCTCGCCGTACAGCGAAAACGACTTGGAGTACGAATTGGCCACCACGAACGCCTCGATGCCCGACTCCGCCAGCAGGCGAACGGCGGTGGCGTCGGCATCGGTGCCCTGGTCGAAGCCCTGGTAGGCGATGTCGATGAACGGCAGCAGCTTGCGCTCGCGCAGCAGCGCGATGGCCTGCCGCCACTGCTCGGCGGTCAGGTCGACGCCGGTCGGGTTGTGGCAGCACGCATGCAGCAGCACCACCGTACCCGGCTCCAGCCTGGCCAGGTCTTCCAGCATGCCGGCGAAATCCAGGCCATGGCTGGCCGGATCATAGTAGCGGTACTCCAGCAGCTCGAAGCCGGCGGTGCGGAACACCACGTGATGGTTGCCCCAGCTCGGGTTGCTGATGGCGACCTTCGCCCCGGCACCGGCCACCTGGCGCAGCAGATCGGCGCCCACCCGCAACGCGGCGCTGCCGCCGATGGTCTGCGCGGTGACCACGCGGCCGGCCTCCAGCAGCGCCGAATCGGCGCCAAACAGCAGTTGCTGGGTCAGCTTGTTGTACGCCGCCAGGCCGTCGATCGGCAGGTAGCCACGGGGCGTGGCCGCGGTGGCCAGCGCCTGCTCCACTTCGCGCACCGTGTCCAGCAGCGGGATGCGGCCCTGCTCGTCCACATAGATGCCCACGCCCAGGTTGATCTTTTGCGGGCGCTTGTCGGCGATGAAGGTTTCAGTGAGGCCGAGGATCGGATCGCCCGGGGCCATTTCAACGGAAGCAAAGAAGGACACGATGGTTACTCGACTTGGGGAATATGGAAGGATGGACGTCTAGGCGTCCGTATCAGGATAGCCGGAAGAACTGCGTGGCGCATCAGCGCGGCATGCGCCGTCGCCGCCGGACGACAACGAGAAATCGTACAACCGCCGGTCGGCCAGGTGCGAGGGTGACACATTACCAAGTGCGCGGAAGATGTTCTCGCTGCGACCCGGCTGCAGCTGCTCCCATTCGGCCAGCATGCGCCGCACCGCCTGGCGCTGCAGGTTTTCCTGCGCCCCGCACAAGTTGCACGGGATGATCGGAAAGCGCTGCTGCGCGGCATATTCGGCGATGTCGCGCTCGCTGCAGTTGGCCAGCGGCCGGATCACCACGTGGCGGCCGTCGTCGGAGCGCAGTTTCGGCGGCATCGCCTTCAGCTGCGCCTGGTAGAACAGGTTCAGGAAAAAAGTGGCCAGGATGTCGTCCCGATGATGGCCGAGCGCGATCTTGCTGATGCCGTTGTCCGCCGCCCACGTGTAGAGGGCGCCACGGCGCAGGCGCGAACACAGGCTGCACATGGTCTTGCCGGCCGGAATCACCCGCGTCACCGTGCTGTAGGTGTCCTGCTCGATGATGTGGAACGGCACACCGCGGGCGCGCAGGTAGTCCGGCAGCACGTGGGCGGGGAAATCCGGCTGCTTCTGGTCCAGGTTCACCGCGATCAGCTCGAACCGCAGCGGCGCCCGCGCCTGCAACTGCAGCAGCATCTCCAGCATGGTGTAGGAGTCCTTGCCGCCGGACAGGCACACCATGACCTTGTCGCCCTCCTCGATCATGCCGAAATCGACGACGGCCTGCCCCACCTGGTGGCGCAGGCGCCTGGCCAGCCGGTCGGCCTCGGCCTCGGCCTCGCCGGAACGGGGAATTTCGAGCTGGACGGGCATGCGCGGCGGGTCGGCGGCAAAAAGAGCGCCCATTGTAGCGGTCCGGGCCGCTGCCTATCGCGCACCCAAACGGCGTTAAACTACGCCATCATCCCCGTCCCCGGCCTCGACCATGCAGGTTCAGGATCACGCCGAAATCGTTCATCTGCTGGCCGAACTGCGCATCGAGCATCGCGATCTCGACGTGGTGATCCGGCAACTGGGCCGCGCGATCGGCCGCGACGAGCTGCAGCTGACCCGCCTGAAGAAGCGGAAACTGCTGCTGAAGGACCATATCGCCCGGCTTGAGAGCAAGCTGATCCCCGATCTCGACGCATGACCCGATGACGCCATTGAACCCGATCACGCTGCGCGACCGACACGTCACGCTGGAGCCGCTGCGGCTGGACCATGTCCCCGCGCTGGAAGACGCTGCCGCCGACGGCGCGCTGTGGAACCTGTGGTTCACCAGCGCGCCCGCGCCCGGCCAGGCGCAGGCCTATGTGGAGAAGGCGCTGCGCGGGCAGGCCGAGGGCACGATGCTGCCGTTCGCTGTGCGCGAGGCGGGCAGCGGCGAGATCGTCGGCACCACCCGCTATTACGACTTTGCCGCCGACCTGCCGCGGCTGGCCATCGGCTACACCTGGTACGCCAAACGCTGGCAGAAGAGCCACCTCAACACGGCCTGCAAGCAGCTGCTGCTGCGGCATGCGTTCGAGGCCATCCAGTGCGTGGCGGTGGAATTCCACACCGACCACCGCAACCTCGATTCGCAGCGCGCGATCGAGCGGCTCGGCGCACGGCGCGAAGGCGTCCTGCGCGCGCACAAACGACGCCCCGACGGCAGCCTGCGCGACACCGTCTGCTACAGCATCCTGGCCGGCGAATGGCCCGACGT
Organism: Lysobacteraceae bacterium; assembly: GCA_028866435.1. GTDB lineage: Bacteria > Pseudomonadota > Gammaproteobacteria > Xanthomonadales > Rhodanobacteraceae > Rhodanobacter. The sequence continues at coordinate 18,101 of JAGWIC010000029.1, read as the reverse complement.
GGATCGCTGGCTGGAGCTGCGCCTGCAGCGGCTGAGCGCCGGCCAACCCCGGTAGGAGCGCACCCTGTGCGCGATGGCCAGATGCTCCGACCGGAGCGAAAGGCCATCGCGCACAGGGTGTGCTCCTACAGCAGGCGGTTGAGCAGGCGGTCCAGCCGCACCCGGCTCAGGCGCCGCAGCTGCTTGCGCACCGCGGCCGGGTATTGGCGCAGGCTTTCCAGTTCGCGGTAGTGGCCCAGCCGGCTGGCGTGTCGGCGCAGCGCGTCCCATTCGGCCTGCTGCTGCGGCCAGCGCAGGCGCGCGGGATCGCGCAGCAGCAGGGCGTTTTCCAGATCCAGCGACCAGGCGCGCGGATTCAGGTTGTGGCCGGTCAGCACGGCCACGTCATCGTCGATGAGCAGCCCCTTGAGGTGGTAGCTGTTGTCGCCGTCGCGCCACAGGTAGAGATTGAGCTGACCCGTCTCGAGCTGGCGTTGATGCGACCGCGCGAACCGGCGCAGGTTGTTCTCGTACAGGTAGGGCAGCAGGCCGATGGTCCTGAACGGCTGGTCCGGCGGCATGTAGAAATCGCTGGCGGTCTTGTCGCCGACCATGATGTCGATCCGGCAACCGCGGCGCAGCAGCTGCCCCAGCACCACGCGCACCGCGCGCGGCAGGTTGAAATACGGCGTCAGCACGATCACCTGCTCGCGGGCATCGCGCAGCAGTGCCAGCAGCACCTCGTTGAGGGCGTTGTCGGTGCGGCCGAAGCCGAGCAGCGGCGTCACCGCTACGTCCGCCGGCCCCGGCACCTGCGTGGCCACCTCGTAGCTGGCGTGCTGCAGGTCCTGGCGCAGGGTGCGGATCGCCGCCTGCAGGCTGCGCGTGGGCGGCAGCTCGGCCACGTCCAACCGCTGCACCGCGTCGCTGCCCAGCAGATGGGTGTCCACCCACGCCGCCATCGAGTCGGCCAGCGCGTGATGGCGCAGCAGGTGGTAGCGATCGAGCCGGTAGCGGCGATCGGTCGCCAGGTAGACCTCGTTGAGGCTGGCGCCGCTGTAGAGCACGTCGTCGTCGATCACGAAGCCCTTCAGGTGCAGCACGCCGAACAGCTCGCGGTTCTGCACCGGCACGCCGTAGATCGCCACGCCGTCGCCCAGCCGCTCGGCATAGGCGCGATACATGCCCGCATTGCCCGCGCATTTCTGCTTGCCGATCAGCCCGCGGCGGGCGCGGTGCCAGTCGACCAGCACCGAGATCCGCAGCTGCGGATGCCGTGCCCGCGCGGCGTACAGGGCGTCGAGCACCTCGCGGCCGCCATCGTCGTCCTGCAGGTACAGGCTCACGATCACGATGCGCCGCCGCGCCTGGCCGATCAGTTGCAGCAACGTGCGGCGGAAGGCCGCCGGGTCGGCCAGCGTCTCGATGGCCGTGGCCGGCACGGCAAAGGCCGGCAGCGCCCGCAACATGGCATCGCCCGGGCGCGCCCCCGGCAGCAGACGCCGGGCCAGCCGGCGTGGCGCATCCAGCAGGCTGTTCATTGGTGGCTTTGCGCGGTCATTGCCGTGCATCATCGCAAACCATGCCGCAGCCGCCTACCTGTCGCCCTCGCGTCACGCCGTCCGAACTGGCCGGACCGGGCAGGCGGCGTCTCGCCGCATGGCCACGAGCCGATGGCGCAGCCCCGACCAGACAACGTGACCCATGAACCCGACCCTAGACGACGGCAAGCACGACCCGCGCCGCACCGCATCCGGCGCACGCACCCGGCCACCGCCGCCGCGCGGCCGGGGTCGCCGGGCACGCCCGGCATGTGACGGCGCGGTCCGCCGATGAGCACGGCACTGGTGCTGTTCCGGCGCGACCTGCGCCTGGCCGACAACCCAGCCCTGGACGCGGCCTGCGCCGCCCACGCGCAGGTGCTGCCGGTGTATGTCCATGCCCCGGACGAGGATGGCGCCTGGCCGGCCGGCGCCGCCACGCGCTGGTGGCTGCACCATTCGCTGGCCGCGCTGGATCACGGCTTGCGGCGGCGGCAGTCCGGCCTGCACCTGCGCCAGGGCGACACGCTGCAGGCGCTGCGCCAGCTGATCGCCCTGACCGGCGCCGGCGCGGTGTACTGGAACCGGCGCTACGAACCGGCAGCGATCGCCCGCGACACGCAGCTCAAGAGCGCGCTGCGCGGGCAAGGCATCGCGGTGCACAGCCACGGCGCCGCGCTGTGGTGCGAGCCGTGGCAGATCGCCACCGGGCAGGGCCAGCCCTATCGCGTGTTCACCCCGTACTGGCGCAAGCTGCGCGCGCAGTTGCCCGCACCCGCGCCGCTGCCCGAGCCGGTGCTGCCGGGCTGGCGCGAACCCGCCGGCGGCCTGCCCCTGTCGGCGCTGGGCCTCCTGCCGCGCGTGCGCTGGGACGGCGGGCTGGCGCAGCACTGGAGCCCGGGCGAAGCCGGCGCCGCCGAACTGCTGCAGATCTTCGCCGACGACGCCGTCCACGACTATGCCCGCGGCCGCGACCTGCCCGCCCGCCACGGCACCTCGCGGCTGTCGCCGCACCTGCATTTCGGCGAGATTTCGCCGCGGCAGATCCACGCCCGGCTGGAACGGCTCGCGTCGCAGGCAGATGCCGCACGCCGCCCCGACATCGAGCCGTACCTGCGCGAGCTGGGCTGGCGCGAATTCGCCCACCACCTGCTGTACCACTTCCCGGCCACGCCGACGGAAAACTTCAACCCGCGCTTCGGCGCGCTGGCCTGGGCCGCACCCGACCCTGCAGCCCTGGCGCGCTGGCAGCAAGGCCGCACCGGCATCCCGTTGGTCGATGCCGGCATGCGCGAGCTGTGGCACAGCGGCTGGATGCACAATCGCGTACGCATGATCGTGGCCAGTTTCCTCACCAAGAACCTGCGCCAGCACTGGCAGCACGGCGCGCGCTGGTTCTGGGACACCCTGGTCGACGCCGACCTCGCCAACAACACGATGGGCTGGCAGTGGGTCGCCGGCTGCGGCGCCGACGCGGCGCCCTATTTCCGCGTATTCAACCCGGTAACCCAGGCCAGGCGCTTCGACCCCGACGGCCACTACCTGCGGCGCTGGCTGCCGGAGCTGGCGGACGCGCCCTTGGCGTTGCTGCACGAGCCATGGAAGGATCCCGCCCAGTGCAGGCGCCGCGGCTATCCGGCGCCGATGGTGGAACTGGCGGCATCGCGGCAGCGGGCGCTGGACGCCTATGCCGCCATCGCCCGCTGAGCCCCGCCGCATCGATCCATTCCTGATAACCTGCCACCGCCCATCAACAGCGGAGGCGTCATGAAGAAGCAGCGGCTGATCGCGGGTCTATGTTGCGCACTGGCCTTCGTGCCCGCCACGGCCGCATGGGCCAGGACCGCCGGCCAGGCCACCGACCACCAGCGCATCGAGGCACTGGAGGCACGCGTCGCCGCGCTGGAGCGGCGCCTGGGCATGTCGCCGGCCACGCCGGAGCCGCCAGCGCCGCACCAGGCCGCCGCCCCGGCAGCGCGGGAGGCACCCCGAGCCCAGCCCGCCGCCGCGGCACCGATCGCTGCCGACTGGAGCCAGCTGCACCGTGGCATGACGGCGCGCGAAGTCACCGCGCATCTCGGCCCGCCGGATCACCGGCAGGTCCGGCCGATGTCCGAGGTCTGGTACTACCCCGGCCAGCGCCAGCTCGAATTCGACCGCAATGGCCGACTGGACAGCTGGAGCAAGCACTAAGACCAGGCCCCTCGCCTCGCGATGCCGGCATGACGAACCACGGCCTGGCCCAACGTTCCATAATCTGGCCGCGTCCTTCCACCTTCTTCCGCAGTCATGCACGAGCCGACGCTTCTCTGGACAACCACGGCCCATTGGCTGGCCGCCTGCTGCTTCGCACCGGTCCTGGCCCACCTGCACATCGCGGCCACGGTGGATTCGCCCGGCGAGATTGCCCGGTACTTCATGATCACCGCCGTGCAGGTGGCGATCGTCGCGCTGCTGTTTCGGCCGATGGAAAGCCGGTGGCCGGTGGAGCGCTGGACCGACCGCCGCCACACCGCGATCGATCGCAGCTATACCTTGATCAAGCTGTTCGGCGTGCTGCCGCTGTTCACCTACCTGGTGCTGTCACCGCTGACCAGCCTGCTCGGCGGCGGCGGCGACGATGCCGCCGGCCTGTTCAGCCTGCAGGGCGGGATCCCGTGGCTGGCGCGGCACCCGGTGCTGCTGTTCATCGCCTACTACGCGGTCTACGACTTCGTCTACTACGTGGTACACCGCTTGCAGCACGCGATTCCCTGGTGGTGGGCGCTGCACAGCCTGCACCACAGCCAGCGCCAGCTCAGTTGCTGGTCGAACGATCGCGACCACTATCTGGACGATCTGCTCGAAGCGCTGATCGTGGCGGCCGTCTCGCTGCTGATCGGGGTGGCGCCGACCGACTATGCGCTGCTGGTGTTGTCCGGCGAGCTGCTGCAGAACCTGGACCATGCCAACATCCGCCTGCGCTTCGGGCCGGTGCTGGAAAAACTGCTGGTCGATCCCCGCTACCACCGGCTGCACCACATGCGCGTCGACCCGGAGCGGCCGCAGCTGCACGCCTGCAACTACGCCTTCATCTTTCCGCTGTGGGACATCCTGTTCGGCACCGCCCTGTTCGGCGAGGCGGCGCGCCCGACCGGCGTCGGCGACCCGATGGTCGATGCCGACAACCGGCGCGGCATCGTCGCCCAGCAGCTCTACACGCTGCGCCGTTTCTGGGGCGCGGTACGGTGCCGTGCCGGCTGGCGGCCCGGCGACGTCGCCTTCAGCGAGGACTTCGTCCCCGTTGCCGTCGCCGACATCGACCTGCGCCAGCTGGAGGCCAGCCAGACGCCGCTGCCCGCCAGCCGGGCGGGATACCCGGGCGACCGCGAACCGGCGCATTGAGCGGCGAACCGGGACGCGGTCCGCAAAGGCCCGCCGGTGCGGTCGTCCCGGCTGCGGGATGCCTGCCGACCTCCGGCCCTGCGCCTCAGTCCCCGGCCAGCGCCCAGTCCACCGCGGCCTGCGCGTGCAGCTCGGTGGTGTCGAACAGCGGCACCGCGGCATCGCCGGCATCCACCAGCAACGCCAGCTCGGTGCAGCCCAGGATGATGCCCTCGGCCCCCTGCGCCACCAGCGCGGCCATCACCCGGCGGTAGTCGTCACGCGAGCCGGCGAGCAGCACGCCCCGGCACAGCTCCTCGTAGATCACCCGGTGCACCATCGCGCGGTCGGCCGCGTCCGGCAGCAGCACCTCCAGTCCCCGCTGCCGCAGCCGCTCGACGTAGAACGGCTGCTCCATGGTGAAGCGCGTGCCAAGCAGACCGACCCGGCGCAGGCCGGCCCGACGCACCGCCGCGGCGGTGGCATCGACCACGTGCAGCAGCGGAATCCGCACCGCCGACTCGATCGCGGGCGCCACCTTGTGCATGGTGTTGGCGCAGATCAGCAAGGCGCCGGCGCCCGCTGCCTGCAATCCGCCGGCCGCCCGCGCCAGCTCGGCGCCGGCGGCATCCCAGTCGCCGGCGCGCTGCAGCCGCTCGATGCCGGCGAAGTCCACGCTGTGCAGCAGCAGCGACGCCGAGTGCAGCCCGCCCAGGCGCGCCTGCACCGCCTGGTTGATCAGCCGGTAATACGAGGCCGTCGATTCCCAGCTCATGCCGCCGATCAAGCCGATGGTTTTCATTGCATGTCCTGTGACAGGTCGACGCGCTGGTGGTGCGGCGGCGACGCGAAGCGGCGTCAGTGGGTGCGGTAGACCAGCACCTTGCCGGCGCGCGGATCGCACACGAAGGCCGTGCCGTGGTCGTCGTCGGCCACGCAGTGCGAGTGCGCCGCCGCCGGCCAGTTGCCCAGCGGAGCGAGCTTGCCCGTCGCCGTCACGTCGAACACGGTGAGGTTGGCGCTCTTGCCGGCCGGCACGTACAGCCGGTGCAGTGCCGGGCTGTAACTGATGATGTCGATGCCCTCGCCGGCAGCCGCGCTGGCGACCTGCCTGCCGCCATGCGCGACGTCCAGCGCCACCACCTTGCCTTCGCTGCAGCCGACGAACAGGTGGGCGTGCGCCTCGTCCAGGGCCAGTCCGCGCGAACCGGTGCAGCCGTTCTGCCAGTGCGCCACCAGCGCATGGCTGCGGGTATCGATCGCCACCGTCTCGCCGCGCCACAGGTTGGCATAGGCGCGGTGCCGCGCCAGATCGAACACCAGCGACTCCGGCCCGCCGGGCACGGCGATGGTGGCGACGGCCGTCAATGCCGGCGTCGGCTGCGTGCTGAAGCGGAACACCTGGATCTGTTTGGCGTGCGGTTCGGTCACCCACACCTCGTTGCCCGCCGCCAGGAAACGCACATAGTCCGGCCCGCTGGCCAGCGCGGTGCGATCGACCACCTTGCCGCCGTGCGCGTCGATCACCACGACCTGGGTGGGCGCGTGGTTGCTGGCAAACAGATAGCCGTCGCCGTAGCTGACCGAGGTGGTCGCCGCATCGGGCGGCATCGACCCGCCCGCCGCGGCGGCGGTCACACCGCCGATCTCCGAGGTCGCCAGGTTCGCCGGGTCGATCAGCAACAGGCGGCCGGTCTGCCCGGCCGGCACCACGATGCGGTGCAGCGCCGGCACGAACGCGATGTCGTCCAGGTCCAGGCCGGCGTGCCCGCCGGGAATCGCGATGCCGACCGGCGCGGACGGCGCGGCGAGGGCGACGCCGCCCAGCAACGCCAGGGAAAGCAGACCGGCAAGCGTGCGTTTCAAGGCATCCACCTCGTCGTTGGAAAGGGAAGCCACCACGCAATGGGGGTGGCACATCCGTGCGCGATTGCGGCGCGGGCGCGCCACGGACGGAGCCAAGTCTAACCCCGCGCCGCCGTTTGCCAAGCCGCAACTTCCTGGCCGCCGGGCGGGCACGCGAGCAGCGACGGGAAGGATGAGCCAGGCGCCTGGCTTATCATGGAAGCTGCACGCTGATTCGATCCTCAAGATCACGGACAAGCCATGAACGACCAAGATCGCGACCTGAAGCAGGCCTGCCGCTTCGTGCTGTCCCGCCCGCTGCCGCCGCCCGCCGCCGACACGCTCGCGCGCCTGGCCGCCCATGCCGCCGCCGAAGCCGCCGACGAGTACGGCGCCGGCGGCGCGGTCGCGCGGCTGGAGCAGGCCACGGTCGAACGGCTGGGCAAGGATGCGGGCCTGTTCTTCATCAAGGGGGTCACCGCCCAGCTGTGCGTGCTGCGCGCGCATGCGCAGGCGCGCGGCTGCCGCAACGTGGTCATCCATCCGATGAGCCACATGGACATCGACGAGGCCGGCGCGATCGAACGGGTGACCGACCTCAAGGTCATCCGCCTGGGCCGGTTCCTGCCCTTCACGGCGCCGATGCTGGACGCGCTGACCGAACCGCTGGCGGCGGTGGTGGTGGAACTGCCGCTGCGCCGGGCCGGTTTCCTGCTGCCGCCGATCGACGCCTTGCGCGCCATCTCCGCATGGTGCCGCGAACGACACGTGCCGCTGCACCTGGACGGCGCGCGGCTCTGGGAAACCGCTGCCGGCTACGGCCTGTCCGTGGCCGAACTGGCCGCGCTCGCGGACAGCGTCTATGTGTCGTACTACAAGGGCCTGGGCGGCCTCGGCGGCGCGCTGGTGGCCGGTGGCGATGCTTTCGTCCACTCGCTGCGGGTGTGGAAAACCCGCTACGGCGGCGACCTGTCCACCGCATGGCCGTATGCCATCGCCGCGCTGGACGGGCTGGAACACCAGGCACCGCGGCTGGGCGAATTCGTCGCTCGCGCACGCGCGCTGGCCGCGGCGCTGGCCGGCCTGCCGGGCCTGCTGGTCCATCCGAACCCGCCGCATACCAACGCCTTCCAGCTCTGGCTGCCGGGCACGCCCTCCGCGCTGGCCGAGCGCCACCGCCAGTTCGCCGCCGAACACCGCTGCTGGCTGTTCGACGCCTTCGCCGAGGCGCCGCTGGCCGGACACGCGATGGCCGAAGTGCAGATCGGCCCGGCCTCGGACCACTACCGCACACCCCAGGCCATCGCCGCGGTCAACCAGTTCCTCGCCTACGGATCGCCGACCAGCCAGCCCTGACCGATACGCCGAAGCCCAAACCGCGCCAGGCGCATGCCGCCTGCGGGGGCGGTTGCGGCCTATTTATCGCGGATCCAAGGGTTCCGACGACTGCTGGTTCTCACCCGAATAGCCGATTGGTCGCTGCGGGGAACACTGCCGTTCCAGCTCGATCATTGCGACTTTTCACAGGCGCGGATGGTGGTGCAACAAGTTGGCGGCCGGGTGCAGACCGGCTGACTGCCAATGTTGAATACGTTGATCGTCCCGCTGGCGCTCGGACACATTCACCGGGACGCCTTTTAATCCCGCATGAGCGCGTTGGGGACGTCGCACGCTCCAAACCAGGCCATCGTGTCCAGACACAGCACGACCCCGGCGGCACGAGGCTCGTATCGCCGGATCGCACACCTGTCGCCAGGGTTTGCCCTCATCCATCTACATATGTAGACTCTACGCATGACGCAATCCAGAACACCCTCCGCGCAAACCAGGAAACTCCTGGCCGCACTAACGGCGCAGCAGGCCGGATGGTTGCATGGGTATGACCTGTCGGAGCAGACCGGACTTGCGTCAGGAACGCTCTATCCCATTCTCATGCGGTTGAGCGATCGGGGTCTGCTCGAATCCAAATGGGAGCCGTCTCCACACCAAGGCCGCCCACCCAGGAAGCTGTATCGCCTCAACGCCGAGGGCATGGCATATGCCATCGAACATTCGGGGGCAGGAAGCGCGATATGGCAAGCCCTGTCGCCGGGGCGTGCCTGATGACCAACGACAGCAGGGGACCAACTGACCTGGCTGCCGCGATTCGACTCGCCACTTGGATATTGCCGTCGCATCGCAAGGAATGGGCCGGAGAAATGCTCAACGAGATGGCGTATATCAGGTCGCGCCGGCGCGCGTTGTATTGGGCTTTCGGGTGCGCTTTGTTCGCGATCAGGGAACGAGCATCCCACGAGTTCGCCAGCACATTCACGACTCGCAGAATCCTCAAGTCGCTACTTGGTGTGAGTGCCGCGGTGACCTTTCTGCTGACCGGCGTGTATATGGTTCAGAAGCCCTATCAGCGCGAACGGATCCTGATAACGGTTCTTCACAGCGTCGGAGCGGCGACCGCCAGCCATATCCGGACTGTTCGATAACCGGTTCGTGGACGTTCAACCTCGGCGGACTCCAGGGCACATGGCTCACCAACCGGTCATTGAAACCCACGGCCTCACCAGGCACTACGGCAACGTCCAGGCGGTGCACGGGCTGAGCCTCACGGTGGCGCGCCGGCAGATCACCGGCTTCCTCGGACGCAACGGCGCCGGCAAGAGCAGCACGATCAAGATGCTGCTCGGCATGATCCGCCCCACCGCCGGCACGGGCCGGGTGCTGGGCTACGACATCGCCGATCCCGCGCAGAGCCTGCAGATCCGTCGGCGCATCGCCTACGTGGGCGAGGACAAGGGCTTGTACGGCTACATGACCGTGGCCGAGCTGATCCGCTTCACCCGCGCGTTCTATCCGGATTGGCGACCGGACATCGAGGCGCGCCTGCTGCAGGCGTACCAGCTGCCGCCCGGGCGCAAGGTCAAGGCGATCTCCAAGGGCATGCGCACCAAGCTGGCACTGCTGCTGGCGCTGGCGCGGCGGCCCGAGATCATCATTCTCGATGAGCCCTCGGAAGGACTCGACCCGGTGTCCATCGAGGAGCTGCTGCAGACCTTGCAGGAGGTGCGCGCTGGCGGCACCAGCATCTTTTTTTCCTCGCACCAGTTGAGCGAGGTGGAGCGGATCGCCGACCGGGTGCTGATGATCGACCGGGGACAGCTGGTGATGGACGCCCTGCTCAGCGACCTGCTGAACAATTATCGCAACATCACCGTGGAATTCGCCGGGCAGGAACCGGTGCCGGCGTTCGATCTGGCCGGCGTGGAGCGGTCCCGTATCCAGGGACGCCAGGCCCGGATGCTCGCCAGCGCCAACGTCGAGGGCATCGTGGCCCATGCGCGCGCGCTCGGCGCCGTGGCGCAGGTGACGCCGGTGAACCTGCGCGATGCCTTTCTCGACCTCGTCAGGGAAGCGCCCTGATGCTCTGGTACAAGATGTGGCGGGAGAGCCGGGTCCGCTTCGCCATAAGCGCCGTGGCCCTGCTGTGGATGTGCGGCGCCGTGGTGCTGCTGCAGCAGCGGGTGCGCGCCCATGCCGACGAGCCGCTGAGCTATGCGCGCTACATCTGGAGCGCGGTTTACAAGGCCAATGTGCTGGACCTGTATGTGCTGCTGGTGATCGTGCTCGGACTTGGCGGCGTGCTGCAGGAGCGCGCCCAGGGCACGGCGGGCTTCACGCTGTCGCTGCCGGTGAGCCGGTGGCGGCTGATCGCGGTCAGAGCCGCGACGGGATGGGTCCAGGTGGCGCTATTGGCGCTGCTGCCAGCACTGCTGATTCCGCTGCTGTCGCCCTTTGTCGGAGAAGCTTATCCGTTCGCGCGCGCTTTGCAGTTCAGCGTGCTGTGGGCCGGCGGCGGGATGGCGATCTTTGCGCTGGCGTTTTTCTTTTCCGCCGTCCTGTCCGGCGCCTACTCGCCGGCGATCGCCTCCGTGGCCGGCCTGATCGCCTGCTCGGTCTTCGCCGAACTGCCGCTGCTGGATGGCCATCCCGCGTTCGATCTGCTGGGGACCATGCACGGCGCGCGGCTTTCCGCCGCCCATGGCGCGGCATCGCTGGCCGCCTTCGCCGCTCCGCTGCCCTGGCCGTCGCTGGGCCTGTATGCGGCGGTCGCGTTGTGCCTGGTGGGGGTGGCCGGCGGCATCACGGCGCGCCGGGATTTTTCATGAAGACCCTGGCGCCATTGCTGTTCAAGGCCTGGCGCGAGAGCCGCGGACGGTTCCTGCTGGGCGCCGCGCTGCTGGCGGCGATCTGCGTGCTGGCCGTGTTCGGCCGCGCCAGCCTGATGAAGGTGTTCGTGCCCGACGAAGCGTTCGTCGGCAGCCCCTATGTCGGCTACATCTACCAGTTGGTCTACGGCGGACCGGCGCGCGGCCTGTTCGTCATCACGGCCATAGTGCTGGCGCTGGGCGGCCTGCAGCGCGAGCGCCTGCACCGGACCGCGGGATTCACCCTGGCGCTGCCCGCGAGCCGCGCCCTGCTGGTGGGGGTGCAGGCCTTGCTCGGACTGGGGCAGATCGCGGCGCTGTCGGCCCTGCCCTTGCTGCTGCTGACTGTGTGCTCGCTATTGGCGCACGTGTCGTATCCGCTGGGGCAGATGGCGCGCTTCAGCCTGTTGTGGTTCGCAGGCGGTGCGGCGTTCTTCGCGGTGGGGTTCCTCGCTGCGACGCTGTTGCGCAGCGAATATGCCGCGCTGGCCGTGTCGTTCGTTTTCATGATCTGCTACCCGATCGCGGTGCTATTTCCCCCGTTGAACCGGTACCCGCTGAATGTTCACCACATCATGTCCGGCCTGGCGATGCCGTATTTCGATGCGCACACCGCGCTGCTGGTGGGCGCGCCGCCCTGGGCACTGCTGGCTTCGATGCTGGCGGTTGCGGGCGCGCTGATCGTCCTGGCCGCACAAATCACCAAATACCGGGACTATTCATGAACATGGGAAGGTGAGCAGGCCCACTAGGGGGTTTCTGGATCACCCGCTGGCGGGAACCCAGGACTCGCGGCTCGATGGGTTCGGCACATCTTAAAGTTCGCCACGTTACTCAATCCAACCCGTGCCGCCGGCAGCTGGCCATTTGTCAGGGCGTGGCACAAAACAGGGTGCGGCGTTTCGCCACCTGCGGACCTGCGGGATGATAGAGTTGTTTCCGCGTGCTTCGTCCGCACGTTGGCGGTAGCCGTGCTGGGGTCGTATTCGAGATCATCCATGTCATCGTCCTCGAATGTTCCTGCGTCCGCCCCGGAGGCGGACTCCATCGAGCGCTTTTATTCGGCGCTGGCGAACATTGGTGACCTGGTCGCATCCATGCCGCAGCCGCAGGCGCTGTACGCCGGCATCGTGGATATTTTCGAACGCCACGTGGGCGCCTTGCTGGTCATCGTGGGGGAACTCGACTACGAAGCGGGCGTGATGCGCCGGCGGGCGCCGGCCCGGGTACCCGCGGGGGAGGAGGACATCTACCCGGAAACCGTGCCCCTGGCGTTTGCCCGCCCGTTGTTCTGGGAGGGACGGATCGATGTCGAGGCCAATATCGCCGAGGCTCCCGGCAGGGAATCGTTGCGCCCCGCCTATGTGCGGCACGGCATCCGCTCCTCCGCGGCAGTGCCGGTGCGTTGTTTCGGCAAGATCCACAGCGCCCTGATCCTGCGCTCGAGCGCTCCCGAATTCTTCACGCCGCAGTTGCTGCAACTGCTTGAGCGTGTCGCGCTCAGCATCAGCCACGCGCTTGAAGGCGACGCGCAACGGAGCCGTCTCGATCACGCGCTGCTGGCCGCCGAGCGCAGCCAGCGCGCACTGCGGCTGCTGAGCGAGATCCTCAAGGCCGCGACCCATGCCGGCATGGAGCATGACCTGCTCGACGCGACCTGTCGCGTGGTGGTGGAGGAGGGGGCGTACCCGGTGTGCTGGGTGGGCCTGCTGACCAGCGACGCGTCGCCCACGGTGGAGGCCCGTGCGCACGCGGGGCGGGGCGGGGAATCCTACCACTCGCTCAAACTCAGGCTTGCCGACCCGGCGATTTCCACCAGCATGACCGCGGCGGTGATTCGTTCCGGCGAACCGGTCGTGCAACAGATCGCCGAAGCTGGCGGGGATGTCGGATCCACCCACGCGCGCCAGCTCGGCCTGGGGGCGCTGCTCGGCCTGCCGTTACGCCTGCACGGGCAGGTGGGCGGCGTGATCGTGATCGGCGCCGATACCGCGGATGCATTTTCCGACGCCGAGATCCAGGTCTTCGAGGAGACGGCCAGGGAACTGAGCCTGGGGCTGGAGCGCCTGCGCGCGAGCGAGGCGCAGGCGCTGGCGGAGAAGCAGCTGCAGGCCAACCTGCGACGTTTCCAGGCGATCCTCGCCAGCGAATACGCGGGCATCCTGGTGATGGACACGACCGACCGGGTGCAGTTCTGCAATGCGACCTTGTGCCGGATGTACGACGTGGCCGGGGGGCCCGAGCAGCTGCTCGGGCTGTCCTCGAGCGAGGTGGACGACAAGACCCGCGACGCCTATGCCGACCCCGAGCGCGAGATCGCGCGCATCACCGCGATCCTGGAGCGCGACGAGCCGGTCGATGTCGAGGAGATCTCGATCAGCCGCGGCCGAACCTACCTGCGCAGCTTTGCGCCGCTGTCGCTGGACGGCCAGCCTTGCGGGCGCGTGTGGCACGTCTTCGACATCACCGAACGCAAGGCGCAGCAGGCGCAGCTCGATCGGCTGGCCTATTACGACCCCGTCACCGAATTGCCCAACCGGCCATTGTTCGTCGAACTCCTCGAGCGGGCCCTGGGCCAGGCGCAACGCGACCAGGCCCTGCTTGCCGTCGGGCTGATGGATCTCGACGGCTTCAAGCCGCTGGCCGACCAGCATGGACACGAGGCCGGCAACCAGGCGCTGGAGGAGATCGCGCGGCGGATCGAAAAAGCGGTGAACGAGGGCGATGTCGTCGCCCGGGTCGGTGGCGACGTATTCGCGATCCTGCTGTCCGATCCCGGCTCCCAGCACGACATGTTCCTGGTGAGTCGCCGCATCCTCGAGGCCATTCGCCGCCCGGTGTCGTGGCATGGCGAGGCGCTGCACCTGTCCGCCAGCCTGGGCTGGGCGTTGTATCCGCAGGACGATGTCGATGCCGACACGCTCATGCGTCACGCGAACCTGGCCATGCTCGCGGCCAAGGACCGGGGCAGCGATCGCGACCAGCTCTACGCGCCGGCGATCGAACTGGCGCGCATGGAGCAGCGCCTGATGAAGGCGCGCGTGGCCGCCGCGCTGGACGACGGCGGCCTAGTGCTGCTTTTTCAGCCGATCGTGGCGATCGACGCCAACTCCAGCACGCCGCGGGTGACCGGCGTGGAAGCCCTGCTGCGCTTGCGCGACGGGGAGGCGGGCCTGCTGCCGCCGGCAAGGTTCCACCATGTCCTCGACGACACCCGGCTGGCGCGCCCGATCGGCCGCTATGTCCTGGCGGCGGCGCTGCACGCCGCCGCGGCCTGGTTGCAGCAGGGCCTGCGGCTGCCGGTGGCGGTCAATATCAGCACCCGCCACCTGATGCACCCGCTGTTCCTTGCCGACCTGGACGAGGCGCTGTCCGCGCAGCCGACCGTCGACGCCAGCCTGCTGGGTATCGAAATCACGGAAACCGGCCCCCTGCTCGATCTCGCCCGGGCCCGCGTGGTCATCGACGAGTGCCGCGCGCGCAAGGTGAATGTGAGCCTGGACGATTTCGGCACCGGCAGTGCCTCGCTCAGTCACGTCCAGCAGATGGATGTGGCGACGCTGAAAATCGACAGGAGCTTCGTGCAGGACATCGTCGTGCAGCACCGCAACACGGCGATCGCGGCGGGGATCCTGACCACGGCCCGCATCCTGGGCATCACCGTGGTCGCCGAAGGCATCGAGACCGCGGCCCAGGGCGAGATCCTCATCGCGCTGGGCTGCCAACAGTTGCAGGGTTATGCCATCGCCCAGCCGATGCCGGCAGAGGCCATCCCGGCATGGATCGCCGGCTGGATTCCGCCGGCCACGTGGCGATCGGGAACGGCGGCATTCCCGTACCCGCTCAAGGTCGACTGGTAGGCCCGCGCATCGAATCCCCCGTGGCCTGGCGGCGCCAGGCCCGGCACCGCCTGAGTCCGGCCGCTGCTACGGGCAAAGCAAGCGGCCTGTCCGCCCACGCCGTTGCCGCAAGGGCGCCGGCACGGCATGCCGTGCCTGGGGCGGCAGCGCTGCAGGCCTGTCCCCGAGATCACCCGCCGGCCGCCGGCGGCGGACCGACATTCGCCGGCTCAACGCGACCGGTACATGTCGTGATAGACGTGGCTGACGCGCTCTTCGAGATCGCCCTGCTGGTGGGCCGCGTCGAAGGCGTCGTTGAGCTTTTTCTCGGCAAGGTGGACCTTCTGCAGGAACTGCTTGGTGCTGCTGGACAGGTTCAACCCGGCCAGCTGCTGCTCGAAGCTGGGGTCCTGATCGGTCGGGGTGGGTTGCTGAACGCTTGAGCTGGTGTCGGTGAACATGGCGGAGTCGGTCGTCGGCTTGGTCATGACCCCGGTAAAGCAAGATGCCTGCCAGCTGCGTGACATCACGGGCAACCCGGGGCCCGGCGAAATCTGGACGGCGGCTGCGCCCAACCCCGGGCGCAAACGCCGGCATCGATCACGTCGGCGCCGATCGCGTCTCAACAATCCGCGAGACGCGGCAATGCGGCAAAAACGGCCGGATATTGACCCTGCCCGTCATGCCTTTCCTGACGCGACGCCGTCGCCGACCGGCGCGCACGGGCAACCGGAAGATCCGGCCACGCCTGCGGCAGACACGCCTGCGCCGGCCCCGCGATCTGCTAGTTTTCGGGGTCCGAACCCGCACCGCGCACGGACCCGCCATGTCGTCACGCCCGCTCGCCCCCGCCACGCGCCTGCTCTGCCTGGCCTTCGTCCTGCTGGGCGGATGCAGCGGCCTGCCCCACCGGCCCGCCGACGGCAGCGTGGCGACCGTGGCGATCCTGGAAACCACCGACCTCCACTCCTACGTGCTCGGCTACGACTACTACCAGCAGAAGCCGGACCGGACGCTGGGGCTGGAGCGCACCGCCACCCTGATCCGCCGCGCCCGCCAGCAATACCGCAACACCATCCTGCTCGACGACGGCGACACCATCCAGGGCAGCGTGCTGGCCGACTACCAGGCGCTGGTCAAGCCGGTGGGCTGCGCGCAGGAACTGGGTGTCTACCGGGCGATGGATGCGATCGGCTACGACGGCGGCACCATCGGCAACCATGAGTTCAACTACGGCCTGGGCTTCCTGTCGCAGGTCACCGGCACGCCGATGAACGTCGACGGCGGCGAGCGCGGTCGCTGCGCCGGGCCGCACTTCCCGCTGGTGCTGGCCAATGTGGACAGCCGCCGCGACGGCGCGCCGCTCTTCAAGCCGTGGACCATCGTGAGCAAGACCATCGAGGCGCGCACGCCCGACGGCCGCCTCATCCGGGTGCCGTTGCGCATCGGCATCATCGGCTTCGCCCCGCCGCCGATCATGCAGTGGGACCGGCAGAAGCTGGCCGGCAAGGTCACCGTGCGCGGCGTGGTGGAAGCCGCGCAGGCGTACCTGCCGCTGCTGCGGGCACAACGGCCGGACCTGGTCGTGGCGCTGCTGCACGGCGGGCTCGACACCGCGCCGTATACGCCCGCGATGGAAAACGCCGGCTGGTACCTGGCCGGCGTGCCCGGCATCGACGCCTTGCTGCTGGGGCACGTCCACACCAACCTGCCCGGCCCGCACTACGCCGGCATGAAGGATGTCGATGCCAGGCGCGGCTTCGTGCGCGGGGTGCCGGCGGTGATGGGCGGCTATTTCGGCAAGGACCTGGGCGTGATCCAGCTGGCGCTGGTGCGCCGGCACGGCCGCTGGGTGGTCGAGCGCGGGCTCAGCCACAGCGAGGTGCGCCCGATCTGCAGCAGGACGCCGGCGGCAACGGCGCCCACCTGCGTGCCGGCCGATCCGGCCATCGCGCCGCTGCTGGCACGGGTCCAGCCGGCCACCATCGCCTACGTGAATACGCCGATCGGCGAAAGCAGCATGCGGCTGAGCAGCTATTTCGCCGACGAAGGCAACATGACGGCGCTGGCCGCGGTCAACGCCGCGCAGGAAGACTACGTGCGGCGCGAGCTGCCGCGGCTGCATCCGGAACTGGCCGGGCTGCCGGTGCTTTCCGCCGCGGCCGCCTTCCGCACCGGCTTCGGCGGCCCCGACGACTACACCGACGTCGCCGCCGGCCCGCTGACCCAGCGCAGCGCCGCCGACCTTTATTTCTATCCGAACACGCTCAGCGCGGTGGAGATCGACGGCGCCGGGCTCAAGGCATGGCTGGAGAAATCCGCCGAGCGCTTCAACCGGATCGACCCGGCCAGCACGGCCGAGCAGCCGCTGATCAACCGCCACTACCCCGGCTTCAACTTCGACCAGATCCAGGGCGGCATCCATTACCTGATCGACGTATCCAGGCCGGTCGGTCGGCGCATCACCGGGTTGAGCTACCACGGCGAGCCGGTGCGCCCGCAGCAGCGGTTCATCGTGGTCACCAACAACTACCGCGCCAGTGGCGGCGGCGATTTCCCCGGCCTGGACGGCCGCAACATCGTTCTCGCCTCGCCGGAGGGCACCCGCGAGATCCTGGCGCATTGGCTCGCGCGCCGGCATCGCATCGGCGCCAGCGACCTGGAGCCCCGCTCCTGGCGTTTCGCGCCGCTGCAGACGCGCGGTCCGGTGGTCTTCGACGGCCCCGCCAACAAGCTCGACGTGGCCCGCGCCGCCGGCGTGGACAATATCCGCCCGCTGAAGGACCACGGCGATGGTACGGCGACCTGGCTGATCGACCTTTCGCACTGACCGGCGGCGGCGAAGACGGCGACCGCGGCGGCGCGCCATGGCCTGCGGGAGCCACGCCAGGCGCGATCGCCGGCCTCGAACGCGAGCCGCCGGCAGCCGCCGGTATTGGTACGCCGCGTGGAAACCCCCTACAGTGCTGATGCCGACAGGCTCGCGCATGCGCGGCGACTGCCTCGGCAACCACGTCTCTTTTCAAGAACCCACACGCAACCCGATGACTCATCCGCCGGAACTCTCCGCCAGCGCAGCGCCCCGCTCGCCGCCGCCCCTGCTGGGCCTGTCCGCGCTGCTGCGGGCGGCGTTCCAGGACGAGGATCTCACCGTGCACGTGCCGGCGCTGATGGCACGTGCCGAACACGAGGGCGACGCCTACGCGATGCTGGACCTGGCGCTGATCCTGCAGCTGCGCTTCCAGAAGGAGAGCGGGCTGGCGGTGCTCGGCGAGGCGCTGAAGATCCGCCAGCTGTTCCGCATCGCCAGCGCCGGCGACGATGCGCTCCAGCTG
>JAGWIC010000104.1 GCA_028866435.1 Lysobacteraceae bacterium | reverse complement strand
CAACTGCTGCTGGGCGCGCTGCTGGGTTTCGTGTTGCAGCTCACCTTCGAGGCGGTGTCCTTCGGCGGGCAGGTGGTGTCGCAGAGCATGAACCTGGGCATTGCCGAGGTACTCAACCCCGCCGCCGGCGGCAACGTGCCGGTGCTCAGCCAGTTCTACAACGCGATCATCATGCTGTTGTTCCTGGCGCTGGACGGACACCTGCGGCTGATCGCGCTGCTCTCGGACAGCTTCCGCCTGCTGCCGCTGGGTGTCGATCCGGTGAGCGCGGGCGGCCTGCACGCGGTGATGGCGTTTGCCGGGGAGCTGTTCGCCGGGGCGGTGCGCGTGGCGCTGCCGGCGTTGACCTCGTTGCTGGTGGTGAACCTGGGCTTCGCCGCGATCAGCCGCGCCGCGCCGGCGATGAACCTGTTCGCGGTGGGTTTTCCGATCATCCTCACGCTGGGCATGGTGGTGCTGTGGCTGGCGCTGCGCAGCCTGCCCGGCGCGTTTGCCGCGCTGCAGGGCGATGCCTGGGCGCTGATGCACCAGTTGGTGGGAGGCTGAAGCCATGGCCGAACACGACGACGACCAGGAACGCACCGAACAACCCTCCGAAAAGCGCCTCAAGGAAGCGCGCGAAAAAGGCGACCTGCCGCGCTCGCGCGATCTTTCCGGCGCGCTGGTGGTGCTGGCGGCGACCGCTGCGCTGTTCTACACCGCGTCGGGCACGTTCCTGCATTTGCGGCGGATCTACCGGCTGGGGCTGGACTACGATCGCACGGCGCTGTTCAGCGATGCCTTGCCGGCGCGCGTGCTGGCGCTGGCGGCGCGTGAGGCGCTGGCCCTGTTCACGCCGGTGGCGGCCGTCACCGTGCTGGCGGCCGTCCTCGGCCCGCTGCTGCTGGGCGGGCTCAACTTCAGCGTCGAGGCGCTGGAGCTCAAGCTGGAGCGGCTCGATCCGATCGCCGGGCTGGGCCGCATCTTCGCCCTGCGCGGTTTCGTGGAGCTGGGCAAGTCGCTGCTCAAACTGGCCTTGATCGGCGCGGCGCTGGCGCTCTTGCTGCGGCACTGGGAGGGCGAGCTGATGGCCACCGGCAACGGCGCGGTGGACGCGGGCATCGTGCGTTCGCTCGGCCTGCTCGGCCGCTCCGCCCTGCTGTTTGGCGGCATGCTGCTGCTGATCGGCGGCATCGACGCGCTGTACCAGCGCTTCGACTACACCCGCCGCCAGCGCATGACCCGGCAGGAGCTGCGCGACGAGGCCAAGGAAACCGAAGGCAATCCGGAAATCCGTGGCCGCGTGCGCCGGGTGCAGCAGGAGCTGTCACGGCGCCGCATGATGCAGCAATTGCCCAAGGCCGACGTGGTGGTGACCAATCCCACCCACTTCGCGGTGGCGCTGATCTACGACCAGGGCAGGAGCGGCGCGCCCCGGGTGATCGCCAAGGGCATGGATCTCTTGGCCCAGCAGATCCGCCTGGTGGCGGCCACGCATCACATTCCGCTGGTCGAGGCGCCGCCGTTGGCACGCGCCTTGTATGCCACTACGGCGCTGGGGCGGGAAATCCCCGTCGGCCTGTATGTGGCGGTGGCGCAAGTGCTGGCCTACGTCTATCAGCTCAAGCAGTCCACCGAACGTGGCGATGCGCCGCCGCCAGCGCCCCATCCCGAGGTCGATCCCGACCTGATGGGGCCGTACAAGCCGCACTAGCAGGAAGGATTCATGGCCGCCACCACGAGCGTGCTGGACAACCTGAAACTGATGACCCGCCGCGGCATCGGCGCGCCGGTGATGATGCTGGCCGCGCTGGCCATGCTGATGCTGCCGCTGCCGCCGTTCCTGCTCGACATGCTGTTCAGCTTCAACATCGCGCTGTCGCTGGTGATCCTGCTCGCGGTGATCTACGTGATGCGGCCGCTGGAATTCGCCGCCTTCCCCACCGTGGTGCTGGGCGCCACCTTGCTGCGCCTGGCGCTGAACATCGCCTCCACCCGCGTGGTGCTGCTGCACGGCCACGACGGCCCCGGCGCGGCGGGCAAGGTGATCGAGGCCTTCGGCGAGTTCGTCATCGGCGGCAATTTCGCGGTCGGTCTGGTGGTGTTCGCGATCTTGACCATCATCAACTTCGTGGTGGTCACCAAGGGCGCCACCCGCGTGTCGGAGGTGACCGCGCGGTTCACCCTGGACGCAATGCCCGGCAAGCAAATGGCGATCGACGCCGACTTGAACGCCGGACTTTTGACCCAGGAGCAGGCGCGTGAGCGGCGCCAGGAAGTGCGCGAGGAGGCGGACTTCTACGGCTCGATGGACGGCGCCTCGAAATTCGTGCGCGGCGACGCCACCGCCGCCATCCTGATCCTCTTCATCAACATCATCGGCGGCTTCATCGTCGGCGTGATGCAGCATGGCATGTCGGCCGGCGAAGCGGGGCGCACCTACACCCTGCTCAGCATCGGCGACGGCCTGGTGGCGCAGGTGCCCTCGCTGATGCTGTCGATCGCCACCGCGGTGATCGTCACCCGCGTCTCGCGCGCGCAGGACATGGGCCGACAGGTGATCGGCCAGGTGTTTGGCCAACCGCGCGCGCTGGCGGTGGCCGGTGTGGTGCTGGGCGTGATGGGCCTGGTGCCGGGCATGCCGAACATCGCCTTCCTGATCCTCGGCGCCAGCTGCGGCGCGGCGGCGTGGATGCTGCTCAAGCGCCAGCGCGAGACGCTGGACAAGCTGGCCGAGAGCGTGGGCGAGGCGCCGACCACCGCCGCGCCGGCCGAGCGGGTGGAGCTGAACTGGGACGACGTGGCCAGCGTCGATCCGCTGGGGCTGGAAGTGGGCTACCGGCTGATCCCGCTGGTGGACACCCACCAGGGCGGCGAGCTGATGGGGCGGATCAAATCCGTGCGCCGCAAACTCTCGCAGGATCTGGGCTTCCTGATCCCCGCCGTGCACATCCGCGACAACCTCGACCTCGGCCCCAACACCTACCGCATCACCTTGATGGGCGTGCCGATGGGCGAGGCCGAGGTGCATACCGACCGGCTGCTGGCGATCAACCCGGGCCAGGTGCACGGCCAGATGCCCGGTATCCGGACGCAGGATCCCGCCTTCGGGCTGGAGGCGGTGTGGATCGACCTGGGGCAGCGCGAGCTGGCGCAGAGCTATGGCTACACCGTGGTCGATCCGGCCACGGTGATCGCCACGCACCTGTCGCACATCCTGGGCAGCCACGCGCACGAACTGCTCAGCCACCAGGACGTGCAGCAGCTGCTCGACCGCCTCGCGCAGAGCGCGCCCAAGCTGGTGGAGGACCTGGTGCCCAAGCGCCTGTCGCTGGGCGCGGTAGTAAAGGTGCTGCAGAACCTGCTCGCCGAGACGGTGGGCGAAACGCCGGCCGCCGCCGTTCCCGCCGAGCGCGTGGAGCTCAACTGGGACGACGTGGCCAGCGTCGATCCGCTGGGGCTGGAAGTGGGCTACCGGCTGATTCCGCTGGTCGATACGCACCAGGGCGGCGAGCTGATGGGGCGGATCAAGTCGGTGCGCCGCAAGCTGTCGCAGGAGCTGGGTTTCCTGGTGCCGGCGGTGCATATCCGCGACAACCTGGACCTGGGCCCGAACACCTACCGGATCACCCTGATGGGCGTGCCGATGGGCGAGGCCGAGGTGCACAACGACCGCCTGATGGCGATCAATCCCGGCCAGGTGCACGGCACGCTGCAGGGTATTCCGACACAGGATCCGGCGTTCGGCCTGGAGGCGGTGTGGATCGAGAGCGGCCAGCGCGAACTGGCGCAGAGCTACGGCTATACCGTGGTCGACCCGGCCACCGTGATCGCCACCCACCTGTCGCACATCCTGCAGGGCCACGCGCACGAGCTGCTCAGCCATCAGGACGTGCAGCAGCTGCTGGACCGGCTGGCCGGCACCGCGCCGAAGCTGGTCGAGGACCTGGTGCCCAAGCGGCTGCCGCTGGGCGCGGTGGTCAAGGTGCTGCAGAACCTGCTGGCCGAGCGGGTGCCGATCCGCAACATCCGCAGCATCGTCGAATCCTTGGCGGAGCATGCGGGGCAGAGTCAGGATCCCGGCGTTTTGACCGCCGCCGTGCGCGTCGCGCTGGGCCGGCAGATCGTGCAGGAGATCACAGGACTGGGTACGGAAGTCCCCGTCGTCACGCTCGCCCCGGAGCTCGAACAGATCCTGCTCAGCTCGCTGGCCAGCGGTGGCGGCGTGGCCGGCGCGGCGGTGGAACCGGGGCTGGCGGACCGTCTGCAGCAGAGCGTGGCCGAGGCCGCGCGGCGCCAGGAAGTGAGCGGCGAGCCCGCCGTTTTGCTGGTGGCTCCGCAGTTGCGGCCGTGGCTGGCGCGCTTCACCCGCCATGTGGCACAGAACCTGCACGTACTTGCCTACAACGAGGTGCCCGACAACCGGCGGGTGCGGCTGGTGCAGGCATTGGGACGCTGAGCGAGGAGTGAGCGGTGATGAAAAGCTTGAAGCGGGAACAGGGAACGGGAAACGGGGAACGTGCCGGCTGCGGTGAATCCGCAGTCGCGGTTGTGCACGCAGATCCAGATCGCCGTGTCGCCGACGTTCCCCGTTCCCTGTTCCCCGTTTCCCGCTTCGGCACGCGGAGCAGGCACGCATGAAGATCAAACGTTTCGTCGCCGCGGACATGCGTCAGGCCATGCGCGAAGTGCGCGAAGAGCAGGGGCCGGAGGCGGTGATCCTGTCCACCCGCCGGCTCGATGAAGGGATCGAGGTCATCGCCGCGATCGATTACGACGAGTCGCTGGTGCGCGAAGCGGCACGGCACGGAGCCCCGCTGGCGGCGGGTGAGCCGGTTGCGGCGGTGGCGGCCGCTGCCGCGCCAGCGGACGTGCCGCCGCCGCCCCGGGCGCCGGCAGCGATGGCGACTGCGAAGGTCGCGGCGGCGAAAGCGGCCTCGCGCACGCCGCCGGTGCGTGCCTCGATGCCAGCGCCCGATGCGCCGCCGGTTCCTTCCGCGGCGGTATCGGCCGAACCGGTGGCGATGCAACCGCTGATGGAGCGCGCCATGCAGGACACGGCGCGCATGCGCGCCGAACTGGGCAGCCTGCGCGAGATGCTGGAGGTGCAGTTGTCGAGCCTGGCCTGGAACGACATGGAGCGGCGCCAGCCGCTGCGCGCGCGCGTGCTGCGCGAGATGACCCGGCTCGGCATCGAGCCGGACGTGGCGAGCCAGCTGGTGGCGGCCCTGCCTGCGCAGATCAACGCCGAACAGGCGCGTTATCTGCCGCTGGGCATGCTCAGCCGCAGCCTGACGGTGAGCGGCCGCAACCTGTCCGATGACCAGGGCGTCACCGCGCTGGTCGGCCCCACCGGCGTGGGCAAGACCACCACCATCGCCAAGCTCGCCGCCCGCGCCGTATTGCATCGCGGGGTGGAGCAGGTCGCGCTGGTCAGCACCGACCATTATCGCATCGGTGCCGCCGCGCAGCTGGAACACTACGGTCGCCTGCTCGGTATCCGGGTCTATCCGGCCTACGACGCACCAAGCCTGCGCAAGGTGCTCGAGTTGCTGCGCGACAGGCATACCGTGCTGATCGATACCGCCGGTGTGGCCGGCAGCGATCCGCGGCTGGCGCAACAGCTGGAGCTGTTTTCCGACGCCGGCGACGTGCGCACCTGCCTGGTGCTGGCGGCCAATACGCAGCCGAGGTCGCTGGACGAAGCGGTGCGTGCCTATCGGCCGCTGAAGCCGGATGCCTGCATCCTGACCAAGCTCGACGAGGCGCCGAGTCTGGGCGGCGCGCTGTCGGTGCTGATCCGCCACCGGCTGCCGCTGGATTTCACCACCGACGGCCAGCGCGTGCCCGAGGACATCGCGACGGCGGATGCGCGGGTGCTGGTCTGCCGCGCCGCGCAGTCGCAGAAAAGCCAGCTGCCGGATGACGGGCAGATGGCCGAACGCTTCGGCCTTGCGGTGGCCAGCGCATGAACGGAGCAATCGCAATGGATCAAGCCTGGGGCCTGAAGCACTTCCCGATGACGCTGGCCGGCATCGGCGAGCCGGCGCCGGCGCCCGGCCACCAGGCCAGCAGCCTGCTGCCGAAAGCGGCGTTGCCGAGCCGGCCTTGCCGCGCGATCGCGGTGGCCGGCGGCAAGGGCGGCGTCGGCAAGAGCACGGTGGCGGTGAACCTTGGCATGACGCTGTCGATGGCCGGCCACGACGTGATGGTGCTGGATGCCGACATGGGCCTGGCCAACGTCGACGTGCTGCTCGGGCTTGCACCGTCGCGGCATATCGGCCACATGCTGGACGGCCAGTGCGCGCTGGAGGATCTGCTGCTCGGCGCACCGCACGGCTTGCGGGTGGTTCCGGCGGGCTCCGGCGCGCGCCGGCTGGCACAGCTTGGCAGCGGCGAACATGCGGCGGTGATCCGCGCCTTCGATGACCTGGCGCCGCCGCCGCACTACCTGCTGATCGACACGGCCGCCGGCCTGTCCGACAGCGTGGCGATGTTTGCCGCCGCCGCCGACGACGTGATGCTGGTGGTGTGCGACGAGCCGGCCTCGCTGACCGATGCCTATGCGCTGATCAAGGTGCTCAGCCGCGACTTCGCCGTGCGCCGCTTCCGCATGGTGGCGAACATGGTGCACAACCAGGGCGAGGCACAGCAATTGCACCAGAAGCTGTCGCGGGTCTGCGACCGCTTTCTCGAGGTGGTGATCGAATTCACGGGCTGGGTGCCGCAGGACGAACGGCTGCGGCAGGCCATCCGCCGGCAGCGCGCGGTGGTCGACCTGTGGCCTTCGAGCCGTTCGGCGCTGGCGTTCAAGCAATTGGCAGGTGCGGTCGATAAATGGACAGAACCCGAACGTTCGGGCCTCGACCGGATTGCCTTTTTTGGTGGCCGGGCGACCCCGGCGGCAGGGTGCTGAAATGAGTGTGGCATCGCAATACCTACAACATTCCCGCGAGAGTGCCGACGAAATGGTGCGTCGGCACGCGCCGCTGGTACGGCGTATCGCCTATCACCTGATGGGGCGGTTGCCGGCCAGCGTCGACGTGGGCGATCTGGTGCAGGCGGGGATGATCGGTTTGCTGGAAGCATCGCGACATTACTCGCTCGGTCACGGGGCGAGCTTCGAGACCTATGCGGGCATCCGCATCCGGGGCGCGATGCTCGACGAGTTGCGGCGTACCGACTGGACACCGCGCTCGGTGCACCGCAAGACGCGGGAAGTGGCCGAAGTGGTGCGCCAGATCGAGACCGAGACCGGCGCCGAGGCGGAGGATGCCGAGATCATGCGGCGGCTCGGGATCAGCGCGGACGAATACCACCAGGTACTCGCCGACGCGGCCTGCGTGCGCTTGCTCAGCCTTACCGCGTCGGACGACAACGAGGAAGGCGTCGTGCTGAACGTGGCCGACGAAACCGGGCTCAACCCGCACGACAGCATCGAGCGCGACGGCATGCGCGACGCGCTGGCCGAGGCGATCGGCAATCTGCCCGAACGCGAACAACTGGTGATGTCGCTGTATTACGAGCAGGAATTGAATCTCAAGGAAATCGGCGCCGTGCTCGGCGTGAGTGAATCGCGGGTGTGCCAGATCCATGGGCAGGCCGTGATCCGGTTGCGTGCTCGGTTGACCGACTGGCGCGGTTGACCGGTCACGCGATGCGGATTCCCGAGGTCTGGCGCACTGGTTTCAACAGTGCATGCAGCGCAAGCGGAGAAGGTGTTTGGACAAGAACATGAAAATACTGGTGGTGGACGACTTCTCCACCATGCGGCG
>JAGWIC010000028.1 GCA_028866435.1 Lysobacteraceae bacterium | reverse complement strand
GCGCTGTTTCGTGGAGCCGCGCATTAAATCGAATGCGCGTGCTTTCGTCAAGACTCGGCGTCGGGCGCGGTGAAGCCGGCGGCCTTGGCGAAGTCGCCGCCGAACAGGAATTTCTCCATCTGCTCGCCGAGGAACTTGCGCGACGCGGGGTCCAGCGGGTTGAGCCGCATCTCGTTGATCAGGGTGGTCTGGTGGGCCAGCCACTGTTGCCACGCGGGCCTGGAGATTTCGGCGTAGATGCGCTGGCCGAGCGGGCCGGGCCAGGGGGCGAAGTCGAGGCCTTCGGCGTCGATGCCGAGCTTGCTGCAATGGATGGTGCGGCTCATGGGGGTTCCTCGGTGGGTGCCGGTTCGGGCATCGCGCGCCTGCGCGCTCCTACGTGGCCGGCGCGCCGGCGATGCCCAGCAGCAGGCTGCGCACGGGGGCGGGCAGGCCCAGCGTGGTCAGCTCCTCGGCGCTGCACCAGCGCGAGTGCGGATTATCGGCGATGGCGTGCCGCGCTGTCGCGTGGTCGAACAGCAAGGGCTCGATCTGCAGCCGGTAATGGCTGAAGACATGGGTGAACGGGGCGATCGCCTGCGCGTCGTCGATCCGCGCGTGCTGCTGCGCCAGGCGCCAGGCGGCATCGGGATCGCTGGCCTCGGGCAGGCTCCACAGGCCCGACCAGACGCCTTGCGGCCCGCGTCGCTCCAGCAGCACGCGATGGTGGCAGTCGCGCAGGATCAGCATCACCGTGGCGCGGGTGGGAAGGGTCTTGCCCGGTTTGCGGCCGGGCAGTTGCGCGGTGAGCCCGTCGCGGCGTGCGATGCAGTCGCCGGCCAGCGGGCAGGTATCGCAGCGGGGGCTGGAACGGGTGCAGACGGTGGCGCCCAGATCCATGATCGCCTGGGTGTAATCGGCGATGCGCGCCGCCGGCGTGTGGGCCTCGGCATGCCGCCAGAGCGCCTTCTCGACCGCGCTCTGGCCGGGATGGCTATGGATGCCGTGGTAGCGGGCGAGCACGCGCTTGACGTTGCCGTCGAGGATCGGGAAGCGCAGCTCGTGCGCCTGGGCCAGGATCGCGCCGGCGGTGGAGCGGCCGATGCCCGGCAGTGCCGCGAGCGCGCTGAATTCGCGTGGCAGTTCGCCGGCATGCCGCTCGACGCAAAGCTTGGCGGCACGGTGCAGGAAGCGCGCGCGGCGGTAGTAGCCCAGGCCCGACCACAGCGCCAGCACGGTGTCCTCCTCGGCGTCGGCCAGTTCGCGCAGGGTGGGCAGCGCGCCGACGAAGCGCTCGAAGTAGCCGACCACGGTGCTGACCTGGGTCTGCTGCAGCATCACCTCGGACAGCCATACGCGGTAGGCATCGCGCGGGTGTTGCCAGGGCAGGTCCTTGCGGCCGTGCCGGTCGAACCAGCGCAGCAGTCGGCTGGCCACGCTGCTGCTCATGGGCCGCGGCTGCTGCGAGGCGGGGCGGCGGCGCTGGCAGCGCCGGCCGGCACGCTGTCGCCGGCCTGCATGCTGAAACCTTCGATATCGACGCTGCCGGCATGGATGTGCTCGATCGCCGCCTCGCCGCTGCCCGGTGGAACGGCCAGCTGCGGCTCCTGGGGGTCGCCCAGTTGGCTCCACCAGTGCGCCAGCGCCAGCGGCGGCAGCCGCAGGTCGACATGGTTGTCGGGGCCGTCGAGCTTCAGGGCGAGCAGCAGCGGCTGGTCCTGATCGGCCGGGGTAAGCGCCAGCTCGATGTCGTATTGGCTGCCGTCGGCCTGGTCGAGCTTGCCGGCGAGGCTGGCCCAGGCGTCCGCGGCGCCATGCCAGTGGGCGCTGCCGCCGAGGGCGAGGGTCACCGCGTTGTCCTGCGACAGGCGCAGGCTGATGTCGTTCAACTGCAGGGTGTTGCCCTGGATCCGCGGGGTGGCGGAAAGGTGCAGTTGCCAGGGCGAGCCGGCCGCCGTCGCGGACAGGCTCAGCGGGAACGGCTGGCCCGAAAGCAGCCGACCGGCATCGAGCGAGATGTTGTCCAGCAGCACCGCGTTGCCGTGGACCAGGCTGCCATGGCTGATGCTGACCCCGGTATCGATGCGCGGGATCGAGGGCGGCGCATTGGCCGGTTGCGCGGGCACCGATGCCAGCCAGTCCTGCAGTGCGCCCAGGTCCACCCGCGGCGAGTCGATGCGCAGTTGCGAGATGACGGTGGGGCCGCCGAGCAGGGTACGCCAGGGCAGCGCCAGCTGGCCGCGCGCCGCCAGCAGGATCGGCGCGTTGGCGCCCGCGGCGGTGAGCGTGATGCCGTCCAGATGCAGGCCCGGTCGGGGAAACAGGGTGGGGCTGGCGGGGCTGGCCAGGTTCAGTTCGAGCCCGGCGGCCCGGGCCTGGTTCTGCAGCATCCGGGTGAAGCGCTCCGGCTGCAGCAGCAGGTAGACGGCCAGCACCAGGGCCACCATCGCGATGGCGGCCAGGGCGCCTAGCGCGAGCAAAACCTGCCGCAGCCGGATCGACATCCGCTCAGCCTCGCCGGATCGTTTCAGTCACGGCCGGCGCCCTCGCCAGCGAGGCTGCCGGGCAGCAGGCCGTCGACGAAGGCCTCGGCCTCGAACACGCGCAGATCGGTGGCGCTCTCGCCCAGGCCGACATAGCGGATCGGCAGGCCGAATTCCCGCGCCAGCGCGAACACCACGCCGCCCTTGGCGGTGCCGTCCAGCTTGGTCACCACCAGGCCGGTGACGCCGACGATCTGGCGGAACTGGCGCACCTGGCTGATCGCGTTCTGGCCGGTGGTGCCGTCGATCACCATCAGCACCTCGTGCGGCGCGTCGGCGTCGAGTTTCTTCAGCACGCGCGCGATCTTGCCCAGTTCGTCCATCAGGCCGCCCTGGGTGTGCAGCCGCCCGGCGGTGTCGGCGATCAGCACGTCGATGCCGCGCGAGCGCGCCGCCTGCAGCGCGTCGAAGATCACGCTGGCGGCGTCGGCGTCCTGGCCCTGCGAGATCACCGGCACCTGGTTGCGCTCGCCCCAGGTCTTCAGCTGCTCGACCGCGGCGGCGCGGAAGGTGTCGCCCGCGGCCAGCATCACCGCGTTCTTCTGGTCGCGCCAGCGGCGCGCCAGCTTGCCGATGGTGGTGGTCTTGCCGGCGCCGTTGATGCCCACGACCAGCACCACGAACGGCTTGTGGCCTGCCACCTCGAGCGGTGCTTCGACCGGGCGCAGCATCGCGATCAGGTCCGCGCGCAAGGCGGCGAGCAGGGCGTCGGCGTCGGCGAACTCGCGCTTGTGCATGCGCTTGCGCAGGCCTTCGACCAGGCCGGTGCTGGCCTCGACGCCGACGTCGGCGGAGATCAGCGTCGTCTCCAGTTCGTCCAGCAGCTCGTCGTCGAGCCGCGGGTGGCGCACGAACAGGCTGCCCAGGCCGCGGGAAAAGGCGCTGCCGGCCAGGCGCTCGCGCCAGCTGCGCCTGGCCGGGGTCGCCTCGGCCGCGATTTTCTCCGGCGGCGCGAGGACGGCTTCGCCGGCGGGAGCGCTTTCCGCCGGCGCGGGCGCCGCCGCCTCGTTCGGCGTTGACGCGGCGTGCCCGGGCGCGATGGCGGCGACGGCGTCGTCGGCCTGCCCGGGCTTCGTCTCGGCGGGCTTCTTCTTCCAGAACTTGAGCATTGCGGGCGCGATTCAAAGACAATGGGCGGCATGCTAGCACTCCAACCTGTACCGCCCGCTGAGGGCCGGTCGCCGTGAGCGCCGCCGCTGCCGGCGCGCCGGGCCGTATCCGCATCATCGGCGGCAGCCTGCGCAATTCCCGGCTGCAGGTCCCCACGCTTCCCGGGCTGCGGCCGACCGCTGAGCGCGTGCGCGAGACCCTGTTCAACTGGCTGGCGCCGATGATCGGGGGTGCGCGCTGCCTGGACCTGTGCGCCGGCACCGGGGCGCTTGGCATCGAGGCCTTGTCGCGTGGCGCGGCGAGCGTGCAGTTCGTCGAGCGCGATGCCCGCCTGGCCCAGGCCTTGCGCGACAACCTGGCCCGCTTGAAAGTCGCCGGCGGCACGGTCGCCGCGCTCGATGCCGGCAGCTTTTTGCAGGGCCAGCCGCAAGCGCAGGACCTGGTTTTTCTCGACCCGCCGTTCGCGCAGGGCCTGTGGGCGCCGCTGGCGCAGTCGCTGGAGCAGGGTCGCTGGCTGGCGGCCGGGGCATGGATCTACGTGGAATCGCCGCGCGACGCCGGGCCGGTGCTGCCGGCGGGCTGGCAACTGCATCGCCAGGGTCGGGCCGGCGAGGTGCATTTTGCACTCTATCGGCGTTCGCTTCCGTTAAGCTAGGCTCAATTCCACCGCCGCAGTCACTGTCGTCTCGTGAGAAAAACCTTGGGCAATCCGCGCCTGGCCGTCTATCCGGGCACTTTCGATCCGATCACCAACGGCCACGCCGACCTGGTGGCGCGCGCCGCGCCGCTGTTCGACCGGGTGATCGTGGCGGTGGCCGACAGCTCCAGCAAGGCGCCGGGCTTCAGCGTCAGCGAACGGATCAGCCTGGCCCGGCTGGCGCTCGCCGACCTGCCGAACGTCGAGGTGCGCGGTTTCGATTGCCTGCTGGCCACCTTCATCGAGACGGTCGGTGCCGGGGTGATCATCCGCGGCTTGCGCGCGGTGTCGGATTTCGAATACGAATTCCAGCTGGCGAGCATGAACCGCCACCTGATTCCGCGGGCGGAAACACTGTTCCTGACCCCGGCCGAGCAATACAGCTTCATCTCCTCGTCGCTGGTGCGCGAGATTGGCCGCCTCGGCGGCGATATCTCGGGTTTCGTGCACCCGGCGGTACAGCAGGCCATGCGTCAGCGCTGGCAAAAGGGCCTTCCCGGCTCCCACAAGCAACCCGAAACCGAAGGTGATAACGATGCGTAAATTTGCTCTCATTGTTGCGGTCGCGCTGACTGCCTGCGTGGCCCTGACCGCCTGCCACAAGCAGGACGACGACCAGGCCCAGAGCGCGCAGGTGCAGAAGGCGCCCAAGCCGACCAGCCCGACCGACACCAAGGGCTGGAACGCCTACCTGAGCCAGATCGTGCAGGCCAACCTGAAGGGCATGCTGGCGCCGCAGCCGTATGCCTACATGGTCACCGCCGGCGCCACCGACGACGCGCTGGCGCAGAACGCCCGCCAGTTGCAGAGCGTGCAGGACACC
This sequence comes from Lysobacteraceae bacterium, assembly GCA_028866435.1. Lineage (GTDB taxonomy): Bacteria > Pseudomonadota > Gammaproteobacteria > Xanthomonadales > Rhodanobacteraceae > Rhodanobacter. Next base: position 30,925 of record JAGWIC010000028.1, on the reverse strand, counting down.
GTGGCCCGTGGCGTCACCCCGGGCAACCTGCTGGCCTTCGGCGGTCCGGTGTCGGCCAAGACCGGTGACTTCGTGATCGCGGCGTTCAAGGATGCCAAGCCGGGCTCGTTCAAGGACGTGATCATCCTGTTCATCGGCGACCAGGCTGACGAACAGCGCGTGAGCGACGCCCTCAAGCCGACCGGCGCGACGTTCCGCTTCATCGCCATGTAGGAACAGGAGTGGGTAGCGAGAAGCGAGAAGTGAGAGAGAGCCGGGGCTCGGCGAGCGCTTGCGATCTCTCGCTTCTCACCGCTCTGCACTCACTTCTGGCCTGTTCCCATGTCCCTGAAGATCCTCGACACCTGCGTCAACTGCGATGTGTGTGAGCCCGCCTGCCCGAATCGGGCCATTTCGCTGGGCGAGGAGTTCTACGTGATCGATCCGGCGCTGTGCACCGAGTGCGTGGGGCATTACGACGAGCCGCAGTGCGTGGTGGTTTGTCCGGTCGAATGCATCGTCGGCGACCCCGGGCACGCCGAAACGCCGGAACAACTCGAACTCAAATACCGTCACCTGATGGCACGGGAGTCCGCTGCATGAATCTGTCCCGGAACTGGCGGCGGCTGCTGGGCGCCGCGTTGTCGTTGGGCCTGGTGTTCGTGGTCGGCATGGCGATGGCGGCCGAGGCCACCCCCGAGCAGGCCGCCGGGCAGCGCAGCCATGTACCGCCGATGCGGCAACGCCCGCCCGGCAAGGCGGCCATCGCCAGCGCCAATTTCCTCGCCACCGGGGCCGGCTTCGAAGTGCTTGCCAAGGGCGGCAATGCCTTCGACGCCGCGGTGGCCGTGGCCGCCACCTTGTCGGTGGTCGAGCCGGAAAGCTCGGGCATCGGCGGCGGCTTCATGGCCGTGCTGCATCGCGCCCGGGACAACCGCGACGTGTTCATCGACGCGCGCGAGGTCGCCCCCGCCGCGGTCGATGCGAAGGATTACGTGGGGCCGGACGGCCGTCCCAACCGCGACCATTCGTTGAATGGACCGCTCGCCGCCGGCATCCCCGGCGAACCGGCCGGCCTGGTGCTGATGGCCGAACGCTATGGCCAGTTGCCGTTGCAGGAGTCGCTGGCACCGGCGATCAGGATCGCGCGCGACGGCTTTCATCCCGATCCGCGGCTGCGCGAGGCGATCGCCCAGAAGCGGGCGATCCTGCAACGCTGGCCCGCCTCGGCGGCCAAGTACCTGCGCGGCGGCAAGCCGCCGGCCGCCGATGCGCTGTGGCGCGATCCCGCACAGGCGCGCACCCTCGAATTGCTGGGCGCCCACGGCGACGCCGGCTTCTACCAGGGGGAAACGGCCCGGCGGCTGGTTGCCGCGGTGCGCGCGGCCGGCGGCAACTGGACGCTGGCCGACCTGGCCGGTTACCGCGCCCTGGAGCGCACGCCGCTGCAGTTCGACTATCGCGGCTACCGCATCATCACCGCGCCACCCCCTTCCTCCGGCGGCGTGGCGCTGGCGGAGATGCTCAACATCCTGTCCGGCTTCGACCTGGACAAGCTGGACCGGGCCCATCGCGTGCACTACATCGTCGAGGCGATGCGGCGGGCGTTCCGCGACCACAACGACTACCTGGGCGACCCGGATTTCGTGAAGATGCCGCTGGACATGCTGTTGTCGCCCTACTATGCCGACGGTCTGCGCCAGGGCATCCTGCCCGACCGCGCCACGCCTTCGTCGATGCTGCCGGTTGCCGAGGCCAGCGACCCCGGCATGCACACCACCCATTTTTCGATCATCGACGCCGACGGCAACATGGCCTCGGTCACCTCCACCGTGAACACCCTGCTCGGTTCGTCGTTCGTGGCGGCCGGCACCGGCGTGCTGCTCAACAACGAGATGGACGACTTCGCGCTGGTGCCCAACCAGCCCAATGCCTACGGCTTGCTTGGCAGCAAGGCGAATGCGCCGGCGCCGGGCAAGCGCATGTTGTCCTCGATGTCGCCGAGCATCGTGATCGGTGCCAACCGCACCATGGTGATCGGCTCGCCCGGCGGTTCGACCATCATTACCCAGGTGCTCGAGGGCATCCTGCATTTCATCGATGGCCAGGACGCCAGCGAGATCGTGGCGGACAAGCGCTTCCATCACCAGTACCTGCCCGACGTGGTCTACGTCGAGCCCGGCACCTTCGATGCGGCCACCAGCGAGGAACTGACCCGCATGGGGTACGCATTGAAGCCGCGCGAACCGTGGGGTTTCATGAACGTGGTCACCTGGAATCGCCTGACCAACACGCTCGACGCGGCGAGCGATCCACGGCGTCCGTCCGGCCTGGGCAAGGTCGAGTAGGGGCGCGCGATGAAGCCTTTGCCGATGCCGGGCAAGCCGGTCGAGCCCGCGGCCGGAGCGAGCTGATGGAGTGGCGCGTGGCGGGGTCCATGCAGACGCTGGCGCTGAACATCGCCGGCGCCGTGCTGATGCTGGCCGGTGTCGGGCTGGTGGCCACCACCGCGCGCGGGCTGATCGGTTACCGCGAGGCCGCCAGTCGCCACGGCGGCGAGGTGATCGAGCTCGGCGCCAATGCGCAGCCGCAGGCCGGTCAGCATGGCTACATGGCGCGACTGGTGGGTGTACCGAGCGTGGTCGAGGCGCCGCGGGATCCCGACTTCAACCAGCAGGTGAGCACGCCGGTGCTGCTGCGCCGGGTGCAGATGTTCCAGTGGCGCGAGGTGCGCATCGGCGCCAGCGTGCATTACGAGCAGGACTGGGTCGGCCACGCCGTGGATTCGAGCCGGTTCGAGGATCCCCGCGGCCACGCCAACCCGGGCAAGCTGCCCATCCACAGCCAGCGGTTCGTGGCGGGACTGGTGCAGATCGGCGGCTTCAAGCTGGCGCCGCAACTGCTGCGGGCCCTGCCGGGTTCGCAACGGGCTCCGCCGGACATGGCGTCGCTGCCGGTCAACCTGGCCGCCAGTTTCAGCCTGAGCGGCGATTACCTGGTGAGCAGCGCGAACATCGACGACCCGCGCCTGGGCGATCTGCGCGTGAGTTGGGAGGAGGTGCCGTTGCAGCAGGTGACCATCGTCGGGCAACTGGACGGCGATCGGCTGGTAGCGGCTCCGCAGGCGACCGACGGCAAGGGCTACAGCGTGCAGGTGGGCGACGTGTCGCTGCTGGACATCTTTCCGGACCTGCCGCTGCCGCCGCAGTGGGTGACCGGCTCGCGGATCCTGTCCGTCCTGCTCGCCGCGCTGGGCGCGCTGGCGCTGCTGTTCGCCAAGCGGCGGCGGTTGGAGCCGGTGCTGGCGATCGGGCTGGGCGCCCTGCTGGTGGGCACGGTGGCCAGCGTGCTCTGGCTGGGCAACGACGCCAGCACGCTGGGCGGCTGGCTTGCCGTTACCGTGCTCGGCCTGCTGCTTGCCGGCTGGGGACTGCGGCGGGCACGCTAAGCGTTCGCCAGCCGGCGCGCGCGCCGTATCCTCAGCTGGCCGACTTGCCGTTGGCCGTGGCGAAGACCTGGTCGGCCCACTGGGTGGCCTCCAGGTAGACCGCCGCCATGCGCTGGATGCGTTGCGGCGGTACCTGCGCGCTGGTCAGCTCGCCGGCCTCCCAGATCAGGATCTGCTGCAGCAACTGGCCGAGCGTGCCTTCGCGGCTGGTCAGCGCATCGCTGATTTCCGGGTCCAGCCGCAGATGGGTCAGCAGGAACTCCATCGGTGCGCACATCAAGGTGTCGAGCAGCGAAAACAGGCCGACGGTAAACGCCATCTCGGCCTGGCTGCGCGGTCCGGCGCAGAGCTTTTCGCACATCTGGGCGCGGATCAGCGCGGCGCGCAGCAGCTCCGGCGGGCGGTCGTCCATGCCGCACAGCGCCATGGTGTCGATCCAGTTGCGCATGCGCTTGACGCCGAAGAAGATCGCCGCGTGCTCCACCGATTTCAGCTGCCGCGGCAGGGCGAAGTAGGCCGAGTTCACGCAGCTGAGCAGCTTGTAGCTCAGCACGGCGTCGTCGCGGATGATGTTGCCGATGTCGATCGGGCCGGGGTTGCCCTGCTGCAGCAGGCTCATCAGCCGCAGCATGCTGAGCCGGTTGGCGGTCAATACCGGCACCTCGATCGGCTGGGGAATCAGCAGGTAGCGTCCCTGGATCGCCTGGAAGGGCAGTTCGAGGCAGCGTTCGTAGGTGGGGTGGTCGTTGACCTGGCCGGCCACCACGTGCAGGCCGCGCTCGTGCATCTGTTCGGCGCGCTCCTTCAGCGTCTGCGGGGCCAGCGCGCTGGCGTCGAGGCGTACGAACTGCACCAGATGCAGGATCGCCTCGAACGCGGCGCTGCCGTCGAGATCCTTTTCGGTCAGGTCCAGCATGAATTGGCAGCCGCGCTCGGCCATCTTGCGCAGCCGCGCCATCAGCTCTTCGTCAGTGCCGTTGTGCGCCTGCAGGACAAGGCCGAGGCGCGGTTGGTGCAGCAGGACGTCGGAATCCTCCGGCAGCAGTTCGACCGGCATCTTGAGGAAGGCGCGGTTGCCGCGGACCAGCCGGTTGAGCGCGCCGTCGGTGATCGTCGACAGCATCCGCTGCAGGAAGCTGTCCTCGTCCCCGGCCTCGCGGTGGAACACGATTTCGTAGGCGAACAGCTGGCGTTCGCGGTCGAGCAGCGGTATGCGCAGCACCGGCAGCGGCAACTGCGCGTTCGCGCCGTCAGCGGTGGACCTGGGGGAGGGGACTGCAGCGACGTTGGGCTTGCTCATGTCGGTCATCGCGATGGGCGCGCAGGCGGGAACAACCCGCCCAGGCGCTTTGCCGTTAGGGAAGCTGGCGTGGAGGAGGGCGTCGGCGCGATTTGTTCGATCGGGTGTTCATGCTTCCGCCAGGACGCGTGAGCGCATCTTGACGCTGAGTTCGCCGGCGCGGCCGTACACGCCCGCCTCGCCGGTGTGGCCGGTGAGTATCGACAGCGCCTGGCGGACCTGGCGCAGGCGTTGCGCGACCTCCTGGCCGTTGCGCTGATTGTGCTGCTGCGCGCTGCGCAGGCACTGCACCACGCGTTGCCAGGCGTGCTCCAGCCGCGCCGCTTCCGCGGGCGAGTGGCGGCTCAGCTGCAGGCGTTCGGTGTCGAGTTGCTCCAGCTTCAGCATCAGCGCCTGCTTGTGCGCGCCGGCGGCGTTGAGCGCCTCGCTGTCGCCGTCGCTGAGCGCGCCGCGTTCGGCTTCGAGGGCCTGGTCCAGTTCGTCCACCGCCGTCTGCATGTCGGCGATGACGGCCTGCAACGCCCCGTCCAGTTCGCCTTGCAGCGCGCGGCTCATACCTTGCCTGTGCCGCCGGCTTGCCGATCCATCGCCGTCATGCGATCGGCGATCTTGGCGGCATTGATCTGGTAGCTGCCATCGGCCAGCGACTGCCGAATGCGCTCGACCTTCAGCGTATCGACGGTGGCGCCCGCGTCAGCCCGCGTGGCCTGCTGCAGTGCGCGCGCCGAGTCGGTCAGCTTCAGCTGATCGGCGGCGGCGGTCGGACCGCCCGTGCCGGCCGGCGCCGCCGGAGTGGCCGCGTTGCCGCTGCCCTTGCTGCTGCCGGTTGCCTGGGCAAGGCCCGGCAAGCCATTGTTTGAAATTGTCGTATTCATGGGTCCGTTCTCGATGCGGTGGTGGCCCTGTGATTCTCAAGATCGGCCGTTCTTGCGGAAACTTTAGCCCGGTTTTCGTGGGCGTGACGATTGCCTCGTTCAGGCAGCTGGCGTGGGGGTTGCCTCATGGCAGCGCCCTGACCACGCCGGGGGCGGTGACCAGGGCGTCGATGACCCGTCCGGAGCTGTCATTTTTCACGCGCAGGCGGGCGCCATTGTCGCCTCCGCCCAGGGCGATGCCTGTGGCACGCACCTCAATATCGCCGATCTGCGCCACCAGTTGCACGTGGTCGCCGGCCTGCACCATGCGGCGTCCCCCCATGGCGGCGGGCGTCAGCACGCTGCCGCTGACCAGGGGGCGAGCCAGGGTGCGACCGGCGACCTGGTCCAGCGAGTCGATGTAGCCGTAACCGAGCCTGGTGACGTCGCGTTCCTCGGCGCGCACGTCGCCGGGGCGAATACCGTCGCCCCGCTGCAGCGGGCGTACGGTGACCAGCACGTGGCGGAACAGCTGCAGTCGCAGCGGTATCCGCACGATCCAGCCGCCGGGCTGGGCGCAGCGCACCTGCACGGTGACCATCGAGGTGGGCGCCGGCTGCTGCGGCACGGTGGCCTGCAGCGCGGTGGGGCATGCGGCGAGCCGCATGCGCAGGTTGAACGGATCGGCGCCGACCACGACCCGGCTTCCGGGAGCCAGGTAATGCTGCCGCAGGGACTGGACGGCGACAGCGCTGACCTGGGCCATCGATTGCGCAGGGCCGTTGGCGGCGCCGGCGGCAAGCGCGGATGCCGCCCACGGCAGGGCGACCAGGCAGGTGGTCGTCAGCTGCCGCCGGAGGCTGCGCGAAAAAATGTTCATGCGTTCGCCAGCAGGGCGCTCAGCTGGCCGAGCAGGACTTCGCGACCGGCTTCCAGCTCCCGCGACAACTGGGCGGCCTGTTCGACCTGGCCGTCGCAAAGCAGGCTGACAAAGTGGCTGCTCTGCTCCAGCAGCTTCGCGCCGGTCTGGCCGAGCGCTGCCCCGGCCGCGGGGTCTTGCTGGAGGGCGGTCAGCCGGTCGAGGCTGCGGTTCAATGCGTGCGTATCGAACCAGCGGCGGTCGAGCGCGCCGGGTTCGAGCAAGGCCAGGTCCATCGCCTGGCGCAGGCTCAGCACGGTCTCGCGCACGGTCAGGCTGAGGCTGGCCGGGTCGCTGCCGCTTTCGCCCTCGAGCCAGTTCAGGCCCAGCCGGTGCGCCAGCAAGGCGGCGCGGCTCAAGGCCTCGGCCTGGCGCCTGGCCTCGCTGCCGCGGCGCTGCAGCGCCCCCAGCGCGGCCTGGGTGGTGGTGGCGCGCGCGTGCTGGGCGTCGTGCGACTGTTGCAGGGTGCCGACCCGCCCGCTGACCGCGCCAAGCGATTCGCTGCCTTCGCGCAGCGCCGTACCGGCCTGCACGATGCCCGCCTGCGCGCGCTCGAGCTGGCGCAGGCCCTGCTGCACGTCGCCATCCAGTTGCAGCGAGAAGGTGCCGATCGAGCCGGTGACCAGTTCGATCTCGCTGGTGGTCAGCGCGGTTTTTTCGGCCAGCTGCTTGACCTCGTCGGCGACCACGGCAAAGCCGCGTCCCGCCTCGCCGGCGCGCGCCGCCTCGATGGCCGCGTTCAGCGCCACCAGGTTGGTCTGGTGGGCGATCTCCTGGACCACGCCGGTCAGCTTGCGGATTTGCGCGACCTGTTCGGCCAGCTTGCTCTGGTTGCGGTTCATCGTCGACAGCGCGCTGCGCAGCAGCCGCAGCTGCCCGTCCAGTTCGCTGACGCTGTTCTGGCCGACCAGCCCGGAGCTGCCGGCGCGTTCGAGTTCACGGCCGACCTGCTGCAGGGCCGTCGATATCCCGGCGCTGCCATCCGTCAAACGATCGACGCTGTGGCGGCTTTCGATCGCGGCCTGGTCCAGCGCGGCCTGTTCCCGGCTCAGCTGCTGCGCGGCACCGAGCACCAGGCTTTGCTGTTCCATCGTCTGCAAGGCGACCGCGGCGGGCGGCCGTTCGGCCACCATGGCCAGCAACGGCGCCAATGCCTGCGCGGCGCGCGGGTGCTTTTGCCGCAGCGACTCCACCTGCGCATGATTGCCTGCGGCGGCGGCCTGCACCAGCGCGGTCAGTTGCTGTTTCCGGATAAAGCTCATGGGGTGGAAGTCACCTTGCGTATGGCGGGATTCGCTGTGGCTGCATCGTCAGAGCCGTTCAAAACTTGAGCAAGCAATTCACGTGCCAGTGAAGACGCCGTCGCGTGGCGGCCCGCCGCTCAAGTCCGTCGCGCCATCGCCGATACCGCTCGCACGGGCCGCCGCCGCGGTGTCTGCTGGTTGAAGAGGAAACTGCATGGGCAGCACGCTGCTGGACAAGGTGGAGGAGCATACCCAGCTGGCCGGGCACAACCGGGTGGCCATGTTGCTGTTCCGGCTGGGCGATGCGCAGTTGTTCGGCATCAATGTATTCAAGGTGCGCGAAGTGCTACGGCGCCCGCCGATCGAGCGCATGCCCGGGCGGCACCCGCTGCAGGCCGGCACCTGCGACTACCGCGGGCAGACCATACCGGTGATCGACCTGGCCGCGGCGCTGGGCTACGAGCCGCTGCTCGAGGTGGCCTCGGCGCACCTGATGGTGACCGAGTTCAGCCGCACCATGCAGGGTTTCCTGGTGGCCGACGTGCAGCACATGGTGCATTGCGACGGCGCGTCGCTGGTGGCGCCGCCCAGCACGCTTGGCTACGGCGCGAGGGTCAACGCCATCACGCGCATCAACGGCGCCCTGCTCGCGGTGGTCGACGTGGAACACGTGCTGGCCAGCATCGATGCCCCTCCGGCCGAGCTTTCCGCGCAGATCCAGCAGCACCTCGGCGGCGGCGCGCGGCATCGCCGGCGGGTGATGGTGGTGGACGACTCGCTGATCGCGCGGCGGCGGGTGGTCGGCCTGCTCGGCAAGATGAATATCGAGTGCGTGGTCGCGCATGACGGCCGCGAGGCCCTGGATCGCTTGCTGGAGTTCGCGCAGGCCGGCGAGGAGCAGCAGGTCGGGCTGGTCCTGTCGGACATCGAGATGCCCCGGCTCGACGGCTACGCGCTGACCCGCGCCATTCGCGAGGCTCCCGCCCTGCGCCGGCTCAAGGTGGTGCTGCACAGTTCCCTCAGCGGCCTGTTCAACGAGGCGCTGGTGAAGGAGGTCAAGGCGGACCGCTTCGTGGCGAAATTCCAGCCCGACGTGCTGGCCCAGGTGGTGCTCGACATGCTGTCCGCGGACGAACCGCCGCCCGGCCCGACGGCGTGGGCCGAATGACGCGCCACTGACGCGTCAACAAACCGTCTCCGCTCCCGCACCGGCACGCCATGGCGTCGCCGTGATTCGCTGAAACCCAGTCGCAGCAAGGGTTTCAGGCCCATGGCATGCAATTTGCCTCCACTCCCGTGCAGCTACGGCGATGCGGAGCGAAGCGATGAGCCTGACCACTGACAACCTGTTCGGTATCAACACCCGGGCGCTGAACCTCTGGCAGCGTCGCAGCGAAGTGCTGGCCAGCAACATGGCCAATGTCGACACGCCGGGATATCTCGCGCGCGACATCGATTTCCGCAAGGCGCTGGCCTCGGCCGCGGGCGACTCCGGCAACCTCGCGCTGGCGACCACTGCCGCAGGGCAGATCGGCAGCGGCAATAGCGCCTCGAATGTGCCACTGGCCTACCAGGTACCCGACCAGCCCAGCATGGATGGCAACACGGTCGACGAACAGGTGCAGCAGGCGGATTTCGCCGCCAACAGCGTGCACTACCAGGCCAGCCTCTCGTTCATCACCGCGCAGATCCACATGCTGCGCACCGCCATCACGGGACAGGGCTGATGTCACTCTTCTCCATCTTCAACGTCGCCGGCTCGGGCATGGCGGCACAGTCGGTCCGGCTCAACACCGTGGCCAGCAACCTGGCCAACGCCGACAGCGTGGCCGGTTCGCCGCAGGCCGCCTACCGCGCCAAGGAGCCGCTGTTCTCGCAGGTCCGGCAGCAGCAGTCGCTGGCCGGCGCGGCGGGCGGCGCGGCGGACAACGGCGCCGCCAACGGCGTGCAGGTGGTCGGCGTGACCCAGAGCCAGGCGGCGATTCCCAGCCACTACGAGCCCGGCAACCCGCTGGCCGATGCCAACGGCTACGTCTACTCCAGCAACGTCAATCCCGTCGACGAGCTGGTCAACATGATTTCCGCCTCGCGTTCCTACCAGAACAACGTCGAGGTCATGAACACCACCAAACAACTGATGCTGAAGACCCTGGCCCTCGGCCAGTAACGGCCCCGGAGCGCCCCATGACCACGATCAACACCAACAACGCCGCCACCAGCGCCACGCTCGGTTCGACCGTGTCGGGAAGCCTGTCGCAGGCGGATTTCCTCAAGCTGATGACAGCCCAGCTGCAGGCGCAGGACCCGACCCACCCGGTGGACAACACCCAGTTCGTCTCGCAGATGGCCCAGTTCAGCCAGCTGTCCAATTCGCAGGACCTGCTGACCGCGGTCAACGGGCTCACCAGCAGCCTCAACACCTCGATGCAGACCTCGCAGGTGCTCGGCTCGGCCGGCCTGGTCAATCGCCAGGTGATGGTGCCTTCGACCACGCTCAGCTACGGCGGCAGCAAGGTGACCGGCGCGGCGAGCGTCGGCACCGCCGGCGACGTCACCGTCAAGATCACCGACGCCGCCGGCAACGTGGTGCGCACCATGGACCTGGGCAACCAGAACAGCGGCCTCGCCCAGTTCAGCTGGGACGGCACCGACAACAGCGGCCATGCCGCGGCGACCGGTACCTACAACGTGACCGCGACCAGCAACGGCAGCTCGCTGGAGACCTACGCCGCCGGCACGGTGACGGCCGTGGGCTATGGCGGCAACTCGGTGGGCACCTACCTGCAGGTGTCCGGCATCGGCGGCGTGCCGCTGGCCCAGGTCGCGCAGATTCTCTGACGCGCGCCATCCACTCTCTCTTTCATTCGAGGACCACATCATGGCTTTGACCACGGCACTCAGCGGAATCAATGCAGCCCAGGCAGACCTCAACGTCATTGCCAACAACATCGCCAACGCCAACACCACCGGCTTCAAGGGCTCGAGCGCGCAGTTCGCCGACGTGTTCGCGGTGACCGGCGTCAACCTCAACTCCACCGCGGTCGGCAGCGGCGCGCGCATGCTCGACGTGGCGCAACAGTTCGCGCAGGGCAGCATCCAGACCACCAACAACAGCCTGGACCTGGCGATCAGCGGCAACGGCCTGTTCGTGGTCAACGACGGCACCGGCGTCACCTATACGCGCGCCGGCGACTTCCAGACGAATGCCAACAACGACGTGGTGACCCCGAGCGGCGCCTTCCTGCAGGTGTACCCGCCCAATGGCGCCGGTGGCTTCGATACCAGCACGCTGACCAAGCTGAGCCTGACCGCGGCGCAAAGCAACGCCACGCCGACCACCCTGGTCACCATGACCTCGAACCTGCCGGCCTCGGCCACGGTGCCGGTGAACCCGTTCAGCCCCACCGACGCGACCAGCTACAACGCAGCCACGCCGGTCACCGTGTACGACTCGCAGGGCGGCTCGCACCAGGGCACCGTCTACTACGTCAAGACCGCCACCAACGCCTGGAACGCGAACCTGTACGTCGATGGCAACAGCGCCGGCACGCAGCCGATCACCTTCGACACCAACGGCAACCTGCTGACCCCCGCCGGCGGCAACCTGACCTTCACCCCGTTGAACCTGGGCAACGGCTCGGCACCGCTGGCGCTGACCGTCAACCTGACCAACACCACCCAGTTCGGCACCGCCTACTCGCCCGGCGCGATCACCCAGAACGGCTACGCCGCCGGCACCTTCTCGTCGATCGACGTGAATGCCGACGGCATCGTCACGGCGAACTACTCGAACAACCAGAGCGCGAAGATCGGCCAGCTGGCGCTGGCCAACTTCAACAACCTGCAGGGGCTGCGCCAGCTGGGCGACTCCCGGTGGGCCTCCAGCGGGGATTCCGGCGTGGCCATCATGGGTACCGCCGGCGTGGGCCTGTTCGGCAGCGTGCAGTCCGGCGCGCTGGAAGGCTCCAATACCTCGGACACCACCTCGCAGCTGGTCAACATGATCCAGGCGCAGCGCGACTACCAGGCCAATGCGCAGGTGCTGTCCACCGACAGCACGCTGGCGTCGGCGCTGCTCAACGCGGTGGGTCACTGATAAACCGCCATGGACCACTCCCTCTACCTTGCGATGACCGGAGCCACGCAGCTGATGCGGGCGCAGGAGGCCGTCAGCAACAACCTGGCGAACGCCAGCACCGTCGGCTTCAAGAGCGAGCTGAGTGCGTTCAAGAGCCTGCCGGTACTCGGCAGCGGATTGTCCACGCGCATCAACGCCGTGGCGGTCGGCATTGGCCAGGACCTGTCGCAGGGGGCGATCCGCACGACCGGTCGTCCGCTCGACGTGGCGCTGGACGGCAGCGGCTGGCTGACGGTGCAGGCACCGGATGGCTCGGAGGCCTATACCCGCGCCGGCGACCTGCAGATCACCGCGGACGGCCAGCTGACCGATGCCCATGGCTACCCGGTGATGGGTGCGTCCGGGCCGATCACGATCGGCGACAGCCAGCACATCCGCATCGGCGAGGACGGCACGATTTCGGCCGTGCCGGCCGGCAACGGGCCCAACACGGTATCGGCGCTGGGCCAGCTCAAGCTGGTCAACCCGCCGGCGGGCCAGCTGACCCTGGGCAGCGATGGCCTGATGCACATGGCCAACGGCGGGCAGGCCAGCGTCGACCCCGCCGTGCGGGTGACGTCCGGCGCGCTGGAGGGCAGCAACGTCAATGCCTCGGCCGAGCTGGTGAAGATGATCGCCCTGTCGCGCCAGTACGACATGCAGATCAAGTCGATCAAGAGCGCCGAGGACAACGCCGCCTCCGCCACCAAACTTCTGCAGTCGAACTGATGCACGACTGCGCCAACTTCCGGAGTGACTGACCATGCTTTCTTCCCTTTGGGTTGCCAAGACCGGCCTCGATGCGCAGCAGACGCGCATGGACGTGATATCCAACAACCTGGCCAATGCCAGCACCACCGGCTTCAAGAGTTCGCGCGCCACGTTCCAGGACCTGATGTACCAGAACGATGGCCAGTCCGGCGGCCAGACCACGCAGCAGACGCTGTCCCCCTCCGGCCTGATGCTGGGCACCGGCGTGCGCGTGGTCGGCACCGAGAAGAAGTTCACCCAGGGCAGCATCACGCAGACCGGCAACTCGCTGGACGTGGCGATCCAGGGCAGCGGCTTCCTGCAGGTGAGCATGCCCGACGGCACCGTCGCCTATACCCGCGACGGTTCGCTGCAGACCGATGCCAACGGCCAGCTGGTCACCGCCAACGGCTATCCGCTGGACCCGCCGGTGACGCTGCCGTCCAACGTCCAGAGCGTCACCATCGGCACCGACGGCACCGTGTCGGCCACCACCAACGGCGCCGCCGCGTCGGTCCAGGTCGGCACCCTGCAGCTGGCCAACTTCGTCAACCCGGCCGGCCTGCAGCCCAACGGCGACAACCTCTACCTGGAAACCACCTCCAGCGGCTCGCCGCAGACCGGCACCCCCGGCCTGAACGGGCTGGGCACCCTGCAGCAAGGTTCGCTGGAGTCGTCCAACGTCAACGTGGTCAGCGAGATGGTCGACATGATCGAGACCCAGCGCACCTACGAAATGAATTCCAAGGCGATCAGCGCGGCCGACCAGATGCTGCAGAACCTGACGACCAACATGTGAGCATGAAGATGAAACCGTTCAATGCCATCGCGCGCGGACTGGCCATCATCGCCTGGTTGCCATTGGCCGGCTGCATCCAGCCCTCGGCCGTGCGCGACGATGCGCAGTGGGCCGCCACCGCGCCCAAGGACACCGACACGCCGCCGCCGGTCGACGGGTCGATCTATCACGAAGCCCAGGCCATGGAGCTCTTCAGCGACACCCATGCGCACCGGACCGGCGACATCCTGACCATCGTGCTGCAGGAAAGCACCCAGGCCAGCAAGAAGGCCACCACCAGCACCAGCAAGAACGACAGCGTGGCGCTCGGGTCGCCCACCATCCTCGGCCAGGGGGTAACCCTCAACGGCAAGCCGGTGAGCATCGGCGTGAACGGCAAGAACGCCTTCGACGGCGCCGGCTCCAGCAGCCAGAGCAACCAGCTGACCGGGCAGATCACGGTGACCGTGGCCAGGCGCCTGTCCAACGGCAACCTGTACGTGCGCGGCGAGAAGCTGCTGACGATCAACCAGGGGCAGGAGCTGGTGCGCATCTCCGGCATCGTGCGGCCGCAGGACATCGCACAGGACAACAGTGTGCCATCCACCCGCGTCGCCGACGCGCACATCGAATACACCGGCCGCGGCTCGCTCGCCGATGCCAACACGCAAGGCTGGCTGGCGCGCTTCTTCAACTCCAAATGGATGCCGTTCTGATGAAACCGAGCCCGCTGACGAGGCCCTGGCCCGCGCAAGCTGCGGCGGCGACGCCGGCGCTGCCGGCCGCGCGCGTGAACGCCGAGGCGATGCATCTGGTGCCGGCCACCAGCGGGCGGCTGACCGGCGAGCATCGGCGCGCCGCGATACGCCAGGTGCTGGCGCGCTGGCGCGCCTCGGGCGTCGGCCTGCTGGTGTGCGCGATGGTGGCGCTGGCGCTGCCGGCGCCGGCGCGCGCGGACAAGATCCAGGACCTGGCTTCGGTCGGCGGCGTGCGCAGCAACCAGCTGATCGGCTACGGCCTGGTGGTGGGGCTGGACGGCAGCGGCGACCAGACCACGCAGACCCCGTTCACCACCCAAAGCCTGGAAAACATGCTCAGGCAGTTCGGCGTCACCGTACCCGCCAACGTCACCCCGCAACTGAAGAACGCCGCGGCGGTGATCGTCACCGCCAACCTGCCGCCGTTCGCCAGGCCCGGGCAGAACATCGACGTCACCGTGGCGTCGATCGGCAATGCCAAGACCCTGCGTGGCGGCCAGCTGCTGATGACGCCGCTGCACGGCGCCGACGGCAACGTCTACGCCATCGCCCAGGGCAGCGTGGTCATCGGCGGCGCCAGCGCGCAGGGCAAGAGCGGCTCCAGCGTGCAGGTGAACATCAACGACAGCGGCCGCATACCCGGCGGCGCGTCGGTCGAGCGCAGCGCGCCCTCGGCCTTCGCCGGCGCGGGCGACCTGATGCTCAACCTCAACACCCCCGACTTCACCACCGCCGCGCGGATCGCCCAGGCCGTCAATCACGCCTACGGTGCCGGCACCGCCGAGGCGATCAACGGCGGCACCGTGACGGTAAGGGCGCCGCAGGACCCTTCGCAGAAGGTGGCCTGGCTCGGCGCGATCCAGAACCTCGATGTCGATCCGGGCGCGCCGCCGGCGCGGGTGGTGGTCAATTCGCGCACCGGCACCGTGGTGATCGGCTCCGACGTGCGGGTCAGCGCGGCGGCGGTGGCGCATGGCGCGATCCAGGTCACCATCGGCGAAAACCAGCAGGTCAGCCAGCCCGGGCCGTTCAGCAAGGGCCAGACCGCGGTGGTGCAGAACAGCAGCGTGCAGATCAGCGAAAGCGGCGGCCACATGTTCAAGTTCGGCCCGGGCGTCAGCCTGGACACCATCGTGCGCGCGGTGAACCAGGTCGGCGCGTCGCCGAGCGACCTGATCTCGATCCTGCAGGCGCTCAAGCAGGCCGGCGCGCTGCATGCCGAGCTGGTGGTGATCTGATGGCCATCGGCGGCAACATGGCGACGCAAGCCCTGGATACCTGGACCGACCTGTCCGGGTTCAGCGCCCTGCGCCAGCAGGCGCAGGGCGACAGCAAGGCGGCGTTGCCGGTGGTCGCCAAGCAGTTCGAATCGATCTTCACCCAGATGGTGCTGAAGTCGATGCGCGAAGCCAACTACGGCGACTCCCTGTTCGACAGCCAGGCCGGCAACGCCTGGCAGGGCCTGTTCGACCAGCAGCTCTCGGTGAGCCTGTCGAACTCCGGCCACGGCCTGGGCATCGCCGACATGCTGGTGCACCAACTGAGCGGGCAGATGGCCGCGGCGCAGGCGGCGGACCCGGGCGGATCGGGCCAGCCGCCAGCCGCCACCTCGGCGGACGACTGGAAAAAGCGCCTGGGCGCGGTGGTCGACGCGGTCGGTTCGGCCGGCAAGGTGGTGTCCAGCTTGATCCCCGCCGATGCCACCGAGTTCGTGCTGCAGGTCGCGCCGTACGCGAAAAAGGCCGCCGAGAAGCTCGGCGTGTCGCTGCGCGCGGTGCTGGCCCAGGCCGCGCTGGAGACCCAGTGGGGCAGGCACATGCCGACCCATGCCGACGGCGCCAGCAGCAACAACCTTTTCGGCATCAAGGCGGGTGCTGGCTGGGATGGCGGGAAGGTCAACGTGCCGACGCTGGAATTCGAGGGCGGCGTGGCGGTGCGGCGCCAGGCCCAGTTCCGCGCCTACGATTCGCCGGCGCAGTCGTTCGAGGACTACGCCAACCTGCTCGTCAGCAACCCGCGCTATGCGGGAGCGCTGGGCAAGGGCGACGACGTGCTCGGTTTCGCCCGCGGCCTGATCAACGGCAGCTACGCCACCGACCCCGCCTACGTGTCGAAAATCGCCGCCATCGCCAACAGCCCGGCCATGCGCCAGGCGCTGGACGCGCTCAAGAACATCGTCAAATCGCCGACACCGTCACCATGAAGTGCGTAGGAACTGCCCATGACTAGCATGCTCAGCACCGGCATTTCCGGGCTCAACGCCGCGCAGGTGGCACTGAGCACGGTCAGCAACAACATCAGCAATGCCAACACCCCCGGCTACAGCATGCAGGTGGTGCGGCAGTCCGAGAGCGTCACCCCGACCACCGGCAGCTACACCATCGGCGGCGGCGTCGACGTGGTGGCGGTGCAGCGCGCCTACAACAGCTTCCTGACCAGCGCGCTGTGGAGCAGCAACTCCAGCCTGCAACGGGCGAGCACCTACAACGACCTCGCCACCACGCTGAACAGTTCGCTCAGCGCCAGCGGCGACCTGCAGGGTTCGCTGGATTCGCTCTACGGCGCATTCAGCACCGTGGCCAACTCGCCCGGCGGCACCTCCGGCCGGCAGGCACTGCTCGGCAGCGCCACCTCGCTGGCCCAGGTTTTCAACACCCTCGGCCAGCAGCTGAACCAGCAGCAGGGCCAGGTCAACGGCCAGATCAGCAGCACCGTCAACAGCATCAACAGCGTGCTCAGCAACATCGCCAACGTCAACCGGCAGATCAACCAGTCCAGCGGCAGCGGCCAGCCCAATGCCCTGCTCGACCAGCGCGACGCGCTGGTCAGCACGCTCTCCGGCTATCTCGGCGTCACCGCGGTGAGCGAGAAGAACGGCACGGTCAGCGTGTACTCGTCCAGCGGCCAGGCGCTGGTCAGCGGCGGCATCGCCTACCCGCTGGCCACCGCCGGCAGCAGCTACGACCCGACCACGCCGGACGTCCATACCAGCGCCGGCAGCGACATCACCGGCAGCATCAGCGGCGGCACCCTCGGCGCGTTGCTGGATTACCGCAGCAACGTGCTCAACCCGATCCAGAACCAGCTTGGCCAGGCGGCGCTGGCGTTGTCCAGCAGCGTCAACGCGCAACAGGCCAAGGGCCTGGACCTGAACGGCAAGCTGGGCGCGCCGATCTTCAGCGTGCCCGCGCCCACCGTGCTCAGCGCGGCCGGCAACCAGGGCACCGCCACGGTGGCGGCCAGCGTCAGCGATGTTTCCAAGCTGACCGCGTCGGACTACAACCTCAGCTACAACGGCAGCCAGTGGAGCCTGCAGACCAGCGCCGGCCAGAGCGTGCCGCTGGCCAGCAACGGCGGCGGCAGCTATTCCGCCGACGGGCTCACCTTCACCATCGCCGGCGCGGCGCAGGCCGGCGACAGCTACCAGATCCAGCCCACCCGCAACGTGGCGACCGGGCTGGCCGTCAGCATGACCGACCCCAGGGGGATCGCCGCCGCGGCGGCGCTGGCGATCAGCCCGGCCAGCGGCAATACCGGCAGCGCCACGGCCGGCGCGATCAGCGTGACCGACGCCGGCAACGCCGCCCTGCTCGGCAACGCCACCATCAGCTTCACCTCGGCCAACGCCTACCAGGTGACCGATGCCAGCGGCACGGTGCTGGCCAGCGGCAGCTACACCGCCGGCCAGCCGATCGCGGCCAATGGCTGGAGCGTGGCGCTGAGCGGCACGCCGGCCGCGGGCGACAGCTTCAGCGTGGCGGCAAATACCGGCGGCCTGAACGACAACAGCAACGCGCTGGCGCTGGCGGCGCTGGCCAACCAGGGCGTGCTGGCCGGCGGCAGCACCTCGGTGCTCAGCGCCTACGCCAGCATCACCACCCAGATCGGCACGGTCGGCAGCCAGGCGGCCACCAACCTCACCACCCAGACCAGCCTCAACAACCAGGCGGTCGCCGCGCAGCAGAGCGTTTCGGGCGTCAACCTGGATGAAGAGGCGGGCAAGCTGGTCAATTTCCAGCAGGCCTACCAGGCCTCGGCGCAGATCATTTCCGCCTCGCAGACGATCTTCTCCAGTCTGCTGTCGGCGGTGCAGGCGCGCTGACCATGACGACCGCGACAGCCACCTACAGGTAATCGACATGCGCCTCTCCACCAGCTGGATGTACCAGCAGTCGGCCAACACCATGCAGAGCCAGCAGAGTGCGCTGGCGGCCGCGCAGAACCAGGTCAGCACCGGCAAGCGCATCAACCTCGCGTCGGACGATCCCGGTGGCGCGGGCCAGGTCATCAGCCTCGACCACATCATGGCGGCGAACACGCAGTATTCGGCCAACATGGACAGCGCCAATACCCGGCTCTCCACCGAGCAGACCACGCTGGCTTCGGTCAGCAACCTGTACGACAGCGTGCGCTCGATGGCGATCCAGGGCATCAACAGCACCCTGTCCGGCAGCGACCGCAAGGACATGGCGACCCAGCTGACCCAGTTGCGCGACCAGCTGGTGCAGCTGGCCAATACCAGCGACAGCAACGGCAGCGCGCTGTTTGCCGGCACCAGCACCACCAGCCTGCCCTTTGTCGCCGGCGCCGCCGGCGCGGTGAGCTATGCCGGCAACGACTCGACCCGGATGGCCGCCGCCGGCCCCGGCCTGCAGATCGCCACCAGCGATCCCGGCAGCGGCCTGTTCATGGCCATCCCGGCCGGCAATGGCAGCTTCACCGCCAGCGCCGGCGCGGCCAATGCCGGCAGCCTGATCGTGGGCGCCAACAGCGTCAGCGATCCGGTCGCCTGGAACGGCGCCAGCGCCGGCAGCGGCGGCGGCTACACCATCACCTTCGGTGCCGGCGGCAGCTGGACCGCCACCAATGCGAGCGGCGCCGCGGTGACGGACAGCAGCGGCGCCGCCGTGGGCGGCACCTACCAGGACGGCGGCAGCATCAGCTTCAACGGCATGACCATCGCCATGAGCGGCACCCCGTCGGCGGGCGACACGGTGAACGTCAAGGCCGGCGGCACGCAGGATGTCTTCAGCACGCTCAACAACATGATCGGCGCGCTGCAGGGCAACGGCAATGCCACGCAACTGGCCAACACGCTCAGCCGGCAGATCGAGTCGCTGGACCAGGCGGCGGGCGTCGCCACCAGCACGCAGGTCGCGGTCGGCGGCCGGATGAACACGATCAGTACCCAGCAAAGCGCCTACCAGAGCCTCGGCGTCACCTATCAGTCGGCGCTTTCCAGTGTCCAGAATGTGGACGTCTATACGGCCATAAGCAATTTGTCTTCGCAGTCGACTTCGTTGCAGGCATCGCAGCAGATATTCGCCAAGATCAGCTCGATGAGCCTGTTCAACTACATCAAGTAAACAGTCGCACAGTTTTTGCGGGAAGCCCGACGAAGGAGATGGCGGGCGGAAAGGGCCGGCGCGGAAAGGTCTTGCAAGCCAATCGCCAGTGCCCGGAAAAATCCATGGACAAGGACTCAAGTATCTGCTCTGCATGCCGAAAAGCTACCCGAGGCGGATGGATTTCCCACGAAGGAACCTTACCGCCGGGATGCAGAACGAAACCACAAACCGGCTCTAGCTTTCCTTCAGGAGACACCCATGACACTCAGCATCAACACCAACATCAACTCGCTGGTCGCGCAGAACAATCTGACCAAGTCGCAGAGCGCCCTGTCGCAGGCCACCGCGCGTCTTTCTTCCGGCCTGAAGATCAACAGCGCCTCGGACAACGCGGCGGGCTACGCGATCGCCACCAACTTCACCACCCAGATCGGCGGCCTCGGCCAGGCCAGCTCCAACGCCAGCGACGCGATCAACCTGGCGCAGACGACCCAGTCGGCGCTGAGCCAGGTCACCGCCAACCTGCAGGCGATCCGCGACCTGGCGGTGCAGTCGGCCAACGGCAGCTATACCAACGCCGACCGCGCCTCGATCGACACCGAGGTGCAGCAGCGCCTGGCGGAAATCACCCGCATCGCCAACCAGACCGATTTCAACGGCCAGAAGGTGCTCGACGGCTCGCTCGGCAACCTGAGCTTCCAGGTCGGCGCGAACGTGGGCCAGACCATCAGCGTGGCGGTGAGCCAGGGCGTCAAGACCAGCCAGATCGGCGCGGTGGCTGACGTGTCGACCGGCGACATCAGCAGCTTGTTCACGGCGGGTACGGCAGCCGTGGCAGGGACCGGCGGCTCGACGACGGGTGGGACCGCGGCGGCGTTGACCTATACGACGGGCAGCACCGACGGCCTGACGATCGGCGGAACGGCCATCACCCTGGCCGCGACGTATGCGAATACCGCCGCCCTCGTCACCGATATCAACAGCAAGCTCAGCGCCGCCGGCAACACGACCGTCACCGTCTCTGCCAATGGCAGTGGCGTGCTCACGGCCACCGACAGCACCGTCGGCTCCGCGGCGCCGACGATCAGCGGTACCGCCGCGCCGACCGCATTCGGCACGACCACGGCAACGGCAGGCACCGCCGCCCAGCCGGCCACCGGCCTGCAGGCGTTGGCGACGGAAGGCCTGAACATCAACGGTACGGCGATCAGCCTGACCGGTGTGACCAGCTTGCAGGGTCTGTCCGATGCCATCAATGCGTCCAACGTCTCCGGCGTCAGCGCCGCGGTGAACGCCGCCGGCAACGGCATCGACCTGTTCTCCAGCGATACCACCAAGGGGCTGACGATCGCCGACACTGGCGGCCACGTCATCACCTCCGCGGCGACCAACGTCAACACCGCAGCGACTTATGTCGCGGGCACCACGGCGGCGGTGGGCGGCAGCCTGTCCGGCGGCGGCGTGACCACGGTGGATGCGGCCAACGCGCTGATCTCGCGCATCGACGTGGCGCTGAACACGGTCAGCAACTTGAACAGCACCCTGGGCGCGATCCAGAACCGCTTCGAGTCGACCATCGCCACCCTCGGCTCGCAGAAGGACAACCTGTCCTCCTCGCGCAGCACCATCCAGGATGCCGACTTTGCCGCCGAAACGGCGAACCTGAGCAAGGCGAACATCCTGCAGCAGGCGGGTATCTCGGTGCTGGCACAGGCCAACTCGCAGCCGCAGCAGGTGCTGAAGCTGCTGCAGTAACAGTTGATCCTCCGCTCGCGGCGCCTACCCGCCGCGAGCGGCGTTCAACTGGCTTTGGGAGGGATGGCAGTGCGGCACGCCCGCACTGCCATCCGGACCGGAGCCGCCGGCAAAGCCCTTGTGCCAGACGAGGCCTTTGCCGGCGACTCGCCGCCAGCGCCCGCACCGGGCGTGGCCCGATTCCACCGAGACGATGACCATGACCACCAGCGCGACGTCCTCCAGCGGCAGCCTGAGTTCCCTGCTTTCCGCCCTGACCGGCAGTTCCAGCACGAGCAGCTCCTCGTCGGGCAGCTCCAGCGGCGCGGGCCAGGCGATCCTGAGCTCGGCGGGCATCGGCTCGGGCCTGGACGTCACCTCGATCGTGACCGCCCTGGTCAACGCCAAGAAGGCGCCGGCGCAGGCGCAGATCACCAATGCGGCTAACCAGGCCAACACCACCCTCAGCGCGCTGGGCTCGCTCAGCAGCACGCTGACCTCGTTGCAGTCCGCGGTGACCACGCTGTCCACCGCCAGCACGTTCCAGAGCTACACCGCCGCGCTGGGCGACAGCACCATCGGCAGCGTCAGCACCCTGGCCGATGCGCAGCCGGGCAGCTATGCGCTGAACGTCACCCAGCTGGCCACCGCGCAGCAGCGCACCAGTGGCGTATTTTCCGCCACCGCGGCAGTCGGCGGCGGCACCCTGACCATCGGTGTCGGCACCAGCAGCGTCAACCTCACCATTTCGTCGACGGCGACGCTGTCCGACATCGCCAATGCGATCAACAGCGCCTCGGGCAACCCCGGCGTGACCGCCACCGTCATCAACGGCAGCAGCGGCTCCCAGCTGCTGCTCAGTTCCAGCAAGACCGGCGTGGCCAACGGCTTTACCATCGCGGCCGGCAGCGGCAGCTCGAGCGGGCTGACCAGCCTCGCCAGCGCCCTGGCCACGGCTGGCAGCAGCGAGGCGAAGGATGCCCAGCTGACGCTCAACGGCATCGCCGTCAGCAGTGCCAGCAACTCCGTCAGCGGCGCCATCGCCGGGGTGACCATCGACCTGGCGACTACCGGCTCGACCACGCTGACCGTCCAGCAGGACACCAGCAGCACCGCCAGCGCCATCCAGGCCTTCGTCACCGCCTACAACAGCTACGTCACCCAGGTCGGCACGCTGTCCAGCTACAACGCCACCACCAATGTCTCGGGCCCATTGCTGGGCGATTCCACCCTGAATTCGGTGACCAGCCAGATCTCCAATGCGCTGAGCAAGGCCGTGGCCGGCAACAGCATCGGCTCGCTCGCCGCGCTGGGGATCACCCGGCAGGCGGACGGCAGCCTGGCGGTGAACTCGACGACGCTGAACAGCGCGCTGAGCGCCAACCCCGCCACGGTGCAGGACCTGTTCGCCGGCAGCAACGGCTATGCGACCGGCCTCAACACCGTGCTGGACACGTTTACCGCCAGCACCGGCATCATCGCGACGCGCCAGCAGAGCCTGACCAGCAGCCTCAGCAAGCTGTCGACCGAGCAGACCGCCCTCAATGCGCGCATGGCGCTCTACCAGCAGACCCTGCAGACCGAATACACCAACCTCGACACCTTGATGTCGAGCCTCAACAACACCAGCAGCTTCCTCACCACCACGCTGGCGCAGTTGAACAACACCTCGAGCAAGGGTTGATGTCCAGGAGACCGACATGACCAACGGATACATGCGCAAAGCCAGCGCGATCTACCAGCAGAACAGCGTGCGCGGCGTGGTCGAGGGTGCCGACCCTCACCAGCTGGTGAACCTGCTGCTGAACGGCGTCATCGACCGCATCAGGCAGGCGCGCGGGCACATGGCCCACGGCGACGTGGCCGCCAAGGGCCGCACCATCGCCGGCGCGGTGGGCATCGTCAACGAGCTGCGCAACAGCCTCGACCACAAGGTCGACGCCGGGCTGACCCAGCGCCTGGATTCGCTCTACGAGTACGTCTCGCGGCGGCTGTTGATCGCCCAGCTGCATGACGATGCCGGCGCGCTGGACGAGGTGGTCGACCTGCTCACGCCGATCCGCGACGGCTGGCTCGCCATCCGCCCGGACTACGTGGCCGCGGGCCAGCGCGCCGCCGGTGGCGGGCGATGAACGGCCCGGCGCACGCGCCGCTGGATCAGGCCCTGCAGCTGGGCACGCTGATGCTCGGCGCGGCACGGCAGCGGGAGTGGGCGATCGTGGCGGGCATGAACCCCGACTACGATGCGGCCATTCGCGCCGGCGCATCCGCCGCGCGTTCTTCACCCGACCTGCTGCTGCAGATCGAACAGCAGCACCGGCAAATCGTCCAGTTGGCCGCGCAGGCACGCGATGGCGTGGCGCAGGAGCTGGAGCGGCAACGCCACAATCACCGCGCCCTCAGCGCCTACCTCGACTCCAGCGCGACCGGCTGAGGGCACGCCGCCGGCGACGCTGGTTGGCCCGCCGCCGATCGGTTATCGTCCACCGCGCGAGCCCGCGTCCGGCCATTCGGAACACAGCGCTCCGAAGCCTCGCGCGCCGGGCGGATCTGACACGGGTGGTGACCTCATGCAAGACGATGCCTGGCTGGCGTATTCGGAAAGGGTGAGCTGCGAAGACCGCTGGCCGGTGCAGTGCGAGCCGATCGAGTGGCCGCTGCCGGCCGTCGAACTGCGGCGGCTGGGCGAGCGCAATATCGGCACCCTGGCCACCATCGCCGCGCTGGAGGAACGCCGCAGCGACGCCGCCGACGAAAACAACCCGCTGATGCAGGAAATGATGCGCATCGACGCCAAGCTCTCGGCGCTGGTGGAGATCGTCAACCGCGTGCTGCTGCCGGCGCAGGGCTTGCCGCCGCGACAGCCGGTACGCTTCAACGTGGTGGGCGCGGTGCTGCCGGCCGCGCTGCTGGCCGGCGCGACATCCGTGCTGCTGCGACTGCATCCGGATGCCTGTCCCACCCTGCCGCTGGAATTCCCCGCCAGGGTGATGCGTCATCTCGATGACGGTGCCGTTTTCGTGGTGTTCGCCGCGATGGGCGAGCCCGAATGTGACGCGATTGAGCGCTTCGTGTTCCGTCTACACAGGCGCAAAGTGGCCGAAACGCGTCAGTCGGCCCTGTAGGGCGTGCCAGCGGCGATTAGGCGAGTGTGAGCCACGTCACAGTCGACTCCTTGCAGCGTCAAATAACTCTGTGATGCGCGTCACGCCACGGGAATTTGACACGAAGATTCCTTGACGCCCGTGGAGGCTCCGACACCGTCCCGCCGGCTCGGCGAGGCCGCGCGCCATGGCGCGAAAATCGCTTGCCGGGCAAGGGGATACCTGAATCTCGTGCGGGCGTCGTCGGTCGTTCTCCAGCGCTGCCGCTGACCGCCGCGCGTCGCTCCCGCCTGTTTTCCGGCGGCTGGCTGGCCCTCTTCTTGCTCCCTCTCCGCTTGTCAGTCACCACCGCGTCCCCGGGCGGTGGCCACGACAGGGCAGACCGGGTTCGCCCCGGTCACGGCAACACGCAAAAGAGAGCTCCCATCGTCATGAACAAAATGGACTTCCTGGTCATCGAATCCGATGAAGCACGCGCAGCTTCGGTCATGTCGGCTCTGCAGTTCCTCGGCTATCGCCCCCAGCTTGGCGCGCAGTGCCAGGCGGTGACCGAAGCCACCCACGACTGGTCCGCGGTCTTCGTCGGCTCGGTGCTCGACGGCAGCGAGGCCGAGCGTCAACTCGGCCTGCTGGGCGCGGCGGCCGACCATGTGCCGGTGCTGCTGGCCGCGGATTCGCCGTGGGCCGAGCTGCTGGCCACCTCGGCCTTCGCGCCGCGCATGGCCACGGTCGACTTTCCGCTGCGCTACGAGCAGATGGCCGAGGCGATGCGCGCGATCCAGACCCGTCAACAAGGCGGCGAGCCGGACAGCCTGCGCCTGGTCGGCAACTCCGCGCCGATGGCGCGGGTCAATGCCCTGATCCGCCAGGTGGCCCGCTACGATTCCAGCGTGCTGGTGCTGGGCGAGTCGGGCACCGGCAAGGAAATGGTGGCGCGCGCGATCCACGAGGCATCGCCCCGCCGCGACAAGCCGTTCGTGGCGATCAATTGCGGGGCGATTCCCGCCGAGCTGCTGGAAAGCGAGCTGTTCGGCCACGAGAAAGGTTCGTTCACCGGCGCGATCAGCGCGCGCAAGGGCCGTTTCGAGATGGCCGAGGGCGGCACCCTGTTCCTGGACGAGATCGGCGACATGAGCCTGCCGATGCAGGTGAAACTGCTGCGGGTGCTGCAGGAGCGCGTGTTCGAGCGGGTCGGCGGCAACCGCACCCAGCGCTGCGACGTGCGGATCATCGCCGCGACCCATCGCAACCTGGAGCAGTCGATCGCCAACGACCAGTTCCGCGAGGATCTGTATTACCGCCTCAGCGTGTTCCCGCTGGAGCTGCCGTCGCTGCGCGAGCGCCTGGGCGACCTGTCGCTGCTGGTGGCGGAATTCAACAAGCGGCTGGTCCGCCGCGGGCTGGGCCAGGCGCGTTTCAGCGCCGGCGCGATGCAGGCGCTCGAGGCCCATGCCTGGCCGGGCAACGTGCGTGAACTGTCCAACCTGGTCGAGCGCATGGCCATCCTGCACCCGCACGGCGAGGTGCGGGTCGGCGACCTGCCGGAGAAATACCGCGGCCAGCGTCCTGGCAACGAGGCACGCCTGCCCGAGCTGGCGGTGATGCTGGAAGGCCAGGCGATCGCCGCCGAACTGGTCGACCATCGCCAGGCGCTCGACGGCCTGGGCATCCTGCCGGAGGACGGCCTGGACCTGAAGGATCACCTGGCCGACATCGAGCTGGGCCTGATCCGCCAGGCGCTCGACGCCACCGGCGGCGTGGTGGCGCACGCCGCCCGGCTGCTGCGCATGCAGCGCACCACCCTGGTCGAGAAGCTGCGCAAGTACGGGCTGCAGACGGGCCTCGCCGCCTGACCCGGTCGCGGCCGTCGCCGTCGCGGCGGGCCGGCTCTGGCCGCCGCGACATCGGCACGAGCCTGGTGCATGGCACGGCTTGTGCAACCTCACCTCATACAAACCGTCACGCGTTGGAAAACCGTCATGAGCCAGATCGACGTAAGCAATCTCCTCTCGCAGATGCGCCAGATGACGGCGCAGGCGCGCATGCCGGAAACGGCGTTGCGCCCCGCCGCCGCGGGCGCCGCGCCGGGCGTGGGCGACTTCTCCGCCCTGCTCAGGAAATCGATATCGGCGGTGGGGCAGACCCAGCTGGATGCCGGGCGCATGGCGACGGGTTTCGAACGCGGCGTCCCCGGCATCAGCCTGGCCAACACGATGATCGCCGTGCAGAAGGCCGATCTCTCGCTGCGCACCCTGGTGCAGGTGCAGAGCAAGCTGGTCGATGCCTACAAGGAAATCATGAACATGTCGGTCTGACCCCGCGTCGACCGCCGCCGCCCCTCTCCTGTCCCATTGAACAACGAGCATCAGCATGGCCGACAATGCCATCGCGACGACCGGGAACAACGCGTCGCGCCTGGATCCCCTCAAGCAACTCTCGCGCAGCCCGGCGACGCGGCAGCTGTTGCTGCTGGTCGGCGTGGCGGCGGCGGTGGCGCTTGGGGTGGCGGTGGTGCTGTGGTCGCGCGGTCCCAACTATGGCCTGCTGTACAGCGGGCTGGACCAGAAGGACGCCGCGGCGATCACCCAGGAGCTGCAGGCCAGCAATACCCCGTTCCAGCTGAGTGCCGACGGCTCCAGCATCATGGCGCCGGCCGCCGACCTGTCCGCGCTGCGCCTGAAGCTGGCGTCGCGCGGCCTGCCGCAGGGCACCGCCTCCAGTACCTCGAGCGCCGCCGACTCGCCCTTCGGCATGAGCGACCTGGCCGAGCGCACGCGCTACCAGCAGCAGCTCGAAGCCGACCTGGGCAACACCATCAGCGGCCTGCAGTCGGTGCGCGCGGCGCGCGTGCACCTGGCCCTGCCCAAACCTTCGGCCTTCATCCGTGACAGCAGCGCCGCCAGCGCCTCGGTGCTGCTGACGCTTTATCCCGGCCGCCAGCTCGACGCCGGCCAGGTCGCCGCGATCGTGCACCTGGTGTCGGCCAGCGTGCCCGACCTCAACGCCAGCCAGGTGTCGGTGATCGACCAGCAGGGCCAGCTGCTGACCGGCGATCCGAACAGCCCCGCCGCGGTCGGCGACACCCGCCTGCGCCTGTCCACCGAAATCGAGAACACCTATGCGCAGCGCATCGAGCAACTGCTGACGCCGCTGGTCGGGCCGGGCCGGGTGCATGCGCAGGTCTACGTCGACCTCGATTTCAGCCGCACCGAAAAGGCCACCGAGACCTTCGACCCGAAGTCGGCGGCGCTGCGCAGCGAGCAGACCAGCAACGAGCAACGCGACGGGGCCGCGGCCGCGGGCGGCGTCCCCGGCGCGTTGAGCAACCAGCCGCCGAACAACGTGGCCCAGCCGACCGCCGCCAAGCCGAATGCCGGCACCCCGGCGACGCCGGGCGCCACCACGGCCACCGCTGCGGCCACCGCCGCCGCGCCGACCGAAAGCTCCAGCAGCGCGACGCGCAATTTCGAACTCGACCGCACCATCAGCCATGTCAGCGACCCGGCCGGCCGGCTCGTCCGGCTCAGCGTGGCGGTGCTGGTCGACAACAAGCTGGCGCCGCCGGGCAATGACGGCGCGCCGGGCAAGAGTGTGCCGTTCACCGCGCAGGAACTGCAGCACCTGACCGACCTGACCAAGAACGCGGTGGGCTTCAATGCCGCCCGCGGCGACACCGTCAGCGTGGTCAACCAGGCGTTTCAGCACGGCCCGGCGATGGAGGCCTTGCCCGCGCTGCCGTTGTGGCAGCGCCCCGGCGTGATGGACCTGATCAAGCAGGGGATCGGCGTGCTGGTCGCCCTGCTGGTCGCCTTCGGCCTGCTGCGACCACTGCTGAAGGGCGTGTTGCGCGGCGAAAGCCATGGGCGGGCGCTGGCGGCGCCGGCCGGCGCCCAGAAAATTTCGGTGCGGGTCGACGACGACTCCGACGACGGCGACGAACAACCGTCGCGGCAACCCGAGCGCCTTGCCGGGTCGACCCAGGGGATGGGTTACGAGCAGCGCATCGGTGTCGCCAAACGCATGGTCGGCGAGAACTCCAAACAGGTTGCACAAGTGGTCAGGAACTGGGTGAGCGAGGATGGTTGATCAGACACCGGCAACGGGCGCACAGCGCGCGGCCATCCTGCTGCTGACCCTGGGCGAGCAGGATGCGGCCGAGGTGCTGAAGCATCTCAGCGCACGCGACGTGCAGGCGGTCGGCAGCGCCATGGCCGCGCTCACCGGGGTTACCCGCCAGCAGGTCGACAAGGTGCTGGACAAGCTGATCGAGGACATGCACGGCCAGACCGCGCTCGGCGTCGGCACCGAGGACTACATCCGCAAGGTGCTGGTCAACGCGCTGGGCGAGAGCAAGGCCGGCGGCCTGATCGACCGCATCCTGCTCGGTCGCAGCGGCAAGGGGCTGGAGTCGCTGAAGTGGATGGAGAGCCGCTCGATCGCGGAAATGATCAACCAGGAGCATCCGCAGATCATCGCCATCGTGCTGGCCCACCTCGAGCCGGACCAGGCCGCCGAGGTGCTCGGCTACCTGCCGCCGCGCATGCGCTCGGATGCCGTGATGCGCATCGCCACGCTCGATGGCGTGCAACCGAGCGCGCTGAACGAGCTGGACGAGATCATGGAGCGTCAATTCAACGGCAACAGCAAAAAGCTGAAGTCCGCCAGTGTGGGCGGGCTGAAGGCCGCCGCCGAAATCCTCAATGCGATGGAAACCAGCAAGGAAACCGAGCTGATGTCGGCCATCCGCACCCAGGACGAGACGCTGGGCGGGCGCATCGAGGAGCTGATGTTCGTGTTCGAGGACCTGGTCGATCTCGACGACCGCGGCATGCAGGTGCTGCTGCGCGAGGTGCCGTCGGCCACCCTGACCACGGCGCTGAAGGGCGCCGACCCTAGCATCCGCGAAAAGATCTTCGCCAACATGTCCAAGCGTGCGGCAGACATGCTGCGCGACGACCTCGAGGTCAGCGGTCCGGTACGGCTGAGCGAAGTGGATGCGGCGCAGAAGGAAGTGCTGGCCACCGCCCGCAAGCTGGCCGATGCCGGTCAGCTCAACCTGTCGGCAGGCGGTGAGGAGTTCGTCTGATGCCGGCGATCTTCGAGCACGCCGCAACGGAATTCCAGCGCTGGGAGTTGCCCCAGGTGGGCAGCGCGCCGGTGCCGGAAAAAGTCGCCGGGCCACCGCAACCGACGGTGCGCGAGCTGGAGGCGCTGGAGCAACAGGCGCGCGAGGAAGGTTTTGCCGCCGGTCGCGCCGAGGGCCAGGCCGCGGCCAAGGCACAGTCGGAACAGCAGATGGCGCGCCTGCTCGCCCTCTACGAAGCGGCGGCGCGGCCGCTGGAAGCACTGGACGAACGCACCGCGCAGGAGCTTGTGCGCCTGGCGACGGTGATCGCCCGGCGGGTGGTGGATGCCGAGCTGAAACACTCGCCGGAGCTGATCGCGCAGACCGTGCGCGAAGGGGTGAAGGCGCTGCCCTCGGCCAGTCGCGAACTGAGGATAACCCTGCACCCGGACGACCTGGCCCTGCTGCGCGAACTTGGCATGGTGGAAACGCACTGGCAGTTGAGTGCCGACCCGACCCTGGCCCGCGGCGACTGCATGATGGACAGCGGTCGCTCGCGACTGGACCTGCGCCTGGATACCCGCCTGGCCGCCGTCATCGATGCGGTGCTTGGCGACGACGTCCCGGCCGAGGAGGACGGCGCATGAGCGCGACCGACGCCGTGCTCGACAGGCGCCAGTCGCGCTGGCAGGGCGTGATCGCGCAGCGTGGCGCGCAGGCGGCGGTGGCGCGCACGCTGACCGTGGAAGGCTGCCTGCGCCGGGTGGTCGGCCTGACCCTCGAGGCCGAGGGCTGCGAGGCGGCACTGGGCTCGCGTTGCCTGGTGGAGACTGCCGACGGTGCCGAGCTGGATACCGAAGTGGTCGGCTTTGCCGACGAACGGCTGCTGCTGATGCCGGTCGAGGACATGCACGGCGTGCTGCCCAATGCACGGGTGCGACCCAGTGCCCGCCAGGGCGGCCTGCCGGTCGGCATGGGCTTGCTGGGGCGGGTGATCGGCGCCGACGGCGTGCCGCTGGATGGCCTCGGTCCGCTCGACACGGAGGAGCAGGCGCCGCTGAAGAGCCAGCCGATCAACCCGATGGCGCGCAAGCCGATCGACGCCCCGCTGGATGTGGGCGTGCGCGCGATCAATGCCCTGCTCACCGTCGGCCGCGGCCAGCGGCTGGGCCTGTTCGCCGGCTCCGGCGTCGGCAAGTCGACCCTGCTCGGCATGATGACCCGCTACACCAACGCCGACGTGGTGGTGGTCGGGCTGATCGGCGAGCGCGGACGCGAGGTCAAGGAATTCGTCGAACACACCCTGGGGGTGGAGGGGCGGCGCCGCGCGGTGATCGTCGCGGCGCCGGCCGATGCGCCGCCGCTGAAGCGCCTGCGCGGCGCGCAATACGCCACCGCCATCGCCGAGTGGTTCCGCGATCGCGGCATGCGCGTGCTGCTGTTGATGGACTCGATCACCCGCTATGCCCAGGCGCAGCGCGAGATCGCGCTGGCGATCGGCGAGCCGCCGGCCACCAAGGGCTATCC
>JAGWIC010000103.1 GCA_028866435.1 Lysobacteraceae bacterium | reverse complement strand
AGGACGAACCCGTGTTTGCACCGCTGGATTTCCAGTTGCATGCCGGCGAGCTGGCCCTGATCGAGGGCGACAACGGCAGCGGCAAGACCACCTTGCTGCGCATGCTGGCCGGCCTGCTGCACGTGGGCGCGGGCGAACTGCGCTGGCGTAGCGTGCCGCTCCAGCGCGACAACTGCGCCGGCGACATCCTGTTTCTCGGCCATCAGCTGGGCCTCAAGGGCGACCTCAGCCCGCGCGAGAACCTGCGCTTCGCCGCCGGCCTGCACGGCGGCCGCGGCGACGTCAGCGTGGCCTCCGCACTGGCGGCGATCGGCCTGCGCGGTTATGAGGACGAACCCGTGCGACGGCTGTCCGCCGGCCAGAAGAAGCGCGCCGCGCTGGCCCGGCTGCTGCTGTTGCCGGCGAGCCTCTGGTTGCTCGACGAACCCTACGCCAACCTCGACCGTGCCGGCATCGCACTGGTGAACCAGCTGCTCGAGGAGCATACCGCCGCCGGCGGTGCGGCGCTGGTGACCAGCCACGGCACGGTGAGTTTTCACGGCGGCGAGCCACGCCACATCCGGATCCACGCATGACCCGTCCCGGCCTGACCGCGGCCTGCGGCGCCATGCTGCGACGCGACCTCACCCTCGCCTGGCGCCGCCGCAGCGATATCGCGATGCCGGTGCTGTACGCATTGATCGTCACCATGCTGTTCCCCTTCGCACTGGGGCC
The DNA here is from genome assembly GCA_028866435.1 of Lysobacteraceae bacterium. Classification (GTDB taxonomy): domain Bacteria; phylum Pseudomonadota; class Gammaproteobacteria; order Xanthomonadales; family Rhodanobacteraceae; genus Rhodanobacter. The sequence goes on along the minus strand of JAGWIC010000103.1, from coordinate 7,214 downwards.
GGAAGACGCGCTGCTGCAGCGCATCGCCGGCGGCGTCATCCTGGTCACCGTGCTGCTAGCGATGCTGCTGGCGCTGGATGCGATGTTCTCCAGCGACATCGACGACGGCTCGCTCGAACAACTGGTCCTGGTGCCGCAGCCGCTGGCCGTGATGCTGGCGATGAAGATCCTTGCCCACTGGCTCACCACGGCGCTGCCGCTGATCGTGATCACCCCGCTGCTGGCCGCCATGCTGCATCTGCCCGCCAGCGTCATCCCGGTGCTGCTGCTGGCGCTGCTGCTGTGCACGCCGTTGCTGAGCCTGTTCGGCGCGATCCTGGTTGCGCTGACGGCCGGCACCCGGCGCTCTGGTATGCTGCTCGCCCTGATGCTGCTGCCCCTTTGCGTACCGGCCCTGATCTTCGCGGCAGGCGCGGTGGCGGCAGCACAGCAAGGCCTGTCGTGGATCGCACCGATCAGCTGGCTCGCCGCCACCCTGGTGCTGACCCTGGTCCTTGCGCCGCTGGCCTGTGCCGTCGCCCTTCGAATTGCCCTGGACTCCTGACCTTCCCATGTCGAACTGGATCCCGCTCTGGTTGCACAAGCTCAGCTCGCCGCCGACGTTTTACCGTTTTGCCGGCGTGCTGCGTCCCTGGGCACTCGCCCTGGCCCTGGTTTTCGGCGTCATCGGCCTGTACGGCGGCCTGGTGCTGGCGCCGCCCGACTACCAGCAGGGCGACGCCTACCGGATCATCTTCATCCACGTGCCCTGCGCCTGGATGAGCATGTTCATCTACGCCATCATGGGCGTATCGGCCTTCGTGGCCCTGGTCTGGCGCATCAAGCTGGCCGAGGTGGTGGCCATGCAGTCGGCCCCGATCGGCGCCGCATTCACCTTCATCACCCTGGTCACCGGCTCGCTGTGGGGCAAGCCGATGTGGGGCACCTGGTGGACCTGGGACGCGCGGCTCACCTCCGAGCTGGTGCTGCTGTTCCTCTACCTCGGCGTGATCGGCCTGTACCAGGCGTTCGAGGACCGCCGCCAGGGCGCGCGCGCGGCCGGGTTTCTGGCGATCATCGGCGTCATCAATGTGCCGATCGTGCATTTTTCGGTGGACTGGTGGAACACCTTGCACCAGGGCAGCACGGTCAATATTTTCGGTCCCTCGAAAATCTCCTGGGACATGCTGTGGCCATTGCTGGCGATGACCCTGGCCACCAAGTTCTATTACGCCGCCAGCCTGTTCCTGCGCGCGCAGACCGACCTGCTGTCGATGGAAAGCGGCAAGGACTGGGTACGCAGGATCGCCGCCAGCGAGGTCGACCAATGAACGCATTGCAGGTTTTTTTCGCCATGGGGGGCTATGCACGCTACGTCTGGCCCGCCTACGCCGTGTTCTTCATCGTGCTGATCGCCGACTCCATCGCGCCACGCCTGCGTCGGCGCCGCGAGTTGCGCCAGTTGCGCGCCCGCATGGCCCGGCAAGAGGCGCGCAGCGCCGGCTGCATTCTCCCCACACCATCGTCAACCTGAGCAAGGCGGCTAACAACCATGGCCATGAATCCCACCCGCAAACGTCGGCTGATCATCGTGCTGCTGATCCTCGCGGCGGCCGCCGTCGCTACCGTACTGGTGGTGGTCGCCCTGCAGAACAACATGAACTACCTGCTCACGCCCAGCCAGGTGCAGTCGGGCCAGGCCAGCGGTTACAAGACCTTCCGCCTCGGCGGCATGGTCAAGGCCGGTTCGATCCAGCGCAGCGACAAGTCGCTCAAGGTCACCTTCACCGTGGTCGACGCCGGCGGCGCGATGCCGGTGGAATACACCGGCATCCTGCCCGACCTGTTCCGCGACAACCAGGCGGTGATCGCCACCGGCCACATGGACAACGCCCACTTCGTCGCCACCGAAGTGCTGGCCAAGCATGACGCCACCTACATGCCGAAAGAGCTGAAGGACGCCATGGCCAGGGCGCACGCCAACAAGAAGATCAGCGACGCGGCCGCCGCGCAGGACAGCACTCCATGACTCCCGAACTCGGCCAGCTCGCGCTGATCCTTGCCCTGCTGTTGGCCCTGGCACAGGGCATCCTGCCGCTGATCGGCGCCTGGCGCGGCAACCGCGCATTGATGGCCGTGGCGCGCCCGGCGGCGGCAGGCCAGGCCGTATTCGTGGCGTTCGCGTTCGGCATCCTGGTGTGGGCGTTCCTGCATTTCGACTTTTCGGTCCGCTACGTGGCCGACAACTCGAACCTGGCACTGCCCTGGTACTACCGCATCGCGGCGGTGTGGGGCGCGCACGAGGGTTCGCTGCTGCTGTGGATCCTGATCCTCAACGTGTGGACGGTGGCACTGGCCGCGTTCAACCAGAAGCTGCCCGAGGTGTTCGCCGCGCGGGTGATGGCCGTGATGGGCCTGGTCGCGGTGGGCTTCCTGACTTTCATGATCTTCACCTCGGACCCGTTTGGACGGCTGTTGCCGATGCCCGGCGATGGCGCCGATCTCAACCCGGTGCTGCAGGACCCGGGCATGACCTTCCATCCGCCGGTGCTGTATACCGGCTATGTCGGCTTCTCGGTGGCGTTTGCGTTCGCCATCGCCGGCCTGCTCGGCGGGGAAATGGAACAGGCCTGGGTGCGCTGGGCGCGTCCCTGGACCAACGTCGCCTGGGCGTTCCTCACCCTCGGCATCGTCGCCGGCAGCTGGTGGGCCTATGCGGAACTCGGCTGGGGCGGCTGGTGGTTCTGGGATCCGGTGGAGAACGCCAGCTTCATGCCGTGGCTGGTCGGCCTGGCGCTGATCCATGCGCAGGCGGTGACCGAGAAGCGTGGCAGCCTGCGGGCGTGGACGATCCTGCTGTCGATCTTCGCCTTTTCGCTGAGCCTGCTCGGCACCTTCCTGGTGCGTTCGGGCGTGCTCACCTCGGTGCATGCGTTTGCCTCCGATCCGCGCCGCGGCATCTTCATCCTGGCCTTCCTCACCGTCGTGGTCGGTGGCTCGCTGCTGCTTTATGCGCTGCGGGCGCCCAAGGTGGCCGGCGGCAAGGCGTTCCGCCTGCTCTCGCGCGAAACCCTGCTGCTGATCGGCAACCTGATGTTCACGGTGGCGGCGGCGATGGTCCTGCTGGGCACGCTCTTCCCGCTCATCGGCGACGCGCTGCACATGGGCCGGATCTCGGTGGGACCGCCCTATTTCGGCTTCCTGTTCCCGCTGCTGATGCTGCCGGTGGTCTTGCTGATGCCGTTCGGGCCGTTCCTGCGCTGGGGCCACGGCGATGGCACGGACTTGAAGCACCTGCTGTTGCGCGTGACCATCGCGGCCGTGGCCTGCGCGATCATCGCCGCGTTCCTGGTCCACGGCCAGATCAAGGCCATGGTCGGCGTGGCCGCCGGGGTCTGGATCGCCGTGGGCGTGCTGCTCTACAGCTACAAGCGCTGGCGCGAGGCACCCCGTGGCCGCCGTTATCCGGCCGAAATGGCGGGGATGCTGCTGGCCCACTTCGGCATGGCGGTATTCGTGGCCGGCGTGCTGCTGTCCGAATCGCTCAGCGTCAGCAGCGACGTGCGGATGGCCCCGGGGCAGAGCAAGAATATCGGCGGTTACGATTTTCGCTTCGATGGCGTGCAACGCACGACCGGCCCCAACTGGCACGCCGACCAGGGCGTGATCTCGGTCACCCGCGACGGCAGCCGGGTCGCGACGATGCGGCCGCAGAAGCGCACGTACGCCGGCGACCAGGTGCAGACCGAATCAGCGGTGGATGCCGGTTTCACCCGCGACCTGTATGTGGCGCTGGGCGAACCGATGGATGCGAACAACATCCAGGGCGCGTGGTCGCTGCGGCTCTACTACAAACCTTTTATCCGCTGGATCTGGGGCGGTGGCGTGCTGATGATGCTGGGCGGGTTCGTCTGCGCCACCGACCGCCGTTTCCGCATCAAGCGCCTGCCGGTAACGGCGGCTGGCAATGAATGGCTGGCGCAGGAGTCGCGCATATGAGTCGTCTGCTGCCGCTTTTCGGTTTCCTCGGGCTGGTGGCGCTGTTTGCCTTCGGCATCTGGTGGAACACCCAGCACGACCAGAATGCCATCCCGACGCCGCTGCTGAACAAGCCGGCACCGGCCTTCGACCTGCCCCAGCTGTACGAGCCCACGGCCAAGGTGAGCAAGGCCGACCTGCTGGGCAAGCCGTACCTGCTCAACGTGTTCGCCAGCTGGTGCATCGAGTGCGGCCTGGAGCATCCGGTGCTGGAAGCGGAAGGCCCGACGCTCGGGGTGGAACTGGTCGGCTACAACTACAAGGACGCGCCGGCCGACGCCAAGCGCTGGCTGGCCGAGCACGGCAACCCGTACAAGGTGCTGCTCGCCGATGAGTCCGGCCAGACCGCGATCAATTTCGGCGTGTACGGTGCGCCGGAAAGCTTCCTGATCGATGCGCAAGGGGTGATCCGCTACAAGCACATCGGCCCGCTGACGCCCGACGTGGTCGCCAACGAACTGAAGCCGGCGATCGCCTCGATGCTGAAGGAGGCGCGATGATGCGTTTGCTACCGCGGTTCGTGTTGCTGGCGATGCTGGCATTGGCCGGCGTTGCCCACGCGCAGGCGATCGAACCGATGCCGTTTGCCAACCATGCGCAGGAGCTTCGCTTCCAGCACCTCACGGCGCAGTTGCGTTGCCCCATGTGCCAGAACGAAACCCTGGCCGATTCCAACGCGCCGATCGCGCACGACCTGCGCGGCGTGGTCTTCAAGTTGATGCAGCAAGGCAAGAGCGACGAGCAGATCAAGCAGTATCTGGTCGCCCGCTATTCCGACTATGTGCTGTACGACCCGCCATTGCAGCCCGATACCTGGCTGCTGTGGTTCGGGCCGCTGCTGATTCTGCTCGGCGGTGCCGTCGTGGTGGTGGTCACCATCAGGAAACGCCACCGCAGCGGCAGCGTAACCATCGAGGCACCGACCGGAAACGGGGACGACTGGTGAAAATGGCCTTTTATGCAATCGCCGCAGCGATGATCGCCGTGGCGCTGGCAGCCGTGTTGCTGCCGCTGGTTCTTCAGGGGCGCCGCGGCAACCGCTCGCGCGGTGTGTTCGTACTGGCGCTGGCGATCGCGTTCGTGCTGCCGCTGGCAACCGGCTGGCTCTATCTGAAGGTAGGCACCCCGGCCGCACTCAACGGGGTTACCGCCCAGCCCGCCATGCCGCTGAACCTGCAGCAGGCGGTGTCGCAGTTGCGTGCACATCTGCTGCAGAAGCCCGACGACCTGCAGGCATGGACATTGCTGGCGCAGACCAGCACGATGCTGCACAACACCGCCGATGCACGCGATGCGTACGATCACATCCTGAAGCTCGATCCCAACAATGCCGATGCCATGGTCGGCTGGGCAGAGGCCGACGCGATGCTGAGCGCCAATCATGTCATCGGCGCGCGCGCGGTCGCCCTGCTCAAGCATGCCGTGCAGTTGCAACCGGACAGCCAGCGCGGCCTGTGGCTGCTGGGCACCAGCGAGTTCCAGCAAGGCGACTACGCCGGCGCCGCCGCCACCTGGCGCTTGCTGGAGCCACAGCTTGAACCCGGCTCGGAGGTCGCCAAGGCCGTCGCCGTGCAGATTGCCCGGGCCGACAGCCGTGCCGGCGGGACACCGGCCGAAGCCACCTCCGCCCCCACTGCCGCGGCGACAACGCCGGCCCCCGCATTGCACGTGCAGGTATCGCTGGCACCCGACCTGAAGGCCAGGCTGGCGCCCGGGGATACCCTGTTCATCTTCGCCCGTCCGGTCAGCGGGCCTCCGATGCCGCTGGCGGTAACCAAGCTCGAGGCGAGCCAGCTGCCTGCCCAGGTGACGCTGACCGATGCGATGGCGATGACATCCACCCATGCGCTGTCGTCGGTATCGAAGGTGTTCGTGGGTGCGCGGATCAGCCATAGTGGCCAGGCGATCGCCCAGAAAGGCGACCTGGAAGGCGATGCCGGCATCGTCGATGTCGCCCGCAAGACACCGATCGAGATCCTGATCGACAAAGTGCATTGATGGACCACGACGCGCGACACTACTTCCGCCTGCCCACGCCGTTTGCGATGAAGCGCGGCGGCGAGCTGCATGGCGCGCACATCGCCTACGAAACCTGGGGCGTGCTGAACGATGCGCGCGACAACGCCGTACTGGTGCTTACCGGGCTGTCGCCCAGCGCCCACATGGCATCCAGCGAGGGCGATCCCAGCCCCGGCTGGTGGGAGGCGATGGCCGGCCCGGGCAAGGCGATCGACACCTCGCGCTGGTTCGTGATCTGCGTGAATTCGCTGGGCAGCGACAAGGGCTCGACCTGCCCCGCCTCGATCGACCCCGCCACCGGCACGCCTTATCGCCTGAGCTTCCCCGAGCTGGCGCTGGAGGATGTGGCCAACGCGGCCCATGCGGTGGTCAGCCACCTGGGCATCTCCCGGCTGGCCTGCCTGATCGGCTGCTCGATGGGCGGCATGAGCGCACTGGCCTATATGCTGCTCCACCCCGGCAGCGTGCGCGCGCACATCAGCGTGGACACCGCACCGCAGGCACAGCCGTTCGCCATCGCCATCCGCTCGCTGCAACGCGAGGCGATCCGGCTCGATCCGCAGTTCAACGACGGCCAGTACGACATCCACGCCGAGCACGGCGGTGCCTACCCCGACCTGGGCATGAGCATCGCGCGCAAGCTGGGTGTGATCACCTATCGCTCGGCGATGGAGTGGAACGGCCGCTTCGCCCGTATCCGGCTCGACCCGGAACAGCGCGAGGACGAACCCTTCGGACGCGAGTTCCAGGTCGAGTCCTATCTCCAGGGCCATGCCCAGCGCTTCGTGCGCAACTTCGACCCGAACAGCTACCTCTACCTCTCCCGTGCCAGCGACTGGTTCGACATCGCCGAATACGGCCATGGCAGCGTGCTGGAAGGGCTCAAGCGCATCTGCATCGAACAGGCCATGGTGATCGGCGTGACCACCGACATCCTGTTTCCGCTGCAGCAACAGCAACAGATCGCCGAGGGCCTCGAAGCCGCCGGCGCCAGGGTGGAATTCGTCGCGCTGGACTCGCCCCAGGGACACGATGCCTTCCTGGTCGACATCGACAACTACAGCCGCGCGATCGGCGGATTCCTGGACCGGCTGGCAGCCGCCTGATCGCCACCCCGCCAGCGGAGGTCCCGTTCGGCACCCACGGGTCTCGACCGCGTGCGCCGAACCCGGCATAAT
>JAGWIC010000128.1 GCA_028866435.1 Lysobacteraceae bacterium | reverse complement strand
CCGCGCTGGGTCAGGGTGATGTCGAGCAGGCGCGCCGCCTTGCGCGCATCGTCGAAGAACAGCTCGTAGAAATCGCCCATGCGGAAGAACAGCAGCGCCTGCGGATGCTCGGCCTTGGCGGCCAGGTACTGGCGCATGAACGGGGTATGTTTGGTCGGATCGTCTTGGCTCATGCAGTGCAAGTCTTGGCGTGGTCGCGCGGAACGGGTAGAACGGTGGCTTCGCGCCGTGCGCGGAGTTCATTCAAGTCCAGGAGTCTCGCATGGAGTCGTTGTCTGTTCCTACCGATGCCGAGCTGTTGCGGCTCGCTGGCGAGGTGGCCAGCGTGGTGCAACGGCAGCGGTTGATGCTGGTGACGGCCGAATCGTGCAGCGGCGGCTGGATCGCCAAGGCCCTGACCGACCTGCCGGGCAGCTCGGCCTGGTTCGATGCCGGGGTGGTGACCTACAGCTACCAGGCGAAGGAGGCCCTGCTCGGGGTGGACCCGAAAACGCTCGAGCGTACCGGTGCGGTCAGCGAGGAAACCGTGCTGGAGATGGTCTCCGGCGCGCTGTCGCGCTTCGGCGCCGGGATCGCGGTGGCGGTGACCGGCATCGCCGGGCCATCGGGCGGCACGCCGGACAAGCCGGTGGGCACGGTGTGGATCGGCTGGAAGCGCCGCGGCGGCTACGGCCACGCGCGCCTGTTCCATTTTCCCGGCGACCGCGAGGCGGTGCGGCGGCAAACCGTGGCGGCGGCGCTCATCGGCGTGAGCAAGGCGCTGACCGCATGACGGGTCCGCGGCTGGCGGCCTCGCCTGCCCGGTGTGGGATACTGGCCGGGTTGTCGCCGATCCCCCCGATCGCGCCAGCGTGATCGCAGCCGGTGAGATTCAATCCGGGCATCATGCCTCCCATTCACAGCCCAACCGGAATACAGCAAATGGATGACAACAAGCGCAAGGCGCTCACCTCCGCCCTCGGCCAGATCGAAAAGCAGTTCGGCAAGGGCGCGATCATGCGCATGGGCGACCGCGTCAACGAGGCGATCGAGGTGGTCTCCACCGGTTCGCTGGGGCTGGACATCGCGCTCGGCGTCGGCGGCCTGCCGCGCGGCCGCGTGGTCGAGATCTACGGCCCGGAGTCGTCCGGCAAGACCACCATGACGCTGCAGGCGATCGCCAGCTGCCAGCGCGCCGGCGGCACCGCCGCGTTCATCGACGCCGAACACGCGCTGGACCCGACCTACGCCGAGAAGCTCGGGGTCAAGGTGGACGACCTGCTGGTGTCGCAGCCGGATACCGGCGAGCAGGCGCTGGAGATCGCCGACATGCTAGTGCGCTCCGGCGCGGTGGACATGGTGGTGGTCGACTCGGTCGCCGCGCTGACGCCCAAGGCGGAAATCGAGGGCGAGATGGGCGACTCCCACGTCGGCCTGCACGCCCGCCTGATGAGCCAGGCGCTGCGCAAGCTCACCGCCAACATCAAGAAGGCCGGCACCCTGGTGATCTTCATCAACCAGATCCGCATGAAGATCGGCGTGATGTTCGGCAGCCC
>JAGWIC010000027.1 GCA_028866435.1 Lysobacteraceae bacterium | reverse complement strand
ATCGGCCAGGTATTCGGCGGCGTCCACCGGCAGCTCTACGTGACCGCTTTTCGTCCACTCGGACATGCGGCGCAGGTATCCGGCGATCTCCTTGAGCACCCTAGCGGCGGCTTCGGGATCGCTCGGCGCATGCAAGATCGCCTCGGATAGCCTCTCATCGAATGCCGGTAGCTTAGCCATGCCTCATGCCCTCAATCGCCTCGGGCGCCACCAGGGCGCCCGTTCCATCCTTGCGATTGCGTCCGGCCATTACGGCGCGGCGCCAGCCAGCGGAAGGTCGCCGACCAGAGTGTCCGGCGTCGGCCCGCGCAGCTCGGCAGCGCGCAGCAACTCCTCAGTTGTCGGTGGCCGGTACCGCAGCCGTTCCATGCGCGCCACCCAGCCCAGGAAGAACGCGTCCAACTGGTCCGACTTCTGGGTTTCCGTGGTCATGCCGCCAACCTCCTGCTGGACTTGTCGCCAGCAATGACGCCAGTCACCACCCCGAACGCGCGTCCACCTGCGCCGAGATCGATGAAGTGCATGGTCTCGCCATCAGAATCAAGCACCCCCATAACCATGCGATCACGCGACTGCCCGTCTGCTGGGGGCACGTCGCAAACCCTACCAAATGGGCCACGTTGCGCCATGACGATGACAAAGTCGTCGTGCTTCGGCACGGCGTCCAGATCAACCACCATGAGATCACCGGCTTGGAAGCTATGCCGGCCCCGGGTGAAATCGTTGCCAATTGGCACAGTAATGCAGTTCGGCCCGGTAACCATGGAGGGCGGAACGCGTGTGGTGGTGGGGTTGTATGCTGCGTTTGCCATTGCTGCTCTCCTCTGTAGAGCGGTTTTTGGAAGTCGGCCCGGGTGCTGCTACACCCGGTGCCGGCGCGTTACCGGGCTAGGCCCGATTCTTTTCAGACGCCCGGATGGGCATCACGTTGTCGCCAGTGGTTCGCACGGTGCCGCAGTAGCCGGCCCAGTCCTTCATCAGCACAGCCCGGCGCTGCAGCAGGTCGCCGCGCTGATAGGCGGCCTCGGCGGCATCCTTCAGGCGGTGCGCCATGGCCTGTTCAATGACTTCACGCGGGTGGTTGGTGACTTCGGCAGCCCAGTCGCGGAAGGTCGATCGGAAGCCGTGCGCGGTCAGGCCGGGGCGCAATTGCTTCAACAGCTTCATGGCGGCATCGGTGGTTATCGGTTTGCCCTTGACACCGGGGAATACGTTGTCAGAGACCCGCGGCAAGGCCTGCAGCAGCTTCACCGCGGCAGGCGCTAGCGGCACCCGATGTTCTTTGCCTGCCTTCATCCGGTCGGCCGGTATCGTCCAGATAGCGCCGTCCAGGTCGAACTCGGGCCATTGCGCGCCGGCAGCTTCGCCAGGCCGTGTCGCGGTCAGAATCTGCAGCTCCAACGCGCGGGCAGCGAGGGTGTCCCGCTGGCGCAGCTCGGCTATGAACGTTGCAGCCTCGGCGTAGGGCAGAGCTGCGCGGTGCTCGACCCTCTGAACTTTGTTGCGCGCGGGTAGCAGTTGATCCAGGTGATTTCGCCACGCTGCCGGGTTATCGCCAGTGCGCAGACCGCGCACGGTCGCCCAGGCCAGCACGGACTCCATGCGCCCGCGCAGGCGGCTGGCGGTCTCGGTCTTGGTGGTCCATATCGGGTCAAGGCAGCGCATCACCAGCGCGGTGTCGATGGCGTCCACCGGCATGGCCCATATCAGCTCGCAGTGCGTGCGCAGGGTGGCATCCCATTGCGCGGCGTGCTTCGGGTTGCGCCAGCCGCTGCGGTGCGCCTCGATGTACAGCTCGGCGCAGCGCCCGAACGGCATCCGCTTGGCGTGCTCGGTCTTTGCCTTGGCGCGCGCGCTGTGCTTTTCAGCGAGGGGGTCTCTGCCTTCGCGCAGCATGCGCCGCATTTGCTCTGCCAGTGCGCGCGCCTCGGCCAGCGTCACCGGGGAGTGCCTGCCGAGCGCCTGGCCCAGCCCCATGTCGCGCAGCTTGCCTGTCACGCGGTCGCGGTAGCGAAAAACCCATGAGCCGATCTCGCCCTTCTGCTTCACCGCCAGATACAGGCAACCGCCGTCGCCGTGCATGCCCGGCGGCTTGGTCTTGATGCTCACTGCGGTGAGGGGCTTGACGTGCTTGGGCATACTGTCCGCCTAACTTCCCGTTCCATTCTCCATGCCATACACAATGCGCGCGCTGCACGGGGTTGTCAAGGGATGATTAGGTACGTCAGGAAACCATGTGCACCAATGGATATGGGCGGTTGCGTGCGTGTAGGTACGCGCAGGGATATCTAGGTAAGTTGGGCGGACAGCCACCCTCTCCGCCAGTGGCACCAGGGCCTCGCAGCGATGCGGGGCCTTTTTTTGTCATCCCGGCAGACTGTTTGTGCGTGGGCCCAGGGCATTCCGGCGGAGAACGCTTGCAGCGAAGTTTTCGACGCTTTCGTCGATCCGCCGCGCTCAGTCGTGTTTTTTCTGCGCGGCACGCGACTCCGCGTTGTTGCCGGCGCTGTCCCAGTCCAGTACCAGCTGGTCGGCGCCGACCGGCCGACCCAGGTGGAAGCCTTGCAGGGCGGTGCAGCCCAGTTGCGTCAACAGGAGCTGTTGCTGCCGGGTTTCCACGCCTTCGGCGATGATGTTCAGGTTGAGTGTCTTGCCCAGGGCGATGATCGCGGTGACGATGGCTTCGTCTTCGCTGCCTTCCAGCAGGTCCTTGATGAAGCCGCGGTCGATCTTCAATTCGCTGGCGGGCAGCTTCTTCAGGTACATCAGGCTGGAATAGCCGGTGCCGAAATCGTCGATGGAGATGTGCACGCCGATGTCGACCAGTTCCTGCAGGATCAGCAGGCTGGCTTCCGGATCGTGCATCGCGGTGGATTCGGTGACTTCCAGGGTCAGCGCACCGGGGGCGATGCCATGCCGCCGCAGCGTGTCGCGGACCCGGCCGGTCAGGCCGGCGTAGCGGAACTGCGTGGCCGACAGGTTCACCGCCATGCTCGGGATCTCATGTCCTTCGCGGTGCCACACGGCCAGCTGGCGACAGGCTTCGTCGAGCACCCAATCGCCGATCTCGATGATCAGGCCATTGCGCTCGGCCAGCGGAATGAACACATCCGGCATGATCAGGCCGCGCTGCGGATGCTGCCAGCGCAGCAGCGCCTCCACCCCCAGCAGGGGGCCTTCCGGCGCCTTCAATTTCGGCTGGAAGTGCAGCATCAGCTGATTCTGGGCCAGCGCCTTGCGCAGGTCCTGGATCAGTGCCAGGTGCTCCTGCGCGCCCAGGTTCATCGAGGCCTTGAAGAATCCATAGGCGTTGCGGCCCTGATCCTTGACGTGGTACATGGCCGCGTCGGCATAGGCCAGCAGTTCGCGCGCGCTGCTGCTGTCGTCCGGGAACAGGGCGATGCCGATGCTGGCGCTGACCTGGACCAGGCCATGCCCGAGGTCCAGCGGCACGCGGGCCTGCCGCAGCAGCTTGTCCGCCATCAGGGCGGCGTCATCGGGCCCGTCCACTTCCATCAGCAGCACGAACTCGTCGCCGCCGAGCCGGGCCACGGTGTCCTGCGCGCGGGCGACTTCGCGGATGCCGGCGGCCACGTGCACCAGCAGGCGGTCGCCGACCGGGTGTCCGTAGGCATCGTTGATGGACTTGAATCCGTCCAGGTCCATGATCAGCAGGGCGAGGCGCGAGGTCGAGCGCAGGGCCTTCTCCACCGCCTGGTTGAGGCGATCCTCCAGCAGGAAACGGTTGGGCAGGACGGTCAGCGGGTCGTGCAGGGCGAGGTAGGTCAACTTGTCGTTGGCCTGCTGCAGGGAAAGGGAGAGCTCGGTGGTGCGCTCCTGCATGCGCCGGTCCAGCAGCGAGACCACGATCGCCATGCCGAGGATGGCGAAGCTGCTGACCCCGACCAGGCAGGCCAGCCATTGCGAGGAGACGCCGTGGCCCAGCGCCGCGCCGCAGTAGCTGCCTGCCGGGAAGCGGGCAGCGGCCATGCCGATGTAGTGCATGCCGGCCACGGCCAGGCCCATCACCAGTGCCGCCAGCGCGCGGATACGGTGGATGCGCCGGCCTTCGCTGCGCAGGTGGTGCGCAATCCACAGGGCGGCACCGGCGCTGGCTATGGCGACGACGATGGACAGGGTGAACCACCACGGGTCGTAGTCGATGCCCGGCACCATGCGCATGGCGGCCATGCCGGTGTAGTGCATGGCGGCGATGCCGGCGCCCAGCACCAGCGCGCCGCCCAGCAGGCGCCGGTGCGGCAGCGTCGGCTGTGACACCAGCCACAGCGCATAAGTCGAGGCGGCGATGGCGATCAGCAGCGAATAGAGCGTGATCGCCAGGTCGTAGCCCTGCGGGATCGGCAGGGTGAAGGCGAGCATGCCGATGAAATGCATGGACCAGATGCCGACGCCCATGGCGGTACCGCCGGCGAACAGCCACCAGCGCGAGGTGCTGCCCTGGCTGGCGGTGATGCGGCCGGCCATGTCCAGGGCGACGTAGGAGGCGAGCGAGGCCACCAGGTACGAAATCGCAACCAGTCCGTAGTCGTAAGTGCCGATCATTTCCAGGGCGTGCCGGTTTTTTTGGGGGATGAGCTTGGGCTACCGCAACATTCATGCCATGCAGGCACGGCAACGGGGACGCCCGGTGCAGGGCGTACGGCACGCGCTCGCCAGCACGATACAGGCCGCGACTTGCGCGGAATTGACTGCGAACGACATTTTGTGACCTGGTCCACAGTTGCCGGTTTCCGGCTTGCATCCGGGGAGACGATCTGCTCGGCACGGGGAAGACGGGCCGAAGGCGCAGTGCCGCGGGAAGGCGGGTGCCGGGGACGCCTTTCCCCGGTGGAGAGGGGCGGCTGCATCTTGCCGCTGCGTCAAAAAAAACGGGGGCCGCGCAGGCGACCCCCGTTCTGAACGCATGCCGGCCGGAACTCAGAACCGGTAGGTGCCGGTCATGCTGAGCACGTCGCCGTGGTCCTTGAACTTGCCCACCATGGTGCCGGCGCCGAGGCTTACCGGGTTGGTCAGGTTGACCTGCGCGTCGCTGACGAACTGGTGCTGGTAGCCCAGGTCGATCGCCAGGTGCTGGCTGGCCTGGTAGCCGAAGCCGACGCCGATCAGGCGACGCGAGCCGTCGGGGATGCGCGGATCACGGCTGATGATGTTGGTCGGGGTCTCGTCGTAGCCGATGCCTGCACGCACGGTCCACTGGTCATTGAGCTTGTAGTCGCCGCCGATCGAGTAGGCCATGCTGTTTTTGTACCGCTCGGGCAAGCTGACCAGCGTCTGGCCATTGGAGGTCAGGGTGAGGTTCTGGAAGTTGGACCACTGGGTCCACTTCATGGAGCCGGCGATGCTCAGCCTGTCGTTGAACGCGTGCAGCCAGTCGAGGCTGGCGAAGGCGGGCATGTTCAGCGTGGCGCTGGCCTGGCCGCCGGCGGGGTTGAGCAGCGGCAAGCCGGCGGTCGGGAACTGCAGCGGTCCGCCCTGGATCAGGGCCATGGCGGTGGCGCCGCCGTACAGCTTGTAGTTGCCGCCGAGTACCTGGCCGATCCGCGAGTGGTAGCTCAAGCCGATCGAGTCGGCCGAGGTGGGCTTGTACTCGAAGCCGAAGAAGTAGCCGACCGCATTCTTCTTGACGTTCACGTTGAGCTGCGCGTCGGCGCTTTGCGGCGGGCCATACAGGGGAATGGTGGCTCCGCCGGTCAATGCGGCGGCGGTGCCGGTGGTATCCAGCACCGTGTTCAATTGCGCCTTGGTGCGCTGGCCGACGATGCCCGCGCCGATGGCGAATTGATCGTTCACCTTGAAGCCGGCCGAGAGGCTGACCGCAATCGACTGCACGCTGGTCTTGGTACCGAAATAGCGACCCTGCCAGGTGGGGTTGTATTCGCTGGCCAGGCCGTAGGGAACCGTGACGCTGCCGCCGATGGTCAGGCGATCGTTGATCGGGGCGGCAAATGCCATGTTGGGAAACGGCACGAACTTGCCGAAGCCGTTCGGGTTGTCGCCGCTGACCGGGTTGCCCTGCGAATCCCTGACCTGGCCCTGGAATTCGGCGCTGGGGCGAATGCCGGTGGCGGTGACCTGCAGCACTGAACCCGTGAAGAAAGCCATTGCCGCCGGGTTGTTGTAGACCGCGGTGGGGTCGTTGGCGAACAGCGAGCCGCCCGCGTTGGCACGCGCCCAGCCGGCGGCGTTGTCGGTGGGCAACTGGAACGAGCCGGCCTCGGCACGCAGCGGTATCGCCAGGGCGGCGGCGACGGCCAGGGCGAGGCTGGCAGGGGTGGCTAGTCTGCTGAAGCGTTTTGAATGATGGTGGTTCACGTTGGTTCTCCTGTGACAAAGCCCATGGTGTACGTTGGTCGCAACGGGCGGTTGCTTTCGCGTGGACTGGATGGCCGGCGTTGCCGGAATGACGGTATCGGCTGGAATGTTTTTTTCAGGAGGCCAGCCCCCCTTCCTTGATCCATTGCGGCGCGGTCGATTCGTCGCTGACCTGTGCGGTGTCCGCCGCGCCTCCGCTGCGGGCCGTTGAGCCGTCGAGCTGCAGCAGCTGTTCGATCACCTTGACTTGCGCCGGGGTGCCGAAAGGGGCGGTGAGGATGGGCGACAGCAGGGAGATCAGCCGTGCGAGCAGTTCGGCATCGGTGATCGTCGTCCCCTGGTTGATGCTGGTGACCAGTACCCGCATGTCCTCGCCGGCCAGCATGCCGGAGAGGGCCTTGAGCGCGAAGTGGAGCCGCAGGCCGAGATCCTGGCGGGACAGCGCCGGCAGCGCGCGCGAGAATGCCTCGAAGAAGCGCCCGGAGATCGGCCGGTAGTGCTGCTGCAGGTAGTTGCGGATGAACAGCGACGGGTCACTGTAGACGCGCCCCAGCAGCCGCATGTAGGCGGGGCCGCAGCTTTCGTCGCGGTTGAGCCGGAATGCGGGAATGAACAGCATGCCCAGCACCGCGGCGGCGCCCAGTCCTTCCGGGTGCTGCCGTTCGCAGGCACTGAGCAGGTGCAGGCGGTCGCGGTTGAGGGGATCCAGGCGTTGCGAAAGCAACTCCTGCATCAGGGCCTCCTTGCTGCCGAAGTGATAATTCACCGCCGCCAGATTGGCGCCGGCACGCGCCGTGATGTGGCGCAGCGACATGGCGTCGTAACCACCCTCGATAAACAGCCACTCGGTGGCCTCGAGCAAGCGCTTGCGGGTATCGCCTGAGCCAGTGCGCTGGGTCTTGTTCAAGAGTTCATCACCTGGACGCGTGGCTTCAGCGGCCCGACGCGTGCTTCAAATCGAAGATTTAAACATGTGTATGAACGCTACCTTCGCAGACGCTGCCGGGCAAGCTGCAGCGCAAGGCGTGCAAAGCGGATGGAAGAGCGGGTCGGGACAGGAGCGCCCGGACATGCCGGAACCGTTGCCTGGCAAGCGCCGCAAGAGGTTTTTCCGGATGGTGGCGCAAACAAAAGGGCCGGATGGCTCCGGCCCTTTTGTTGCGCTGCAGTGCGAGTGCTCGTTCAGGTCGACCGAGCCATCGCTCAGCCGGCCTTCTTTTTCGCCAGCCGCAGCCAGGTGTCGACCACGGTGTCGGGGTTCAGCGACAGCGATTCGATGCCCTGCTCCATCAGCCATTCGGCCAGGTCCGGGTGATCGGAGGGGCCCTGACCGCAGATGCCGATGTATTTGCCCTTGGCGCGCGCGCTGCCGATCGCCATGGCCAGCAGCTTCTTGACCGCGGGGTCGCGCTCGTCGAACAGGTTGGCGACGATGCTCGAATCGCGATCGAGGCCAAGCGTCAGCTGGGTGAGGTCGTTGGATCCGATCGAGAAGCCGTCGAAGATGTCGAGGAACTCATCCGCGAGCAGGGCGTTTGAAGGCACTTCGCACATCATGATGACCTCGAGCCCGTGCTCGCCCTGCCTGAGCCCGTTCCTGGCCAGTACCTCGATCACCTTGCGCCCTTCGTCCAGGGTGCGCACGAACGGAATCATGACCCGGACATTGTCCAGGCCCATCACCTCGCGCACCCGCTTGACCGCCTTGCACTCCAGTGCGAAGGCTTCGGCAAAGCTTGGATCGACGTAGCGGCTGGCGCCGCGGAAGCCGATCATCGGGTTCTCTTCATGCGGCTCGTAGCGTGCGCCGCCCAGCAGTCCGGCGTATTCGTTGGACTTGAAATCGGACAGCCGCACGATGACCGGCTTCGGGTAGACCGAGGCGGCGATGGTGGCGATACCCTCCACCAGGCGGTCGACGTAGAAGCTGACCGGGTCGGCGTAGCCGGTGATGCGCTCGTCGATCCTGGCCTTGATGTCGGCATCCTGCTTGGAATATTCCAGCAGCGCCTTGGGATGCACGCCGATATGGCTGGCGATGATCATTTCCAGGCGGGCCAGGCCGATGCCGGCGTTGGGCAGCATGCCGAAATCGAAGGCGCGCTCGGGGTTGGCCACGTTCATCATGATCTTCAGCGGCGCCGCGGGCATGGCGCCGAGGTCGGCGGTGACGCGCTCGAATTTCAGGGCGCCCTGGTAGATGATGCCGGTGTCGCCCTCGGCGCACGACACGGTGACTTCGGCACCATCGGGGATCAGGTCCAGCGCATTGCCGGTGCCGACCACCGCCGGCACCCCCAGTTCGCGCGCGATGATCGCCGCGTGGCAGGTGCGGCCGCCGCGATTGGTGACGATGGCAGAAGCGCGCTTCATCACCGGCTCCCAGTCGGGATCGGTCATGTCGGCGATCAGGACGTCGCCGGCCTGCACCTTGCCCATGTCGCTCAGCGAGCGGATCACCCGCGCCCGGCCGGCGCCGATCTTCTGGCCGATCGCCCGGCCCTCGGCCAGCACCTTGCCCTTTTCCTGCAGGTGGAAGCGCTCCAACTGGGTGGACTGCGCGCGCGACTTCACGGTCTCCGGCCGCGCCTGCACGATGTAGATCTTGCCGGTATGCCCGTCCTTGGCCCACTCGATGTCCATCGGGCGGCCGTAGTGCTGTTCGATGATCAGCGACTGCCTTGCCAGCTCCTGCACGTCCTCGTCATTGATGCAGAAGCGGTTGCGCATCTCGACCGGGGTGTCTTGCGTCTTGACCCGCTCGCCGGGGACGCTGGAATAAGTCATGCGCAACTGCTTGGCGCCGAGGCTTCGCCGCAGCACGGCCGGCTTGCCCGCGCGCAGGGTGGGCTTGAACACGTAGAACTCGTCGGGGTTGACCGCCCCCTGCACGACCATTTCGCCCAGGCCGTACGAGCCGGTGACGAACACCACGTCGCGGAAGCCCGATTCGGTGTCAAGCGTGAACAGCACGCCCGAGGCGCCCACGTCCGAGCGCACCATCAACTGCACGCCGGCGGAGAGGAACACGTCCGCGTGCTGGAAGCCCTGGTGCACGCGATAGGAGATCGCCCGGTCGTTGTAGAGGGAGGCGAAGACCTCCTTGACCTTGATCAGCACCTCGTCGATGCCGGTCACGTTGAGGAAGGTCTCCTGCTGGCCGGCGAACGAGGCGTCCGGAAGGTCCTCGGCGGTTGCCGAGGAGCGCACGGCAACCGCGATGTCGTCGGCGCCGGCGTCCTGGCACAGCTTGATGTAGGCCGTGCGGATCGCCTGTTCGAGTTCGTCGGGCAGGGCGGTATCGACGATCCAGCTGCGGATTTCCTTGCCGGCGACGGCCAGGGCATCGACATCGTCGACATCCAGCGAGCCCAGTCGCTGCTGGATGCGCACGGCCAGACCGCTGCGCTCCAGGTAATGCTGGAAGGCCTGCGCCGTGGTCGCGAAACCGCCGGGAACAGAGACGCCGAGTTTGGCGAGGTTGCCAATCATCTCGCCAAGCGAGGCATTCTTGCCGCCGACCTTGCCCAGGTCGGTCATGCGCAGTTGGTCGAGCCACAGCACCAGGTCGTTCAAGGGTGTCTCCTCGGTAAGCACAAAAGGTAACGGAAGGGATGCTGCGCGCCGCCGGAAACGGGCGGCGGGAAACTGGTATTGTCCGCTGCCGATGGTGCGCAGCACAAGAAGACCACTGCCGGCCGTCGTCATTCCAACCGCATACCAGTCAGCGCGCGCTCAACCCGCGACAGCATTTCACGCATGCGCTAAGGTGCGGACATACGCATTCGGGCGAGCAGGATTTCCCATGCAGCGAACGGTTTTTTTCATTTCCGACTCCACTGGTATTACCGCCGAGACGATCGGCAACAGCATCCTGGCGCAGTTCGAGGGGGTGCAGTTCGAGAAGCATCGATTGCCATTCGTCGACAGCCCGCAGAAGGCCGAGGTGGCCGCGTTGCGGATCAAGACCCACTATGCGAAATCGGGTCAGCGGCCGATCGTGGTCAACACGATGGCCGAACGCGCGCTGTGCGACATCGTCGCCGGCAGCGGCGCGTTGATGCTGGACGTGTTCGCTCCCTTCATCGGTCCGCTGGAGGACGAGCTGAAGGCGCGCCGCTCCGGCGCCGTCAACCGCTCGCATGGAATGGTGAATTTCGAGAAGTACGAGGAGCGCATCAATGCGACCAACTATGCACTCACCCACGATGATGGCCTGGATGTGAACTACGCCGACGCCGACCTGATCCTGGTCGGGGTGTCGCGCTCGGGCAAGACGCCGACCTGCCTGTACATGGCCTTGCATTACGGCGTCAGCGCCGCCAACTATCCGCTGACCGAGGAAGACCTCGAAAAGCTCGAGTTGCCTGCGCGGCTGCGCCCCTATAAGAACAGGCTGTTCGGTTTGACGATCGACGCCACCCGGCTGGCGCAGATTCGCGAGCAGCGCCGGGCGGGTAGCCGTTATGCCACGATCGAACAATGCCGCTGGGAGCTGGAGCAGGCCGACCGGCTGATGCGTCAGGCGGCCATTCCCAGCCTCAACACCACGCACGTGTCGATCGAGGAAATTGCCAGCAAGATTTTCGACCGCTTCGGTATCGAGCGGACCCTGTTCTGAGTTACCAGCCGGAGTTTTGGCGTTCACCATGAGTGCCGTACTGGACGACCGCAGCAGCCTGTTGCCGGGGCGATTCGAGTTCCTGATGGGCTTGTATGCGGAGAATTATCATCGGCTGACGCGGTTGTTCGCGCCGCAGCAGCTGGTGCCCGGTCGTTTTGTGTCGGTGGTGGACGACGGCCTGGATGTGCATTTGCACCTGCAACAGTGCCACCCCTACACGCTGGAGCTCGAGCTCACCTACGGCTTCGTCGACGCGCATACGGGAGAGCGTACCCCGGCGGCGCAATTGCGCCTGTACACCGATGCGCATGTGGCCGAGGCGCAGCACTGCCACCCCGGTCGGCACCTGTGGCAGGTGCTGGGGCCTTTTACGCCAGCCTCGAGCGTGTTCCAGCATCGCCTGCGCATGAACAGCTTCCTCTGCCGCTGGCTGGAATATCTGGCCGAGCAGGGGCATTCCACCCATACGCTGATTCGCCACGATTGAGGCTGCTGCGGCGAACGGCGGGCAACAAAAAGCCCGCAAGGCGGGCTGTTTGCATCAATAGTGGCGGAGTGGACGGGACTCGAACCCGCGACCTCCGGCGTGACAGGCCAGCATTCTAACCAACTGAACTACCACTCCGCATTTTCCAGCTTTGCGAGCCAACCTGGCGTCCCCACGGGGATTCGAACCCCGGTCGCCACCGTGAAAGGGTGATGTCCTAGGCCTCTAGACGATGGGGACGGATTCAAGTTGGTGGAGCCAGGCGGGATCGAACCGCCGACCTCCTGC
Source organism: Lysobacteraceae bacterium (assembly GCA_028866435.1). Taxonomy (GTDB): domain Bacteria; phylum Pseudomonadota; class Gammaproteobacteria; order Xanthomonadales; family Rhodanobacteraceae; genus Rhodanobacter. Next base: position 24,748 of record JAGWIC010000027.1, on the reverse strand, counting down.
ATGCCATGCAGGCGCTCTCCCAGCTGAGCTATGGCCCCGCCGCTGGAAGCCGAGAAGAATAGGCGTGAGGTGGATATCCGTCAAGCCTTTTTTGCAAATAGGCGCGATCGCGTGGCTGGCGATGCGCGATCGGATCCGCCGACGGACGATGTTCCTGTCGCGCCCTCGTTTAAGCTGCAACGACCTGGCGGATGGACGGAGTGGAGGGAATGCACGAGATAGGCTTCGTTCGCGATCTGGCGGTGGTGATGCTGGTGGCCGGCGCCACCACGATCCTGTTTCAGCGCCTGCGCCAGCCGGTGCTGCTCGGCTACATCCTCGCCGGTGTGCTGATCGGCCCGCACACGCCCGGCGTGCTGGTGGGCGACCCGCAGGCGATCGCCGACATCTCCAACCTCGGCGTGGTCCTGCTGATGTTCACCCTGGGCCTGGAGTTCAGCGTGCGCAAGCTGCGCGAGGTGGGCATCGGCGTACTGGCGGTGGCGGTCGCCGAAGTCGGCCTGATGCTGTGGATCGGCATCGGCATCGGCAGGTTGTTCGGCTGGAAGGGTACCGACGCGCTGTTCCTGGGCGCCATCATCTCGCTTTCCTCCACCATGGTCGCCACCCGGACGCTGGCCGAGGGCGGCCAGCGGCGCCAGGCATTCGCCCGGCTGGTGGTGGGCCTGCTGGTGGCCGAAGACATGCTCGCGGTGATCATGCTCACCCTGCTGACCGCCGTCGCCATCGGCGGCTCGGTGCAGGCGGGGGCGGCCTTCACCCTGATCGGTCACCTGGGCCTGTTCGTGGTGGTCGGCACGATACTCGGCCTGCTCCTGTTGCCGCGGCTGGTCGACTACGTGGCGGGATTCGGCCGGAATGAGACCTTGCTGGTCAGTGTGCTCGGGATATGTTTCGGCGCCAGCCTGCTGGCCGCATGGATGGGTTTCAGCGTGGCGCTGGGCGCTTTCCTGGCCGGCGCCGTGGTGGCCGAGTCGCGCAGTGCGGCGCGGGTGACCCATCTGGTGGAGCCGTTGCGCGACATGTTCGCCGCGCTGTTTTTCGTGGCCATCGGCCTGAAGATCGATCCGCTGATGCTGTGGCAATACGGTGTGCCGGCCCTGGTGATCGCGCTGGCGGTGATCGTCGGCAAGACGCTGGCCTGCAGCCTCGGCATATTCGTCGTGGGACACGATCCGCGGACCTCGCTGCGGGCGGGCTTGGGGATGGCGCAAATCGGCGAGTTCTCCTTCGTCATCGCCACCCTGGGGCTCTCGCTCGGCGTCATCAGCGACTTCATCTATCCCGTTGCCGTCGCCGTGTCCGTCTTGTGCATGGCGACTTCACCCTATCTGGGGCGTTCCGCCGACGGGCTGGCCGATGGCCTGCGCCGGGTCACGCCTCGGTCGCTGCGCTTGCTGGCGACCAGCTACAGCGGCTGGCTGGAAAACCTGAAGCCGGTCAACGAGAACGCCGCGATCGCGGCGATCTTTCGGCGATTGCTGTGGCATATCGCCGTCAACATCCTGCTGGTGGTCACCCTTTTCATGATCGGGGCGTACATCAATGCCCGCAGCTGGAACTGGTTTTCGATGCTGGGCGTGGGCCGCGATCTTCGCCACACGTTGATCTGGGCCGGCGCGCTGTTTTTGTCGCTGCCGATGCTTATCGCGGTCTATCGCAAGGCCGAGGCGCTCGGCATGGTGCTGGCCGAGATCGGTATACGCGAGCGTATTGCCGGCGCCTATACGGTCGCCATCCGCAATGTGCTGGCGCGATTGATCCCGTTGGCGACCCTGCTGGTGCTGGCCTTGCTGGTGAGCGCGCTGGGCTCGGCGATCCTGCCGCCGCGCGGGGTGGTGCTTTCGCTGCTGCTGGTGCTGGCGGTGCTCGCGGTCGTGCTCTGGCGCGGGCTGGTCAAGATGCATGCGCGGCTGCAGGCGGTACTGAAGGAGACGCTGGAAAAGCCCGGTCCGGCCGATGGCCACGGCTGAACGGCGGGTCCGCAACCGACGCGCCGTTGAACCTTTATCCCAACTGACGGTCGTGGGATGGGATCGTTGCCAAGACCGGACAAGCACCGCACAATGCGTGGCCTGCCTCCATTGGGGGGGCCCGGCCGGCAGCGCCGGCATATCCAATATACGAGGGAGTTCCGAATGAAGCATTTTCTGCGTCCCACGCTGACGGCCGTTGCACTGGCCGTTGCGCTTGGCATGACGGCGAGCGTGTGCGCCCAGACCGCGAAGGCCGGGGCGGCAGCGCCAGTCGACAAGGCCAAGGCCAGCTATGTGTTTGGCTACTACAAGATGGGCGAGAGCATTCCGCCGATCGTGCGCGACGAGCTGGACCCGGCGGCGGTTGCGCGCGGCGTGCAGGCGGCGCTGTCGGGCCAGAAGTCGACGGTGAGCGAGGCGGAAGCCAAGCAGCAGTACGAAGCCTTCATGACCAACGTCCAGGCCAAGTACCGCGCCGAGATGATCAAGCTGGCGGCCAAGAACAAGGCCGAAGGCGAAGCATTCCTGGCCAAGAACAAGAAGGCCCCCGGCGTGAAGACCACGGCCTCGGGCCTGCAGTACAAGGTGATCGCGCAGGGTACGGGTGCGCGTCCCGGCCCGAACGACACGGTTGAAATCAACTACACCGGCAGCTTCCTCAACGGCGAAGTGTTCGATGCCTCGGCCAAGCATGGTCCGAAGCCGGCGTCGATTCCGCTCGAGGGAGTGATCCCGGGCTTCCGCGAAGGTCTGCAGTTGATGCAGGTGGGTGGGCACTACAAGCTGTTCATCCCCTCTTCGTTGGCCTATGGCGCCGAGCCGCAGCCGCCGATGCCGCCGAATGCCACCCTGGTGTTCGACGTGACCCTGGTCAAGACCGGTCCGACGCCAGCCGGTGCCGCTCCCGGTGCGCCCGGCGGTCAGTAAGACGGAAACCATCGGCGGCCTCGGCCGGCGGTGATCCAGGGCAAGGGGGCGCGAAGCGATTCGCGCCCTTTCGCTTTTTGCGGGATTCGGCCCTGGCTGGCGGTTAGAATGTGCCGCTGACGTTACGGACAATGGCATCGCATTCATGAAGGTCACAATATTCGGCACCGGCTATGTCGGCCTGGTCACCGGCGCCTGCCTGGCCGAAATGGGCAACCAGGTGCTTTGCGTCGATGTCGATACGGCCAAGGTCGAGAGCCTCAAACGTGGCGCGATCCCCATCTACGAGCCAGGGCTGGAAGCGATCGTGCGGCGCAATCACGCCAGCGGGCGGCTGGATTTCACCACCGAAGCCGCCCCGGCCATCGCGCATGGCGAGCTGATCTTCATCGCCGTGGGGACGCCCCCCGACGAGGATGGCAGCGCCGACCTGAAGTACGTGCTGGCGGTGGCAAGGTCCATCGGCCACCATCTCGATCGTTATGCCGTGGTGGTCAACAAGTCGACCGTGCCGGTGGGTACCGCCGACCGGGTGCGCGAGGCCGTGGCGACCGAGCTGGCGGCGCGCGGCAACCCGGTGCCGTTCGACGTGGTGTCCAACCCGGAGTTTCTGAAGGAAGGCGCGGCGGTCGAGGATTGCCTGCGGCCCGACCGCATCATCATCGGCGCCTCCAGCGAGCGGGCGGTGGCGGTGTTGCGCAAGCTGTACGCGCCGTTCAACCGCAACCATGAGCGCATCGTGGTGATGGACGAGCGCTCCGCCGAGCTGACCAAGTACGCCGCCAATGCGATGCTGGCGACCAAGATCAGCTTCATGAACGAGATCGCGAACATCGCCGAGCGGGTCGGCGCCGACGTGGAATGGGTGCGCCAGGGTATCGGCTCGGACCCGCGTATCGGCTACCACTTCATCTATCCCGGTGCCGGCTACGGCGGCTCGTGCTTTCCCAAGGACGTGCAGGCACTCGAACGCACCGCGCACGACCATGGCTACGAGGCGCGCTTGCTCGGTGCGGTCGAGGCGGTCAACCGGCAGCAGAAGAACAAGCTGTTCGAACTGATTTCCGGCCATTTCAACGGCCAGCTGGCCGGCAAGACGATCGCGCTCTGGGGCCTGGCGTTCAAGCCGAATACCGATGACATGCGTGAGGCACCGAGCCGGCAACTGATCGAGGCGCTGTGGGCGGTGGGCGCCAGGGTGAGGGCGTTCGACCCCGAGGCGCGCGAGGAGACCCGCCGGCTGTATGGCGACCGCGCCGACCTGGTGCTGTGCGAGCAGGCCGACGAGGCACTGCGGGGCGCCGATGTGCTGGCCGTGGTGACCGAGTGGAAGGCCTTCCGCAGCCCCGATCTTGCAGCGGTTCGAGCCGCGTTGACGGAACCGGCGATCTTCGATGGCCGCAACCTGTACGATCCGGCCACCGTCGAGGAGGCCGGCCTGGCCTATTACGGCGTGGGTCGTGGCCGCAGCCTGAGGGTATCCGGATGAGCGCCACCGACGCCGCCCTCGCGCAACGGCTCGACGAGATGGAGGTCAAGCTGACCTTTATCGACGATGCGGTGCAGGCGCTGACTTCGGCCGACGCCGAACAGTCGCAGCGGATAGCCGTGCTCGAGCGCGCCTTGCGTGACATGTTCCGCGAGCTGTCCGCGATGCGCACGGCGCAGGTCGATGACCCGCAAAGCGAGCCACCGCCGCCGCATTACTGAGCTGTCCTTACCGATCCCTCCCGACACCCCGCACGATCACGGAATACCAGCATGGCCGAGTCCTTGCGCGATCAGCTGCTCAAGAGCGGCATCGTCAAACAGGTTCAACAGGAACGCGTCCGCGAGCCCAGGCGCCCGCCGCCGCCAGGCAAGGCGGACGCCCGTCCGGGCCGTGCCAAGGGCGGGGCGAAGGCGTCGAAAGGACCGGTTCCGGGCCCGCGAAGCCGCGAGGAGATCGACCTGGCCAAGGCCTACGCGATTCGCGCGCAGGCTGAGGTTCGTGAGCGCAGGCTGGCCGAGCAGGAGGCGGCCGAGCAGGCGCGGCGCAGGCGCGAGCGCAAGTTGCAGCTGCAGCAGTTGCTCGATGGCAGGGCCTTGAACAAGGCCGATGCCGATCAGGTTCGCAATTTCGAATACGGCGGCAAGATTCGTCGGGTGCATGTGGATGCCGCGCAACTGGCCGCGCTCAATGCCGGAGAGTTGGGCGTGGTGCAGATGGGCGGTCGCTATCTGCTGGTCAGTCGCCAGGTCGCCGAACAGGTGCGGGCGATCGATCCGCAGCCGCTCGCGCTGCTGGTCGAGCCGGGCGCGGCCGCCGGGGTGGCCGATGACGGGGTTCCCGACGACCTGATGTGGTAACCGGCTCACCGGCGACCTGGGCCGAAGGGATTGCCGGCGGGACGCGCGCGGCGCGCCCGCCGGAAGAAGCTTTACGCCTCGCCTCCTGATCTCAGCGCGGGGTTGTCCCAGCCGTTTTTCGGACGGAAGCGTTCGCCGTGGCGCTCGGCCAGCCGCTGCAATGTCCGCTTGAGCCTGTCGACGCCTTCGCTGCGCGCGTACTGGATCGGGCCGCCGCGGAACGGCGCGAAGCCGGTGCCGAAGATCACGCCCGCATCGAGCAGGTCGGCGTCGTCGACGACGCCGTCGGCGAGGCAGGCGATTGCCTCGTTGACCATCGGCAGGATCATCCGCTCCTGCAGGTCCGGCGGTATCGCGTAGTCCGCTTCGACCTGCGGTTTCTGCGGCTTGCCGTCCTGCCATACGTACAGGCCCTGGCCATCCTTCTTGCCGCGCTTGCCGGCGTCGAGCTTGTCCTCGATGCCCGTCGGCAACTGCAGGCCGAGAAAGGGCGCCAGCTCCCTGCCCACCGAAGCGCAGACATCCAGGCCGACCGTGTCGGCCAATTCGATCGGCCCCATCGGCATGCCGAATTTCCGGGCTTCGCGGTCCAGTACCGCGCCCGGCACGCCTTCGCTGAAAAGACGCAGCGCCTCGAGCAGGTAGGGCATCAGGATGCGGTTGACCAGAAAGCCCGGCGTACCCTTCACCGCGACGGGCAACTTGCCGAGAGCCTTGCAGAAGGCCAGCGCCCGCTTCTCGACCAGCGGGTCGAGCTGGTCGTGACGGACCACCTCGACCAGGGGCATTTGCGCCACCGGGTTGAAGAAGTGCAGGCCGAGGAACCGCCCGGGCGCCTCGAGCCCTTCGCGCAGCTGATCCAGCGGGATGCTCGAGGTGTTGCTGGCGAGAATCGCGTTGGCCTGCAGGCCGGGTCCGATCCGGCCGTAGAGCTCGCGCTTGGCCGGCGCGTTTTCGTAAATCGCCTCGATCACCAGGTCGGCCAGGGCGACGCCGTTGCCGTCGACGTCGGCACGCAGGCGGTGCAGCGCCGCGGCAACCTTCTCCGGCGTCTTCAGTTTTTTCTCGTACAGCGCCCGGGCGCGATCCAGCGCAGGCTGGATGAAGGCCATCTCGCGATCCTGCAAGGTGACGTCGAAGCCCTTGAGGGCGGTCCAGGCGGCGATGTCGCCGCCCATCACGCCGGCACCGACGACATGGACGTGCTTGATGGCCGCGTCGATGCCGCCGCCCTGGCCCTTGAGGCGCTCGCGCAGGAAGAAGATGCGGATCAGGTTGTGCGCGGTGGGCGTAGTTGCCAGCGTCGCGACCGAGCGCGCCTCGAGTTTCAGCCGCTGCCGGATGTCGGCGTTGCCGCGCTTCCATACGTCGATCAGGGCGAAAGGCGCGGGATAGTGTTCCCTGCGCACTTTGGCGGACGTCTGCTTGACCACCATCGGTGCGATGAGCTGTCGCGCCAGCCAGGTGTTGCTCGCCCACGCCTTGACGCGACGGAACAGCGGGCGGCTGGCGGGGTACCGCAGCAGCAGGCGCGCTTCGACCAGCAGGTCTTCCCGGCGTGCTATCCGGTCGACCAGACCGATGCCCAGCGCGCGTTTCGCCGAAAGGGCGTTGCCGGCAAGCATCAGGGGCAGCGCTGCGGTGGCGCCAATCAGCCGGGGCAGCCGCGCGGTGCCACCCCAGCCGGGGTGGATGCCCAGCATGACCTCGGGCAGGCCAATGCGGGTATTGTCATCGTCGGCGGCAATGCGTTGCCGGCAGGCGAGCGCCAGCTCCGCGCCACCGCCCATGCAGGCGCCGTGCACCGCGGCGACCGTCGGGCAGGGCAGGGCAGCCAGCGCCTCATAGACCCGCTGGCCGTGCTCGATGTTCTCCAGCACCGAATCCTGCCTGGCGTATTCGACGAACTGCTTGATGTCGGCGCCGACGGCAAACCCGGACGCCTTGGCCGAGTGGATGACGACGCCCGCCGGGCTGTCGATCGCCAGCCGTTCGACGATCTGCTCCAGCTCGTCCAGCACGGTGCGCGAGATCGCGTTGACCGTGCTGTCGGCGCGGTCGAGGGTCAGCACGACCACGCCGTCGTCTTCGTGCGTCTTCCAGTGGTTGAAACGAAGTCCTTCAAACATGCTTGCGCAGGGGTGGTGGCCGAGGCATTGAACCATACCTTTCCATCGCCCTGATTGCGAGATGTGACCGGCTCGCTTGACCGGGGCGGGGCGCAGGTGTGAAATCGGATGGCCGCTGAAGGACGGCAGGATCTTGACCGGTTGCCGCGACAAACGGCGGCACGCGGCCAGTTGCCGATCGGCAATCGGAGGATGCATGATGCCTCGGTTGGCCAACGGAGGCGCAAGCTGTCAATGACCGGCCGGTGAAGCCGCAGCAATCGCCATGACACCGCACGGTGGAGACGCAATGAATTCCGCAATGGCCTCCGCTCCGCCGCAGGCAGGTGCCGAGATTTTCGACAGGATCGTGGCGGCCCCAAGTGGCCTGGTCATGCTGGACAGCAAGGACGTCCACGGGCTGATCGACCAGTTCCGCGCCATCGCGCGTCATACCGGGCAGGCCATCTACCTGTGGCAGCCCGATACCGGGTTGGGCAGCCTGCGGGACATGCATGTGCGCGTGCCGGATTGCCAGCGACTGGGCAACGCCCTGCGCTACATGCAGCAGAGCATGCATTTCGGGGTCTATTTTCTGCTGGGGCTGGAATTGCCCTTGTCGGCGATGGACGCGACGCTGCTGCGGCAATTGTCGCGTTCACCCAAGGAGCATCTGCGCCGGGTCGTGCTGATCGATGCCCCTGCGGCACTGGCCGAGCACCTGGGCGATCTGGCGACGCATCTTTGCGGGGCGGACAGCCAGCCGCGCCGGTTGCGCCTGCGCGATGGCCGCTGGCTCGTTTGAGGCGCCCAGGCCGATGAAACCCGGTATCTTGCTTGTCGCCGCCGAGCGCGAGTTGCGCCGCAACCTGTTCGATGCGTTCGATCACGCGGGCTATTCGCAGGTCCACAGCGCACGCGATCTGGTCCACGCGGCGATCCTGCTGGAGGGGCAGTCGACACCGCTTGCGCTGCAGTTGATCGTGATGGTGCTGTCCGGCGATGAGCAGCAGGCGCAGGGCAGCTTCGAGCAACTGCGCCGTTTGCCGGCAGCGGCGGGGACGCCGTTGATGGTGGTGTTGCCGGAGGGCTCGCCGCTCAATCCGGCTGACCTGCCGCCGGGTATCGCCGACTGGCTGAGCGCCGCGCAGATTGGCACCGAGCTGGTGGCTCGCTGGCGCCGGTCGCAGGCCACCAGTGTGGATTACTGCAAGACGGCCACGACGGCGGCGGTCGCTGCCGGGGGGGCGCAATGCGATTACCGCTACGTTTTCGAAGAGGGCGACAGCGAATGGCTGATCGTCGATGCGCAGACCACCCGGGTGCTGGAGGTCAGCCCGATGCTGGCCAGGCACAGTCGTCTGCACGCCAGCCAGTGGGAAGGCCTGCCGCTGACCGAGGTGTTGCGCTTCGAGGGCATCGGGATCAGCCAGGTGCTGGTCGATGCGGATCGCCACTGGTACCCCTGCCAGCGCAAGTCGGCGCAGGGCGTTGACGTCGGCCAGGCCAATGTCCGCCGTGTCGAGCACGCCGGCCGTCCGGCGCTGGCATTGATGTTTCGCAGCGACCGCGCCGACCTGCGCGCCGAGGCGGCGTTGTCGCTGCTGTCGCGGATATTCGTCTCCAGCAGCGGCGTGGACCCGCAGGTCGCCGCCGGGCGGTTGCTGGTCGACGAGCTGGGCCTGGACTACCTGTCGGTGTGGTCGGTTCGCCAGGACGGCGCGGAGGCGCCGGCGCAGCTGCTGCAATTGTGGAACGGCGAGGAATGTGCCTGGCCACCGGCGCAGTCGCAGAGTTCGCTGCAACTCGTCCTGGCCGGCAAGAGCATCCTGTATCGGGCCGATGCCAGGCGCCTGGGCATCGCCGACCCGCTGCTGCAGCAACTCGATCTGGACGGGTTTGCCGGCTTGCCGTTGTACGATGAGCGTCACACCGTCATCGGCGGCATGCTCGCCGGCAGCCGCCGGGGCTTCGGCGAGATGAGCATCATCGAGCCGGTACTGCGCTGCGCGGCGGCCCGCTTCAGCCAGATACTGGAATTGGGGCGGACGCGCGAGCAGGGCCGCGCCGAGGGGCTGGTGGATTCGCTTACCGGGCTGCCCAACCGGCTGCTGTTCTACGACCGCCTGGAGACGATCATTCGCGAGGCCGTGCGCAACGGCGAATGCTTCGCGGTGATGTTCATCGACCTCGACCGCTTCAAGGCCATCAACGATACCCATGGCCATGCCGCCGGCGACCAGGTCCTGCGGATGGTCACGCAGCGGCTGGGCGGCAGCATCCGGGCGTCCGATACGGTGGCTCGCTACGCCGGCGACGAGTTCACGATCATCCTGCGGCATATCGTCAAGAACGACGACGTGATACGTGTCGCCGAAAAGATCGTGCAGGTGATGGAACTGCCGCTGTACCTGGACGACGGTACCGAGCTGCGGGCCACGGTATCGATGGGGCTGAGCTTTTTCCCCGATGACGCCGGGGACGCCGAGACCCTGCTCAAGCACGCCGACGAGGCGATGTATGCGGCCAAGCACAAGGGGCGCAACAATTTCCAGGTCTACGAAGTCAGTCCGGAGTACGCCCAGCAGCACGGCATGGCGTTGAAGACGCGGCTGCGGCATGCCGAGGGCAACGGCGAGCTGCGGGTGGTCTACCAGCCCCAGGTCAGTGCCGAGACCGAGGATATCGTCGGCATGGAGGCGTTGGTGCGCTGGGAGCACCCCGAGCTGGGGGTGATCAGCCCGGCGGTTTTCATCCCGCTGGCCGAGGAGACCGGCCTGATCGTGTCGATCGGCGAGTGGGTGATGCGCACCGCCTGCCACCAGGCCAGGGACTGGGAGCGGCGCTATGGCTTGCGCCTGCGCCTGGGCGTGAACCTTTCCGCGGTCCAGCTGATGGAACCGCAGCTGGTGGACACGGTGGCGACGGTATTGCGCGAGACGGGGCTGGACCCGGCCCTGCTCGAAATGGAAATCACCGAGAGCATCAGCATCAAGGAGGCGCCCAATCTGGTCGAGAACCTGCATGCGCTGCACGGACTGGGCTGCCATATCGCGATCGACGATTTCGGCACGGGCGCGGCTTCGCTGGATTACCTGCGCCGGTTGCCGGCGGACCGCATCAAGATCGACCAGAGTTTCGTGCGCAATATCGGCGTGGACCCCGATGACGAGGCGATCGTGCGCGCCACCATCGAGATGGCGCATCGGCTGAAACGCGCCGTGGTGGCCGAGGGCGTGGAGATCGAACAGCACCTGGAGTTCCTGCGCGAGCACGCCTGCGACGTGCTGCAGGGCTATCTGTTCTGCCGGCCGCTGCAGCCCGTCAGTTTCGAGAAACTGTTGGCCGAGCGCAGGCGGCTGCTGGACGAGCGGCCGGCCGTGCCCGCTTGAGACGGTGGTTGGCGCCCCCATGACTGCCCTCGCCGGATGGGGCGTCCGGACCGCCGCCGCACCCTTGCGGCGTGCGATATTCACGCCGACTGAACTCGGGCGTACGGAAGTGGTCTGAGCGGCGCGTTCAGTTCAAAACAAGCAGCACCCGCAGCGGGATGATGGCATTGACGACGGATACGGCCCGACTGGGCGAAAATGAACTGGATCGCGCGCTGGTCGAGCGGGTGCAGGGCGGCGACAAGCACGCCTTCGACCTGCTCGTGCGCAAATACCAGCACAAGCTGATCGGGCTGATCTCCCGTTATGTGAGGAGTCATGCCGAGTGCGAGGACATCGCGCAGGAGTCCTTCATCCGCGCCTGGCGGGCCATCGGTTCGTTTCGAGGCGAGAGCGCGTTTTATACCTGGCTGTACAAAATCGCGGTGAACACCGCGAAGAACCATCTGGTCGCGCAGGGGCGGCGGCCGCCCTCCGGTGACATCGATGTCGACGACGCCGAGTTCATGTCCGGTGGCGAACGCATGCATGACAGCGCGACACCCGAGCGGGAACTGATGCGCCAGGAAGTTGAACAATCCGTGTTTTCCACTGTCCAAGCGTTGCCCGAAGAGCTGCGGACCGCCATTACATTGCGTGAAGTGGATGGCCTCAGCTACGACGAAATCGCGCTGGCGATGGGTTGTCCGATCGGTACGGTGCGTTCGCGTATCTTTCGGGCACGAGAGGCGATTGACGAAAAGTTGCGGCCCCTGTTGCCGGATCGCGAGGACTAGACATGAACCAGGCAGGCATGAATCAGAATATCCAGGAGACCCTCTCCGCCGGCGTCGATGGCGAGCTGTCGAAGGATGAGCTGCGTTTTCTCTTGCGCCGGCTCGATCACGACGCTTCGCTGCAACACACCTGGGATCGCTATCACGTCGCCCGTGACGGCCTGCGTCGAAAGCTGCCGCCATTGGCCGGCGCGGGGTTTTCCGAGCGGGTGATGCTGGCCATCGAGCGCGAATCCGGTCCTGTGGCCAGGGGCCGGCGCAACCACTGGTTGCGCTGGTCGGCCGGCGGCGCGATTGCCGCCAGTGTCGCCGCGGCGGCGCTGATGATTTCCCAGCCCGGCGGCGACGCCGACCGCATGGCGGCGACGTCCAGTTCCGCGCAAGCCAAGGGCAGCCTGGCCGGGCCGGCGCCGGTGACGGCGATGCCGACCGTGCCCGCCGCCGTGCCGCCATGGTTGAGCGGAAACTCCGCGGGACTGCTCAGCCAGCAGGCGTCGGCCACCTTCGGCGAGACATCCTTCGGCAGCAACAGCCCGCTGTATCCGCAGCAGGTGTCGCCCAACCAGGCGATGCGTGGCTACCGCACGCTCGACAACAATGACGGCACCTATTTGCTGCTGCTCGAGCCCGTGCAGCAACGGCAGCGTGTCGTCGGCGCGCGTCGGCCTGGCGCCGTCGCGCAATAAATCCGGATAGGTCGCGTGTGATCGCCGCGACCCTCCGTACCGGCTTGCCGTGGGTCCCCCGCTGTCCGGGTGGCAGCGGCGTGCGCGTCCATGGCGGTCGCTCCCGAGCGAGGCCGGACCAGATCATTCGTCAGCTCGAATATTGCTGGCTGTAGTCAAACCAAGGAGGAGTCATGAGTCAATCCATCTTGCGTAATCTGGCCTGCCTTGCCGTGCTGGCGGTTGCCGGCCTGGGTTCGGCAGTCCATGCCCAGCCGGCGACGACGGCGACGCTGCCGGACTTCACCGGCATCGTGCAGAACAATGCCGCCGCCGTGGTGCATGTCGAGGCCAAGTATTCGGGCACGCCGCAGAGCGTGCCGCAAATCACCCAGGCGATGCCCGGCCAGGGCTCGCCGGGCGACCCGGGGGCGGAGATATTCCGCCGCTTCTTCGGCATGCCGATGATGCCTTCGCCCGAACAGCAGAAACATATCTCGCTGGGTTCGGGGTTCATCATTTCCTCCGACGGCTACATCCTCACCAACAATCACGTGGTCGATCACGCGGACAAGGTCACCGTGCGGCTGCAGGACCGGCGCACCCTCACCGCCAAGGTGGTCGGTACCGACCCGACCTACGACATCGCCCTGCTCAAGGTCGATGCGGGCGGCAAGCTGCCAACGGTGACCATCGGCGACTCGCGCAGCCTGAAGCCGGGCCAGTGGGTGCTGGCGATCGGCTCGCCGTTCGGTTTCGACTACACCGTGACCCAGGGCATCGTCAGCGCGGTCGGGCGCAACCTGGGCGCGCGCGATCAGCCCTATACCTCGTTCATCCAGACCGACGTGCCGATCAACCGCGGCAACTCCGGCGGCCCGCTGTTCAACCTGCAAGGCCAGGTCGTCGGCATCAACTCGCAGATCTACTCCAACACCGGCGACTACATGGGCGTGTCGTTCTCGATCCCGATCGACGTGGCGATGAACGCGGTGGAGCAGCTCAAGACCAAGGGTTATGTATCGCGCGGCCTGCTCGGCGTCACCGTGCAGCCGGTGGGCGACGACATGGTCAAGGCGTTCAAGCTGGACAACGGGGTCGGTGCGGCCGTGGTCGAGGTGAATCCGGGCACCGGCGCGGCCAAGGCCGGAATCCAGCCGGGCGACATCATCCTCTCCTACAACGGCAAGACGCTGCTGCAGGCGGCCGACCTGCCGCCCCTGGTCGGCATGACCAAGCCAGGCAGCAAGGTGCCGGTGGAAATACTTCGCGACGGCAAGCGGCAAACGCTTGAAGTGACCATTGGCGCAGCCAAGCGCGACGGCAATGCGGTAGACAACCAGGCCGGCACGTCGCCTGCAGCGCATGGTGGTTCGGCGGCGCTGGGGCTGACGGTGCAGTCGCTGGACAACGATACCCGCAGCCAGCTGGGCCTGAAGCCGGGGCAGGGCGTGGTGATCGGCAGCATCACCGGCCCGGTCGCGGCCCAGGCGGGCCTGCGGGCCGGTGACGTGATCCTGATGGTCAACCAGCGCAACATCGGCAGCGTGGCCGAATTCAAGGCGGCGACCCGCGACGTGAAGCCAGGCAGCACGGTGCTGCTGCTGGTGCGCCGTGGCGACCAGAGCAACTTCGTCGGCCTGACGGTGCCGGCCGCCAAGTAGGGCGCGCGCACAGCCAGGCGCCATCGAGGCGGGTCAGGCCAAGGGAGTTGCCCCAGCGGGGCAACTCCCTTGTGCGTGGCGCGGTATGGCGGCAGCCGGTTCCATGCGACAATGCGAGGTTAGCGTCGCTCATTGGTGATGCGCTGCCCTGCATGGTGTGTGGCAGCAGGTCCAAGCCCGACAGGTCGCCCGCGTTCCATGGAATTGATCCGCAACTTCTCCATCATTGCCCATATCGATCACGGCAAGTCCACCCTGGCCGACCGGATCATCCAGATCTGCGGCGGCCTGGCCGAGCGCGAGATGGAGGCGCAGGTGCTGGACAACAATCCGATCGAGCGCGAGCGCGGCATCACCATCAAGGCGCAATCGGTGTCCCTGCCTTATACCGCGCGCGACGGCAGGACCTACCAGCTCAATTTCATCGATACGCCCGGCCACGTGGACTTTTCCTACGAGGTCAGCCGCTCGCTCGCCGCCTGCGAGGGTGCGCTGCTGGTGGTGGATGCCGCCCAGGGCGTCGAGGCGCAGTCGGTCGCCAACTGCTACACCGCGGTGGAGATGGGGCTGGAAGTGGTGCCGGTGCTGAACAAGATCGACCTGCCGACCGCCGACATCGAAAAGGTCAAGGGCGAGATCGAGGCGGTGATCGGCATCGACGCCACCGATGCGGTGGCGATCAGCGCCAAGACCGGCCTCAACGTGGTCGACGTGCTGGAGGCGATCGTGGCGCGCATTCCGCCGCCGCAGCCGCGCGATACCGACCGGTTGCAGGCCTTGATCATCGATTCCTGGTTTGACAATTACCTGGGCGTGGTGTCGCTGGTGCGGGTGATGCAGGGCGAGATCAAATCCGGCGACAAGCTGCTGGTGATGTCCACCGGGCGCACCCATGAAGTGGGCGACGTCGGCGTGTTCACGCCCAAGCGCAAGAAGCTGGCCAGGCTCGGCGCCGGCGAGGTGGGCTGGATCAACGCGTCGATCAAGGATGTGCATGGCGCGCCGGTGGGCGACACGCTGACCCATGCCGGCAAGCCCGCGGACAAGGCCTTGCCCGGTTTCCAGCACATGCAGCCACGGGTCTTCGCCGGCTTGTTCCCGGTGTCGTCGGACGACTATCCGGCCCTGCGCGAGGCGCTGGACAAGCTGCGGCTGAACGATGCCGCGCTGTTCTTCGAGCCGGAGTCGTCCGAGGCGATGGGCTTCGGCTTCCGCTGCGGCTTCCTCGGCATGCTGCACATGGAGATCGTGCAGGAGCGGCTGGAGCGCGAATACGACCTCGATCTCATCACCACCGCGCCGACCGTGGTCTACGAGGTGCTGAAAAGCGACGGCAGCACCATGCTGCTGGACAATCCGGCCAAGCTGCCGACCAACTCCAGCCTGGTGCAGGAAATCCGCGAGCCGATCATCATCGCCAACATCCTCACCCCGCCGGACTACATCGGCAACGTGATCACCCTGTGCGAGGAAAAGCGCGGG
Organism: Lysobacteraceae bacterium; assembly: GCA_028866435.1. Classification (GTDB taxonomy): domain Bacteria; phylum Pseudomonadota; class Gammaproteobacteria; order Xanthomonadales; family Rhodanobacteraceae; genus Rhodanobacter. Next base: position 9,409 of record JAGWIC010000027.1, on the reverse strand, counting down.
GTACAGCGCTCGATCCAGTATCTGGCGACCCAGGTGCAGATCAGCTACGAGATGCCGCTGGCCGAAGTGGTGATGGATTTCTTCGACCGCCTCAAATCCGTCTCGCGCGGTTATGCCTCGATGGACTACCACTTCGACCGCTTCGAGGTCGGCCCGTTCGTGCGCACCGACGTGCTGATTAATGGCGAACGGGTGGACGCGCTGAGCCTGATCATGCATCGCACGCATGCCGAGCGGCGTGGCCGCGAACTGGTCGAGCGGATGAAGGACCTGATCCCGCGACAGCAGTTCGACGTGGCGATCCAGGCCGCGATCGGCGCGCAGATCATTGCCCGCTCCACCGTGAAAGCCCTGCGCAAGAATGTTCTGGCGAAGTGCTACGGCGGCGACGTCAGTCGCAAGAAAAAATTGCTGGAGAAGCAGAAGGAAGGCAAGAAGCGCATGAAGCAGGTCGGCCGGGTGGAAATTCCACAGGAGGCTTTCCTCGCCGTCTTGCGAGTGGACAAATAAGCGCGATCAGCGATGATCTGGCGAGTAACCTGGAGTTAAGGCATGGAATTTGATTTTTCGGCGATTCTGCTCGGCCTCACCGTGCTGTTCGGCGTGGTGTGGGCGCTGGATCGTCTGTTCCTGTACAGGAAGCGCAAGGCCCGCCTGGACGCCGCCGGCGACGAGTATCGCGACCCGATGCCGGTGGACTGGGCTCGTTCCCTGTTTCCGGTGGTGCTGGTGGTGCTGCTGCTGCGCACCTTCGTGGCCGAGCCGTTCCGGATCCCTTCCGGCTCGATGATGCCGACCCTGGACGTGGGCGATTTCATCCTGGTGAACAAGTTCGCCTATGGCCTGCGCCTGCCGGCGTTCAACACCAAGATCCTCAACCTGGGCGAGCCCCGGCGGGGCGACGTGGTGGTGTTCCGCTTTCCCGGCTACCTGTGCTTCGACGGCAGCAAGATGGTCCGCAGCGGCGACATGAGCTGCGCCAACCCGAATGCGCCGGTGCCGCAGCAGAACTGGATCAAGCGGGTGATCGGCCTGCCCGGCGACAGCGTCGAGGTGCACGGTTCCGACCTGTTCGTCAACGGCAAGCGGGTGAGCGCCGACGAGGTCGGGCCCTACCAGGGCAACCCGGAGCGCACGGTGGACGATCTCATGTTGAACATGGGCGCCACCGTCTGGACCGAGCACCTGCCGCGGGAGGATGGCCGCATGATCAACCACACGATTGCGCGTATGCCGGAGTACAACACCCCCAACTCGATTCCCAACGACCGCGTGCCTTCCAAAGTGCCGGCAGGCTGCTACCTGGTGATGGGTGACAACCGCAACGACAGCCTGGACAGCCGCTGGTGGGGCTGCATGCCGGAGAGGAATCTCGCCGGCAAGGCGTTCCTGATCTGGATGAGCTGGAAAGGCTGGGGTACCGGCGGGGTCGACTTCTCCCGGATCGGCCGCATCATCCACTGAGTTCGTGGCACCGGGACGGGGCGGCCGGGCCAGCGGCGGCGGATTGCGCCGACCCGCACAAATGATTCAACATGGCGAGCATGCGCGGGCATAATCGCCACGATCCACCAGCACACAGGCAAGCCGCTGCGGCGGCATAGCGAGGGACTATGAAATCGAAGCAGACGGGCGTCACCCTGATCGGGTTCCTGATCATCATGGTCGTCGTCGGCTTTTTCGTCTTCATGGCGATGAAGCTGTTGCCTTCGTACTCCGAATACATGGGGGTGAGCAAGGCGATGAACCAGATTGCCACCGAAGGGACCAATGGCAAGTCACTGGACGACATCCGCCGCGACCTGATGTTCAAGATGGGCTTCCAGTACGTCGATGACGCCACCATCAAGCCCAGCGACATCACGATCCAGCGCGAACCGGGCGGCGGCAGCACGCTGCAGGTCAGCTACGACAAGCAGATTCCGTTCATGTACAACATCGACTTCCTGCTGCACTTCAACAAGAGCGTGCCGTTGGCGGGCAACGTGGGCCAGTAATTCTTGAAGCTGAACTATGGTTTCCGCGACCCGGCGCTGGCGCAACTGGCGCTCACCCACCGCAGCATCGGCAAGCCAAACAACGAGCGGCTGGAGTTCCTCGGCGATGCCCTGCTGGGGGTGATCGTCGCCGAGATGCTGTACGAGGCGCATCCGAAGTCGAACGAGGGCGAGCTCTCGCGGCTGCGGGCGCAGCTGGTCAATGGCCAGGCGCTGGCGGTGGTGGCGCGCGACCTCGAGCTGGGCGACGACCTCAAGCTCGGTGCCGGCGAGCTGAAGACCGGCGGCTTCCGGCGCGACTCGATCCTGGCCGATGCGTTCGAGGCGTTGCTGGCGGCGATCTACCTGGACAGCGGCTTTGACGCCTGCCGGCGGGTTGTGCGCGAGCTGTTCGGCGAGCGCATCGTGGCGTTGCGGCGCTCCTCCAAGGACGCCAAGACCCGGCTGCAGGAGCATTTGCAGGGGGGAGGCTGGCCGCTGCCGCAGTACGAGCTCACCGCCAGCCATGGCGAGGATCACGCCAAGACCTTCGACGTCAGCTGCAGCATCAGCGAGCCGTTGCCGCTGTCGGCCGAGGCCAGTGGCGTCAGCCGTCGTGCCGCCGAGCAGGACGCCGCCGAGACCGTACTGGGCCAATTGCTGGAACAGCAGCGCAAACCTTGAAGCCCCGGCTCCGCCGACGGCGCCGGCGCGGGGGCGGTGAGCGCGCCGGCGACGGGCATGCCGGTCGCGCCGAAGCACTACACTTGCCATCCGACTTGCCGAGCAGCCGACGTCATGCATACCCCCCTGGACCCCGCGACCGGCATCTTGCCGCATGAAGATTTCCGTTGCGGCACGGTGGCCATCGCCGGCCGCCCGAACGTCGGCAAGTCGACCCTGCTCAACGCGCTGATCGGCTTTCGCCTGTCGATCATCAGCCCGCGGCCGCAAACCACCCGGCACCGCATCCTCGGCATCAGCACCAGCGAGGCCGGGCAGGTCATGTATGTCGACACGCCGGGCCTGCACCGCGGCGCCAAGCGCGCGATGAACCGCAGCCTCAACCGCGCGGCGCGCTCGGCGATCAGCGACGTGGACCTGGTGGTGCAGGTGATCGAGGCCGGCCGGTTCACCGACGAGGACGAGGTGCTTTACAGCGCCCTGCTCGAGCAATCGTCGCCGCGCCTGCTGGTCATCAACAAGGTCGACCTGAACAAGGACAAGACCGTGATGCTGCCGTTCGTGGCCGAGTTGGTGGCGACGCATGCGTATGACGAAATCCACTACGTCAGTGCGCTCAAGGAGCAGGGCCTGAAGGATCTGGAGCAGGCCATCCTGGCGCGGCTGCCGGTGCAGGCGCCGGTCTATGGCGAGGACGAGATCACCGATCGCAGCGAACGCTTCCTGGCCGCCGAAATGGTGCGCGAGCAGCTCATGCTGCGGCTCGACCAGGAACTGCCCTATGCCACCACGGTGGAGATCGAGCAGTTCAACGATCGCCCCGACGGCATTGCCGAGATCCACGCGGTCATCTGGGTGGAACGCGACGGCCAGAAGGCCATCGTGATCGGCCATGGCGGCGCCCAGCTGAAGTCGATCGGCAGCAGCGCGCGCCGGCGCATGGAGCGCATGTTCGAGCGCAAGGTGTTCCTGAAGTTGTGGGTCAAGGTTCGCGAGGGCTGGGTCGACGACGAGAACATGCTGAAGAAATTCGGCTATACCGATTAGAGCCGGGATTCGGGATTCGGGATTCGGGATTCGCAGGAGCGCGCCAGGCCTCAAGGCTGTTACGAATCCCCCATCCCGCCCATCAAGCCATGCGCATCGAACAGCAAGCCGCCTTCGTCCTGCACGCGCGAGCCTATCGCGAGACCTCGCTGCTGCTGGAATGCCTGACCCGCGAACACGGCCGGCTGGGCGTGGTGGCGCGCGGCGTGAGGGGCGAGCGGGCGCGCTTGCGGCGGGCCCAGCTCGAGCCGTTCCAGCCGCTGGCGATGGACCTGCTGCTGCGTGGCGAGATGGCCACGCTCACGGCGGTCGAGGCGACCGGCAACACGCTGCGGCTGACCGGTGATGTCAGCCTCGCCGGGCTTTATCTCAACGAACTGGTGGTGCGGCTGACCGAGCGGCAGGACCCGTCGACCGCGCTGTTCGACGCCTATGCGCGAACGCTGCAGCGTCTGGCCGCCGGCGCGTCGCTGGGATGGAGCCTGCGCCGCTTCGAGCGCGACCTGCTGGCGGCCAACGGCTACGCCCTGCAGTTGGGCCACGACGCCGACAGCGGCGAGCCGCTGTCGCCCGAAGGCAGCTATCGCTACCGGGTCGAGCAAGGAGCGGTGGCCTGTGCCGCCGGCCACCCCGGTGCCTTGCGTGGCGCGGACCTGCTGGCGCTGGATCGGGACGTGATGCCCGACAACGTCGGCCTGAAGGCGTTGCGCGACATGATGCGCGAGGTCATCCGCTTCCACCTCGGCGGCGCCGAGCTGCGCGCCTGGCGGGTGCTGTCGATGGCGGTGTCGCGGCGGCAGGAGCCTGAGCGCTAGAAATCGTGCCGGCGCCCGACCCGTCCGCCGCTTCGTCGTCCCCGGCGCCAGGATGGGCCGGAATACTGTCCTGGCTACCGCCCGGGCTGCTGCTGGCCATTCAGCGCCTGCAGCGTCGCCTGCAGCGTCTGGCGGAAGCGTTCCAGCGCCGCCGGCGCCGGTGCGTGCTGCGACAGCGGCTGCTGCAGGGCGGCGGCTTGTTCCGCCAGCGCGGTGGCGCCGCAGAAGCCGCATGACGAGCGCAGGCGGTGCAGTCGCTCGGCGAAGCCGGCGCGGTCGGTGGCGAGTGCATCCAGCTCGCGCTGCAGCAGCAGCAACTCGTCGCGCAGCAAGCCGCGCAGCGCCCGCATGGTGGCGGCATCGCCGCTGCTGCTGAGCCCCGCCCGGTCGTCCAGCATCGCCTGCGCCGGGACCTCCCCCCGCACGATGGCCAGCACGCGCTGCAGATCGGCCAGCTGGCAGGGTTTGAGCAGGGTGTCGCTGAAACCGGCGCGCAGCAGCCGGCGGCGATCATCCGCTTCCAGCTCGGCGCTGGTCGCCACCGCGGTACTGCCGGCGGACGCAGCGCGCCTGTCCCGGCGCAGCTCGTCGAGGATGTGCAGCGCGCCGCCACCGGGCATGCGGCAATCCAGCAGCAGCAGGTCGAATGCCTGCCGGCGCGCCCGCTCCAGCGCGCCGCTGCTGCTCGAGCTGGCCTCCGCCTCGGCGCCCAGCGAACGCAGGCCGTCACACAGGAAGCGGCAACTGGTGGGGTCGTCGTCGGCGACCAGCACGCGCGGGAAAATCGGCCTGGCCGGCAACGGTCCTGAACCGCAGGGGGGGCTGGTCATGACGAAATCCGTATCGTTCATCGTAATTTGGCAGAATGGCCCGACATGCGCCTGACTTCAAGCCATCTTTTGTTGCCGTGCTGTGCACTGCTGCTCGCCATCGTGCGGATACCGGCCGCGCGGGCGGACATGGTGCTGGCGGCCAGGTCGATCAGCCTGCCTGGCGTGCATCTGCAGGCGGTGACGGTCACCCTCGGCGACGGCGCGGCCGGCGCGGTACACGTGCAGTTGCACGCGGGGCAGGTCGATGTGCCGGCGATGGGGTGGCGGCGGCTGGGCCTGAGCCTCAGCGGCGACCTGCAGCGCGACGAACGCCTGCGCTGGATACTGGATGCCAAGGCGCGCCTGGCCGGTGCCCCCGGCGCGGCGTTCAGCAATGCCCAGGTCCGGGTGGTGGTGAGCGAAGCTTCCAATACGCTGCAGATCGACCTGAGCCAGGGCAGCGCGCTGACCAGCGCGGCGTTGCCGCTGGATCAGCCGACCCATGCCCAGATCAAGCTGGACAACCTGCCCGCCACCTGGCTGCAGGGCTTGCTGGGCACGGTGTGGTCGGGCCATGCCACCGGCGGCAAGCTCGATGCCGAGCTGGCGCTGGACGTTCGCAGCAGCGGGCTGCAGTCGTCCGGGCAATTCAGCCTGACCGGCCTCGGCTTCGATACGCCCAGCGGCACCCTGGCCGGGCAGCAGCTGGGCGGCAGCGGCCGCTTCGACCTGGACACCACCAGCGGCTCGGCCCAGGTCGATCTGGACAGCAGCCTGCGGGGCGGCGAACTGCTGCTCGGACCGATCTACGCGAAGCTGCCCGCCCATGCGGTGCAACTGGGCCTGCATGCCGGCGTCAAGGACGGCGCGGTCGAACTCAGTCGGCTGCGGGTCAACGATCCGGATGCGCTGCAGCTCGATGGCGCCCTCGCGTTCGACGCCAGGAACCAACTGAAATCGTTGCGCCTGGAGCACCTGCATGCGAGCTTCCCGGCGGCCTACGAGCGTTATGGGCAAGCCTGGCTGAGTGCGCTGGGGCTGCGCGACATGCGCACCGCGGGCGACCTGAGCGGCCGCCTGGACCTGCGCGCCGATGGCCCGCGCAGCTTCGAATTCAATACCGACGGGCTGGATCTCGCCGATGCCGATGGCCACCTGGCGGTCGATGGCCTGGTCGGTGGGCTGGATTGGTCGGCCCAGGGCGAGCGCCCGCCGACCAGCCTCGGCTGGCGCAGCCTGCAGTTCTACCACGTCGACAATGGCGCGGCGCAGTCGCGCTGGAAGAGCCGCGACGGCACGCTCAGCCTGCAGCAGCCGCTGCTGGTGCCGGTATTCAAGGGGCAGTTGCGCATCGGTACGCTCGATTGGCGTCCGGCGGCGGTGAAAGGCGAGCGGCTGGCGACGTCGCTGGTGGTCACCGGGGTCGACATGGCGGCCTTCAGCCAGGCCATGGGCTGGCCGGCGTTCCCGGGCACGCTGGGCGGGGCGATTCCTTCGCTGCGCTGGGTCGGCGACCACTTCGAACTGGACGGCGGCCTTTCGGCCAGCCTGTTCGGTGGTTTCGCGGACATCACCCGGCTTTCGGTGCAGAACCCGTTCGGCGCCAGCCCGGTGCTGAGCGGCGACATCGCGCTGAGCCAGCTCGATCTCGCCGCGATCACCAGCGTGTTCGATTTCGGCAGCATCACCGGCCGTCTCGACGGCTCGATCAACGACCTGCGCCTGGTCGACTGGAGCCCGGTCGCGTTCAACGCCAGCCTGCTGGCCGGCAGCGGCGGCCGCATCAGCCAGCGCGCGGTGAACAACCTCACCTCGGTCGGTGGCGGCGGCATCGCCGGCGGCCTGCAGGGGGTGATGCTGAAGTTCTTCAAGACCTTCGGCTACAAGCAGATTGGCCTCAGCTGCCGGTTGCAGGGTACCGTATGCAAGATGGGCGGGCTGGAGCCCGCCGGCGATGGCTACACCATTGTCGAAGGCAGCGGCCTGCCGCGATTGCAGGTGATCGGCCACCAGACCCAGGTCGACTGGTCGACCCTGGTGCGCCGCCTGCGCGATGCGGTGAACGGTGCGCCGCCGCAAATCCATTGAGTCCGCACCGCATCGACCCTTTCAACCCGATCACCAGCTGGAGTACATCATGCGCAAGCTCGCCTATGTCTTTCTGACCTCGCTGGCGATGGCGTTGGTCGGTTGCGTCACCATCAACGTGTACTTTCCCGAGGCCGCCGCGCAGAAGGCCGCCGACCAGTTCATCGGCAACGTGATCGGTCCGGCGGGCGCCGAGGCCGCCCCGACGGTGAAAGAGCACAAGCCCGCGCCCGGCAACGCGGGCTCGCAGCCCTCGGCGATGCTGCTCGACCTGCTGATTCCCGCCGCGCAGGCGGCCGACGTGCCGGACATCCGCATCCAGACCAGCGCCACCGCCGCCATCAGCCGCCGCATGCAGGAGCGCTTCCAGGGGTCGCTGGGCCGGTTGCTCGACAGTGGCGCGGTGGGCTTTACCCGCGACGGCATGGTCGCCATGCGCGATGCCGCCAAGGTGCCGCTGAGCGAGCGTGCGCAGGCCAACGCCACGGTGGCCGACGAGAACCGCGATCGCACCGAGCTGTATCGCGAGGTCGCCAATGCCAACAACCATCCCGAGTGGGAGGCGCAGATCCGCGCCACCTTCGCCAAGGGCTGGATCGAGAAGGCGCACCCAGGCTGGTACTACCAGAACGCCGCGGGCGCCTGGCAGCAAAAATGATCGCCGGCGTCGGCACCCTCGCCGCGGCGGAGCGTCGGCCGATCTGTGATAATCGGCGGCCAATCCTTGCCCATCGTGCGCCATGTCCCGATCCAACAGCGTTTCCCCGAAGCCCTTCGAGGCGACCGTCACCGACCTCGGTCATGACGGTCGCGGCGTGGCCCGCGTCGATGGCAAGACGGTGTTCATCAGCGGTGGATTGCTCGGCGAGCAGGTGATCGCGCGGCTGCGCAAGCGGCATCGCCATTTCGACGAGGCCGAGGTGGTCGAGGTGCTCACGCCTTCGCCGCATCGGGTGGCGCCGCGCTGCCGGCATTTCGAACAATGCAGCGGTTGCTCGCTGCAGCATCTGGACGCGGCCTCGCAGATCGCGGCCAAGCAGCGGGTGCTGGCCGACAATTTCGAGCGCATCGGCAAGGTTGAGCCGGCCAGCTGGCTGGCGCCATTGACCGGTGAGCCCTGGGGCTATCGCCGCAAGGGCCGCCTGTCGGTGCGCAACGTGATGAAGAAGGGCCGCGTGCTGGTCGGCTTCCGCGAAGAGCAGAACCCGCGTTTCGTCGCCGACATCCAGCACTGCGAGGTGATGCACCCGGCGCTCGGCCCCAAGGTGGGCTTGCTGGCCGAACTGCTCAGCACCCTCGAGGCCGTCGACACCATGCCGCAGATCGAATTCGCCGCCGGCGACGACACCATGGCCCTGGTGTTTCGCCACATGCAACCGTTGAGCGAGCACGACCGGGCGGCGCTTGCCGGCTTCGGCCAGCAACACGGCCTGGCGATCTACCTGCAGCCCGGCGGCAACAGCAGCGTGCATCCGCTGTGGCCCGAGCAGCCGCGGCTGGCCTTCCGCATCGGCGGCGACGATGCGCGCGTGGATGATGTCGAGCTGGAATTCGAGCCGCTGGATTTCGTCCAGGTCAACGCCGGCATGAACCGGCTGATGATGGCGCGCACGCTGGAGCTGCTCGACCCGCAACCGGGCGACCGGGTGCTCGACCTGTTCTGCGGGCTGGGCAATTTCACCTTGCCGATCGCCCGCCGGGTGGCCGAAGTGGTCGGCGTGGAGGGCGAGCATGGCCTGGTCGAGCGCGCCGCGCAGAACGCCGCGCGCAACGGCATCGGCAACGCCCGGTTCCACGTCGCCAACCTGTTCGAGGACCAGCGCAGCAGCGACTGGGCGCGGCAGCCGTGGGACAAGATCCTGCTCGATCCGCCGCGCGCGGGCGCCGACAAGGTGCTGGACTACCTGCCGCACAAGCAGACCCGCCGCGTCGTCTACGTCTCCTGCCATCCCGCCTCGCTGGCACGCGATGCCGGCATCCTGGTCCA